>NZ_QGSY01000175.1 GCF_003857035.1 Micromonospora arida
CGGGTCCGTCGACGGTAGGGGCACGGGCAGGGGGACGACTGCGGTCGGCAGGGGAAGGGGGACGGTCGGCCGCACCGTGACCACGTCGGCCACCGAAACCTTGGTGGCCTCCGTCGAGGTGGTGACCCCCACCAGCGGGAGCCGCGACGGCGATGGGGTGTCGGCGTGGGCGGGGTCGGCACCCAGAGCCGCGCCGAGCGCCACCGCGCCGAGCGCCACCGGGGGGAGGCTGTGCCTCAGCCGCATCAGAGGGAGGCCGCCGGCAGCGGTGTCGCCAGCTTTGCCCGGTCCGGCTCACCGGCCCGGTGCCGCTGACCGAGCAGTCGGCCCTCGCACCCCGCCGGTCCCTCCATGCGAGGGTTCTTGCCCCGGCAGATCGCGGGCTACACCTCCCGTCGATGTCTCGACCGAGCGATGTGGACAGACCGGGAGCGCGCCCGGCCGGGTCACACCCGAGCTTCGGTGGGTGTCGGCGTGGGGTCGAGTGGCAGGTCACGCAGCCGGCGGATCGGCGTCGACAGGTAGATGATCGGGGACAGCACGGTGAGCGCCCCGAAGATCAGCAGGGTGGTACGGGCACCGAGTGGCCCGGCCAGGACGCCGGCGAGCAGGCCGCCGACCGGGATGGCACCCCAGGAGACGAACTTGACCGTGGCGATCACCCGGGACAGCAGTTCCGGTGGGCTGGCGAGCATCCGGTAGGTGCGGGTGGTCACGCTGAGCACCACGTTGGAGCTTGCGAAGATGAGGTTTCCGACGGCGAAGGCCACGAACGCGGCGGTGCCGGTGCCCAGCGGGATGATGAGCGCGCCGGCCACACCGACGGAGGCCGCGATGATCAGGCCGCGTGCGGTGCCGAACCGATCGGTGAAGCGGGTCGTCAACGCCGCGCCGATGAGCGCGCCGAGGCCGTCGGCGGCGATCAACAGCCCGACCATGAGCGGCGGTGCGTGCAGCTCACGCACCAGGTAGAACGGGAACAGGGCGAGCATGCCACCGTTGACGAAGTTCGTCGCGGTGGCGTCCCACATGGCCGGTCTGATGATCGGGTGCCGGATCACGAAGTGCCAGCCCTCGCGGATCATCGTGGTCATAGGCGGCCGCTCGGCCGGTCGCTGCACCCGCCGGGCCGGCAGGGTGCGCAGCAACGTGGCGGAGAGCAGGTAGCTGACGGCGTCCACGAACAGCGTCGGCACGGCGCCCAGCAACTGCACCGCGAGACCGCCCAGGGATGGCCCGCCCAGCGAAGTGGCGGCGTGCGTGCCGGAGGTGAGGCTGTTGCGGGCCTGCAACTGCGCGGCCGGCACGATCTCCGGCAGGAAGGTCTGGTTCGCCACGTCGAACAGCACGTTGGCGAAGCTCACCACCAGGGCGACCGCGATCAGTTGGGCCACCGTCAGCATGTCGAACCACCAGGCCAGCGGGACCGACGCGATGGCGAGCGCCCGGACCAGATCCAGGGCGACCTGCATGCCGCGCAGCGGCAGGCGCTGCACGATCACGCCCGCCGGCAAACTGATCAGAAGGTACGCCAGATAGCTCGCCGCCGTGATCAGACCCATCTCGAAGGCCGACGCGTGGAGCACGGTCAACGCGGTCAGCGGTAGGGCCAGCGTGCCGACCGCCGAGCCGAGTTGGCTGGTCGTGCCGGCGACCCACCACCGCCAGAATGCAGTAAGTCTCATAATGGAACTCACTATAGGGGTGCACGGGAGACGCCGTCGACCCCGCCGATGCGGGATCGACCGGCATTCGCTGCCTATCGCGCTCGGCGCACCATCTCGCTGATCCAGGTGGGCGCGAACGGAGACGTACAGCCGGGGGAGGTGGGGTAGTCCTTGAGCACCTCGAGGCGTTCGCCGATGTCGATCGCCCGGGTGCGGTGCTCGGCGTGCTCGATGCCGATCTGCGCCAGGCAGTGGTTCATCGCCCACTGGAGGCGATCCGGCGCGTCCTTCATCTCGGTCTCGATCACATCGAGCAGTCGCGGGAGGTCGAGACTCTCAGGCTTCTTCGTCACGCGCTCGGTGGTCAGCGCCCAGCCGGCACTCGCGACCACGGGATCCGGGTCGGCGAACCAGGCCAGCCGCAGCTCTTCGGAGTGCGGGCTCTTCTTCACCACGTAGTTCACCAGCCAGTCGTGCACCTTCGGGGTGCGCGCCTCGCGCAACATGACGTCCACCTCGTCCCGCTCGAACGCCCGGGGACGGCAGATCAGGATTGCCAGCAGCCGCGCCGAGACGTCACCAGTCGCCCAGAGCTGGCGGGCGAGATCGTGCTGCGTCTTCAGCCGCTTCGCGAGCGCCCGAAGCGCGCCGAGGTTCACACCATGATCGTCACCGTGCCTGGCGTTCACCTCACGTGCCTTCGGGTCCTCCAACCCGGCCAGCTCGGCCATCACGTCGGTCACCGTCGTCGTATCCATCGCAGCCTCCTGCCACATCGGGGCCGGACGTTTCACACTCGCGTAACGGGTATCCAGGCGTACCAGTGCGACCGCGGTGAACAGCTTCACGGAGTGAGGGGGCACCTATCATGCCTGATCCACAGCCCACGCTCGTGCTCGTGCACGGCGCGTTCGCCGAGTCGGCGAGCTGGAACGGTGTGCTTGAGCGGCTGGGTTCGGCGTACAACTCGGTGGCCGTCGCGAACCCGCTGCGCAGCGTCGCGGGCGACGCCGAGTACGTGCGAGATGTCGTCCGCGGGATCGGCGGCCCGGTCATCCTGGTCGGCCACTCGTACGGCGGCATGGTGATCACGCAGGCCGCAGCCGGCGACACCTCGGTGCGGGCCCTCGTGTACGTCAACGCCTTCGCCCCGGACACCGGCGAGTCGGCGCTGGCGCTGTCCGCGAAGTTCCCCGGCAGCACCCTCGCCGACACGCTGGTGCAGTACCCGGTGTCGAGCGGTGGGAACGAGGTGGCGATCGGCCAAAACCAGTACCACGCGCAGTTCTGCGCGGACGCGTCGAACGACATGGCCGCGCTGATGGCCCGGACCCAGCGGCCGATCACCGAAGAGGGCCTGGGCGGCAAGCTCACCGGCGATCCCGCCTGGCGATCGCTGGCCAGCTGGTTCGTGTTCGGGGACGCCGACAAGAACATTCCCGTCGAGGTACACCGCTTCATGGCCGAGCGGGCCAACCCCCGGGGGCAGCGCGAGATCGTCGGCGGCTCACACGCGATGGCGGTGGCCCGGCCGGGCGAGGTCGCCGAGACGATCATCGAGGCGGTCCGGGGCGTGAGCTGACGGTCCGGGGCGGGCAGCTGACGGTGGGCCGACGACGAGCGGTCGCCGGCCCACCCGGTCGGCTGGTTAACGAACCCGCAGCTGCTGGTGGACCGCTGCGGTGGGAGCGTGCACCGGGTCACCGGAGTAGGCGACGTGCACCGGGTGCACCCCTGCGGGCAGCCCGTCGGTCGGCAGCGTGACGACGGCCGCGCCGGCGCGGAGCGGAACCACCTGGGTGGCACCGCCGAAGGTGACGGCGACGTCGCCGGTCACCTGCGGAGCCTTCCGGTGCGGAGACTGTGCCCGCACGTCGACGGTCAGCGTGAACGTGTCACCCCGGACGACCGAGGCGGGCGCCGCCTTCGCCTTCACCGCGACCCGTGCCGTGCCCGGAGGCGTCAGGGTGACCTGGGCCGAGCGTGACTTGGTCGGATCGACCACCGAGGTCGCCACGACGGCGAGCGACGACGCGGTCTCCGTGGCGGCGACCGAGAGCAGACCATTCGCGGAGATGGTGGTGCCGGTGGAGGTCGCTCCCCGGACCGACCACGTCACCGCTGGGCTCACGCCTGCGTTGGTCGTCACCTGAGCGGTGAACTGCCTGTTCCAGTTCCAGCCCTTCGTCAGGTTCACCGTCGCGGGCGTCACCGACACGGAGTCGACCCCCGACCACAGGTGGTCCCGGGCGAAGATCGTGAACAGCTGCCCGGCCGTCATTCCGTCGTGCGCGCCGGGGACCTGGGTCGTCGCGGCGGCGTACCCCCGGGCCCGGAAGTTGTCCGCGATGGCGTTCTGGGCGTTGAGGTTGCCCTCGAAGACGCCGTTGCCGAGGAAGACGGTGAGGTCGTCGTCCCCGACCGCGTTCGCGATGGTGTCGTAGTCCTGGGTGGTGAGCGACGGGTTGCCGGAGAAGTGTCCGTAGAACGCGAAGGTGGTCGGGTAGTTCCTGATGACGACGCCGCCCGTCATTCCACCGTACGAGAACCCGGCGTAGGCCCGCCCGGAGCGCTCGGTCGAGACGTTGTAGCTGCTCTCGATGAGGGGCAGGATCGTCTGGACCAGGTTGTTGGCCGCGTTGGTCTGGTTGTAGGACGCGAAGCCGAGGCTGGTGCCCGTGAAGTGGTTGCCCATGGTGACGACCACCGTCGGCTCGATCTCGCCCCTGGCCGTCATGTTGTCCAGGATGTTCGGGACGTTCGCGGGGACCATGAAGTCGGTCTCGTCGCCGAAGATGCCGTGGGCGAGGTACGCGACCTTGTACGGCTCCGCGCGGTTGGCGTCGTAGTTGGCCGGCAGGTAGACGCCGAGGTAGTGGCCGCTGTCGCCCAGGATCGTGGTGTACGGGATGTACTTGACGGTTCCCCGCTTCGCGCGGTCGGCCACCGGCAACTCGTAGTCCGCACGCGCCTTGAGCCCCGGGTCGTTCTGCTTCTTGGCGTACGGCACGTGGACGGCATCGAGGACGTCGTTGTTCCTGACCCGGAACGAGGACTCGCCTGGCGGCCGAGGGTTCGTCGAGGCGGGGTCCCAGATGCGCTTGTTCTCCCAGCCCTGGGTCGGGTCCCAGACGCGGTACCAGTAGCTGAGACCTCCGGCGTGCAGCGGGACCGAAACCGACCAGTTCCCCTTCGGGTCCCGGGTCATGTCCCGGAGGAACTCGGTGCCGCCCGCGTGGTAGCGCCCCGGCTGCCACTCTTCCGGCTGGTAGCGCGTGGTGCCGGTGTCGACGTCGAGCAGGGTCAGGTCCCCGGCGAGCCGGACCTGGGTGGCGTGGGGATTGCGGTAGACGAACGTGACTGTGTATCCGGTCGGTGACTTGCGGTCCGCCTTGACCGTCGCACCCGGCGCGGGCGCGGGCCTGCCGGCGGCGGCAGCCGGCGCGGGGACGATGGCCCCCGCACCGAGTGCCGTGAACGTGAGAATCGAGATCGCAAGCCGGAGCCTGCGTCTTCCGGTCGTTTCCCTCATGCGCGAAGACTCCTTTGTGGTGGTCGCTCGTCGCGGTCTGGTCCGGTGCTGGAGTTGAGGGCTTCGATGGCAGCTAAATCGAATTAGCATCGGGAGTGTGGCTGGATACCCCTTTCGATGTCAAGGGTGTCCAGGGCCGAGGCCGGCCAGCGCCTCGACGGGTGCGCCACCCGCGGCCTGCGGGTTTTCCCAGCTGACCGCCGCTCGGATGGCAGGGTGAGAGCCATGGACAGGAAGCACGTCGAGGATTGGCTTGCCACCTACGAGCGGCTCTGGCGGACCCCGGGCACGGACGCGTTGGTTACGCTCTTCACCGAGGACGCGAGCTATCAGCAGGGGCCGTACTGGACGCCCGTCGTCGGCCTGCCGGCCATCGCTCGGATGTGGGAGAAGCAGCGCAAGGGCCCCGACGAGGTGTTCCAACTGACCACGGAGATCGTCGCGGTCGAGGGTGACACCGCCGTGTCGCGCCAGGAGGTCCGCTACGGCGACCCGGTCGACCAGGAGTACCGCGACCTGTGGGTCATGCGGTTCGCCGACGACGGACGGTGCCGCTCATTCGAGGAGTGGCCGTTCTGGCCGGGGCAGCAGCCGGCCGAGCCGTCCGACGGCTCCTGACCTGAAACGGTTGCGGTGGCGACGCCCCAGCCACCGGGTAGGGGACCTGACCGACACGCCGTCGGGGTGGGTCGCACTACCTACCGTGAGCTGGGGCGTCACCGTGACGATGTCGACCCGTCAGACCGGGGCGGCCGGGCAGCTCGCTCCGGTCGGCGGTGTGGTTCTGGTGATGAGGTACCGCTCCCACCTGACGACGGGTGCACTCGGTCCGTGGGTAGCTGGCGTGGCCCGACCCCTCGTAGGTGACGAGGTGGCCCCGGCTGCCGAGCTGGCGCACCACCTGCTGAGCCCCGTCGTACGGGGTGGCCGGGTCGTACCGCCCGTTGAGCACCAGCAGCGGCGCGCTCGTCCGTACCCGCAGCTGATGTTGTGGGTTGGTCGCCGTCCAGCCCAGGCAGATCGCGCCGAAGCGGACGGCCAACGGGGAGGCCCGCAGGTGCGGTGCCGCGGCGCGGGACAGGTCGAGATACCGGTTCCAGTCGGCGAACCCGTCGACCGGCAGCGACCAGTCCTGGCAGAACGCCGGTAACGCGTACTCGGTCAGGTCCTTGTCGCCGTCGACCGGCACCATCGGGGACGCGAGTGAGGCGGGCTCGCCCCGCTCCAGCGCGAGCAGCATGTTCGCGAGATCGGCCCAGGTCGCGTCGAAGAAGTTGACGAAGGTCGCGAACCCAAGCTCGAACCAGGTCAGCGGGGTGCCGGTGGCCGCGTCGAGCAGCGTGCCCGCATCGGCGCGGCGCATCAGTTGGTCGTAGAGTGCCGGCACGTCACGTCCGTGCAGCGCGCAACCAGGGTTCCGCTCGCACCAGGTCACGAACTCGTGGAACAGCGCCTCGTTACTGGCCGCCCCGCTGCGGAAGTATTCCCTGACCCCCTGGCTGTGGTCCATCACGCTGTCCATGACCAGTGCGCGGACACGGTCGGGAAACAGCTCGGCGTAGGACTGCCCGATCAGTGTGCCGTAGGACCACTGATAGAAGCTCAGCTGTCGCTCACCGAGCGCGGCCCGGATGGCGTCGGTATCGCGCGCGACGCTCACACTGTCCAGGTGGTCGAACAGTGGGCCACTGTGGGCGCGGCAGTCGTCGCGCAACTGGCGGTTGTAGGTACGGAGTCGCTCGAACTCCGCCGCGTTGGCTGGCGTCAGGGAGGGATGCTGACCCAGCAGCTCCGATGAGCAGCGCACCGGTGCGCTACGGACCGTGCCCCGGGGGTCGAAGCCGACGATGTCGAAGCGGCGTAACACGTCCGGCCCGAGCTGACTGGCGGCCGTCAACGCCACGTCCACCCCGGACAGGCCGGGCCCGCCGGGGTTGAAGACCAGAACACCGATGCGGGCGGCCGGATCGGTGGCGGGTCGCCGGGCCAGGGCCAGCGGGAAGGTCTCCCCGCCCGGTCGGGCCCAGTCGACCGGCAGGCGCAGGGCGCCGCACCGCGTACCAGGATCGTCGGGCTGTTCCGGGCACGCCTGCCAGTCGATCCGACCGTTCCAACCGCCGGTGGTGTCTGTGGCGACGGGCCCGGTGCCACCGGCCGTCGGCGTGGTGCCCGCGAGCGACGGTGGGGCGTTGAGCGAGAGGGCGACGAGGACCGCGACGACGGCCGAAAGGCTACCGAGGAGCCGTCGGCGTCGACGGGCGACCCCGCGGGGATGCCGGAAGGTGGTTCTCTTCGTGGTCAACATTCGTCCAGCCTGCCGACGCCCGGTCCACGTCGGATCCATGCCGGTCCGCAGACGCTCGGCGCAGGGCGATCATCGGTACGCCTCAAGCCGCTCGGACAGCATCGTGGCCTGCGGATGACCGACCCGGTCGAGGATCGCCAACGCCTGTCGCCACAGGTCGACCGAGGTGTCGTGGTCGCCCACCGCCTGATGGGTGTCGCCGAGGCGGACGAGTGTGTCCGCCCTTCCGCACGGGTCCTGGACGTCGGAATAGAGCGCCAGAGCGCGCCGGTAGCAGTCTGCCGCGGTCGGATGCTTCCCGAGGCCGTGATAGGCGAATCCGAGACTGTCCCAGGTGTGGGCCGCGCCGAGCCGGTCCTCGCCCTTCTCGTAGAGCGCCAGCGCCTGCTCGCAGTAGGTGATGGCGCGGGCGTGCTCGTCCAGCCGCGCGTGGCTCCAGCCGAGAGCGTTGAGCGCCGCGGCCTCGCCGAGCCGGTCGTCGGTGCTGCTGGCCAACGCCAGTGCCTGCCTGGCATGAGGAAGTGCCGCCCCGGCGTCGCCCTCGATGTCGGAGAGCCAGGCGAGGTGCAGGTGTGCGCTGGCCTGCCCCGGGAGGTCGCCGGCCTGGTCGTACCGTGCCATTGCGCGCCGGAGGTGATGGTGGGCCGCACCGAACCGGCGGTGCTGGATGTGGGCCAGCGCGAGGTCCCGGTGGGCCAGCGCCTCGGCCCGTGGATCACCGCGGCGCTGCGCGACCGTGACCGCGATGGCCTGTACGGCGGCCAGGTCGTGCCACTGCGAGAGCCGGCTGAGCAGGGGAGTGAGGGCCTGGGCGAGGTGCCCGGCGTGGGCGTCCGAACGGTGCGCGACCGCGTCGTCGACGGCGGCCAGCAGCACCCGCTGTTCGATGGTGAACCAGGCCAGCGCGGCCCGGTGGTCGGCGAACGCCGACGGTGACGCGTCGGCCGGCAGGGGCGGCGGATCGAGCGGCTGCCAACCAGCGTCGACCAGCCTCGCCGCGTCACGGGCGACACGCAGGTAGTGGTCGAGCACGCGCCTGCGGACGGCGCTACGGTCGGCCGGGCAGTCGAGCGCGTATGTCAGCTCCTCCCCGTAGGCGCGGAGCAGATCGTGACAGCGGAAGCGGTTGGGGGACTGCTCGGCCAGCAGGTTCGCGCGGGTCAACTCGTCGAGCGCCGGCCGGATCAGGTGCGGCGGGGCCCCGGCGAGGCTGGCTGCTGCCGCCGCGCTGACGTCGGCGGCGGGGTGCAGGCTGATCTGCCGGAACAGTCGGGCCGCGTCCGTGCTGAGCAGTCGGTACGACCAGGAGAGCACGGTGCGCACGTCGGTGGCGGCATCGTCGGTGGCCAGGGCGGCGAGCCCGCCCCGGCTCGCCGCGAGATCGTCGGCGATGGCCTGGAGCGGAAACGCGGGCCGGGCGGCGGCCCGCGCGGCCACGATGGACAGGGCCAGGGGCAACCGCGCAGTACGTCTGATCAGCTCGTCCACCGCTGCCGGCTGGGCGGCGGCCCGTTGCGCACCCAGTCGGCGAACGAGCAGTTGGCGCGCTTCGTCGTCGCTGGGCAGGTCCAGCGCGAGGGGATGGGCGCCATCGGTGGCGACCAGGCCGGGCAGGGTGTGGCGACTCGTCACGAGCACACCGCAGCGGGTCGACCCCGGAAGCAGCGGCCGCACCTGTTCCGCGTCGCGGGCGTTGTCGAGCAGCACGAGCAGCTGTCGGTCCGCGGTCAGGCTGCGGTACAGGGCGAACTGGGCCGCCGGCTCCGCGGGGATTTCCAGGGGTTTCACACCCAGGGCGGGCAGGAGCGAGCGTACGACGACGGCCGAGGGGGACGCCTCCTGCGTCGCGGTGCCGAATCCACCCAGGTCGACGTGGAGCTGCCCGTCGGGGAAGTGATGCAGGTTGTCGTGCGCCCAGCGCAGCGCCAGCCAACTCTTTCCGACGCCGCCCGTACCGGTGACGACGACGGTGCTGGCCGAGCGGGAGTCACCGAGCAGCAGCGTGGTGAGCCGGGCCAGCTCCGCGGCCCGGCCGGTGAACAACGTCGGTGGGGCCGGCAGCTGCCGGGGGGCGATTCGCGGCGCGACTCTTTCCGATGGCCGCTGATCGGATGTCAACAGCTCCCGCTCCGCTCGCAGGATGCGGGTGTGCAGGTGTTGGAGATCGGGGCCGGGCTCGACTCCCACCTCCTCGGCGAGGAGGTGACGGAGCTGCCGGTACGTCGCGAGCGCGTCGGCACGCCGGCCGGTCCGCGCCAGGGCCACCATCAGTTGCCCCCATGGGCGCTCGCGCAGCGGATCGTCGTCGATCTGGCTCCGCAGCGGTTCGATCAGCTCGTGATGCCGTCCGGCGCGCAGCTGGAGGTCCGCGACCTCTTCCGCCAGGCTCGACCGCTGCTCCTGGAGCCGCGCTCGGACGGAGAGCAACACCCCCCAGCCGGGGAGGCCCGCGAACGGCTCCCCACGCCAGAGCGCCAACGCGGCCTCGAACGACTCCTGGGCGGCTGACCAGTGACCCTGCCGCAGCGCGGAATACCCGCGCTGGGCCAGGTCGTCGAAGGCCACGCTGTCCACCGTCAGCCCGTCCAGGGCGAGGCGGTAGCCGGTGGGCCCGGCGAGGATGGCGGGGTCGGGGAAGCCGGGGGAGCGCAGCGCCCGGCGCAACGCCCAGACATAGGTCTTCACGTTGCCGGCTGCCGTCTTCGGTGGGCGCCCCTGCCACAGCTCGTCGACGAGGTGGTCGATGGACCACCCGGTGCCCGGCTGTGACATCAGCACGGCCAGGAGGCGCACCTGCATCGGTGTGCCGAGGACCAGCCGTTCCCCGCAGGCCGACCGCACCTCGACCGGTCCGAGCAGTTGGTACCGCGCCGCCGCTGGCGCCCCGGCGGGGTCCATCGCCTCATCGTAGGGGCCCGAACCATTCCGCCTCATCGGCTGGACGGCCGCGGCCGCGCCCGTCTCCTGGTGTGCTCCGTCACGCAGGTGGGCATGGTCAGGACGTTGGGGTGCCACGAGGTGGCTGCTACAGTCGAGATTGTTGCGGCCGCAAATTTATCAGCGGCAACTACTTTGGGAAAGGATGCCTCCGATGACCAAGCTCTCCGTCATCTACTACTCGTCCACCGGAACCCTCCACGCCATGGCCAAGCGCCTCGCCGAGGCCGGCGAGAAGGCGGGCGCCGAGGTGCGGCTGCGTCAGGTTCCGGAGCTCGCCCCGGCCGAGGCCATCGCCTCCAACGCCGCCTGGAGCCAGCACTTCGACGCCACGAAGAACGAGCCGAAGGCGACCGCCGACGACGTCGTCTGGGCGGACGCTGTGTTGTTCGGCACGCCCACCCGCTACGGCAACGTCGCCAGCCAGCTCAAGCAGTTCCTCGACACCCTCGGTCCGCAGTGGGCGCAGGGCCAGCTCGCCAACAAGGTGTACGCCGGCTTCACCGCCTCCATGACCGCGCACGGCGGCCAGGAGTCGACCCTTCTGGCGCTCTACAACACCATCCACCACTTCGGCGGTCTGGTCGTCGCCCCGGGCTACACCGACCCGCTGAAGTTCGCCGACGGCAACCCGTACGGCGTCTCGCACGTCACCGGCGGAAGCAACGACGCCCCGCTGGACGATGCCCAGTTCGCTGCCCTCGACCACATGGCCGAGCGGGTCGTCAAGATCGCCGGGAAGCTCAGCGCCTGAGCGCTCTGGCACCGTAACGCACGCCCGCGTCGACGCGGGTGCTCAGCTGGGCGAGGGTCGGTCTCCCTTTGGGGGGCCGGCCCTCGGCGGTCTCACACCGCGATCGCCGCGATGGCGGCAAGCAGCCGATGCTCGTCGGTGCCGGGCCGCCGGAGACGTTCCACCTCCCGGAAACCGGCTCGGCCGAGTCGTTCGGAGACCTCGTCGACCGGCCAGCGGTAGGCGGTCAGGACCTTGTGGTCGAAGGCACCTACCTCTTCGGCGTCGAAGACGCCCAGGACCAACCGCCCGGCCGGGACCAGCACCCGCCGGAACTCCTTGAGCATGCCGTCGAACTCCGGCGGCGGAAGATGAATCAACGAGTACCAGGCCAGGATGCCGTCGATGGAGTCCTCCGCCACGTCGAGGCGTTCCATCGAACCGATGTGGAACTCGACGCCCGGGTGGGACGCCCGTGCATGCGCGATGAACGCGGGGACCAGGTCGATCCCCATCACGTCGACGCCCAGCTCACGAAGGTGGCCGGTGAGGTGGCCAGGCCCGCACCCCAGATCGAGCACCCGGCCGGGCAGGTCACCCAGGTGTCGTTCGATGAGGGCGAGGTCGTCGGCGTCCACCTGCTGGCTCGTGCCGAACAGCTCGATGTAGAGCTCCGCGACCGACCCGTAAGCCTGCCGTACCGTGTCCGTTTGCATCTCGGCACTATATGGGTCACCAGACCTTGCTGAGGCGGCCTACCGTGATGGCCATGACACGTCGAGCCACAATGGCCGGCATTTCTGCGGGCCTGCTCCTGCTGGGTTGCTCGGTTGGCGCGCCGACGAAGAGCGAACCCAAACCTGAATCCGCCCCGGTGTCGGCCACCAGCGCCGATGCCGATGCCGATGCCGATGCCACCACGACGGCCGAGGCGATCGGTCTGCTGCGTGGGGGGACGGCGTTCGTCAATCAGACGAGTTATCGCAGCGACGTCGACATCGCCAGCCAGGTCACGTCGCTGTCGCACACCGACAACGTCCACAAGCGTCTGACCGCCAAGGTTGCGGCGCCGGGTGGGGCCATCGAGATCCGGATGATCGACGACGAGGTCTACATGAAGACCAGTCTGTTCCGCGGTGTCGGCGACGGATGGATGGTCCTCGACCCGGCCCGGGTGCCGTCGGACTTCGGCCTCAGCTTCGCGCCGGGCAAGAACGACTCCGGCGGCTCCGGCCGCCTCATCGACGCGATCGTCACGGCACGAGCGGACGGCCCGGAGATCTCCGGGACGATCGACGCGACCCGGATTGCCGCCGGTAACGGGATCAGCTTCCGCCCCGGTCCCGGTGGCGTCTTTCCGGACAGCGCGCGCAGGCACGCGTTCCGGGCATCGCTGGACACCGAGGGTCGGCTGGTCAGCTTCCTGATGCCGGAGGCCGGCGGGCTGCCGAACGCGTCCCTGCGCTACAGCGACTTCGGTACGACAGTCACTGTCGCTCGGCCGCCCGGAGCGGTCGCCGCCCCCGACGCCCTCTATCCCCAGCTCGGCCTGGGTGGAGGGAAGTAGCGGCGACCGGCGTTTGCCCTCTGCGGCTAATGCGGTTAGCCTCTAGCTAATCGCGTTAGCTTCAGTGGAGGGGCGTCATGACCGAATACCTGGACATTGCCGGCAACACCATCGCCTACGAGGTCACCGGGCAGGGCCCACTGGTCGTCCTGGCACACGGGATGGGCGACAGCCGGCACTCGTACCGGTTCGTCGCTCCGGCCCTGGCCGCGGCCGGATACCGGGTCGCCAACGTCGACATCCGTGGCTGCGGCGACTCCAGCCTCGGCTGGGGCGGCTACAGCCGCACCGACATCTCGGGTGATCTCGTCGCCGTCGCGCGCCACCTGGGCGGTCCGGCCGTGCTCATCGGCCAGTCGATCAGCGGCGGTGCCGCGACCATCGCGGCCGCCACCGCGCCCGACCTGATCACCGGCGTCATCGAGCTGGCGCCGTTCACCCGCGCACAGTCCTTCGACCTCGGCGGGTTGGTGCGGGTGAAGCGCTTCCGGGCCGGCTACCTCCAATTGGCGCAGGTACTCCTGCGGGGCAGCCTGGCGAGCTGGAAGAAGTACCTCGACGTGGCCATCCCCACCAAGCCCGCCGACTGGCACAGCGAGCTGGCGCGCATCGAGGCCAAGATGAGTGAGCCCGGTCGGATGAAGGTCCTCCAGGCCATGGCCAAGACCACCCCGGCCGACGCCGGTCGGCAACTGTCCAACGTCACCTGCCCGGTCCTGGTGATCCAGGGCAGCGCCGACCCCGACTGGGCCGACCCGCGGGCCGAGGGCGAACGCATCATCGCCGACCTGCCGCGAGGGCTCGGTGAGCTGGCAGTCATCGAGGGCGCGGGCCACTACCCGCACGCCCAGACGCCCGACGAGGTCCTCGGCCTGGCCCTGCCCTTCCTCGCCCGGACGCTCACCAATGCCTAAGGCCCGGCTCACCCCGGCATCTGTCACCGAAGCCGCAGCCGCGCTCGTCGACGAGGTCGGCTTCGACAACCTCAGCATGGGTCTGCTCGCCGAACGGCTCGGGGTCAGGACCCCCTCGCTCTACAAGCACGTCACCAGCCAGGCCGAACTGGCGCACCGGATCGCCGTCCTGGCCATGACCGAGGCCGGCGATGTCATCCGCGACGCCATTCAGGGCCGGTCCGGCAGCAATGCCCTCGCCGCGGGCGCCCAGGCGATGCGGACGTACGTGCGGGAACACCCCGGCCGGTACGCGGCCGCCAACGCCACCCGCCCGACCGGCCCCGACGACCCGTTCATCCCGGCCAGCGAGCGGGTGCTCGCCTCCTGGGCGGCCATGCTGAGCGGGTACGACCTGGATCCCGCCCAGGAGATCCACGCCATGCGGACGCTGCGCAGCGTCCTGCACGGCTTCGCCACCCTGGAGGCGGCCGGTGGGTTCCAGATCGACGCGTCCGTCGACGAGAGCTTCACCTGGCTGATCAACTTCATCGATCAGGGCCTTCGCGCCGGCGCCGCCAACGGCAGCGACGTCGGCCGCTGACACCGGGTTGCCTCGACCCGTACCGGCTGCCTCACCGTGCGGTGCCTACCCCTGGTAGCAGGTGCTTGGGTTCGGCAGGGCTCGCAGTACGTCGAGTTCGTGCGACGATTTCGGCGTGGCAGAGACTGCGGCGACGTTGACCGAGATCCGCGCTGGGATCGACGTACTGGATCGGGAACTGGTCGGCCTGCTCGCCCGGCGGGAGGCCCTGGTCCGGCAGGCCGCCCCGCTCAAGAGCGACGGCCAGGCGGTCCGTGCGCCGGACCGGGTGGCGCAGGTGGTGGCCCGGGTCCGCACGTTGGCCAGCGAGGCCGGCGCGGACCCGGATCTGATCGAGCGGATCTACCGGGGCATGATCCAGGCATTCATCGACATGGAGACCGACGAGCATCACCGCATCACCGGCGGGTCGGCGCCGAAAACGCGGTGATCGCCCGGGGCGTGCGCGCTCAGGTGGCGGAGCGCCTCACCGTCCGGGCTCGCCGAGGTGGGCGGCGCGTAGCCGAGCTCGTACGAGATCTTGTCGGCGGTCTCCAGGAGCAGCGGAAGGTTGCTCTTGAGCTGGTCGAGGCTTGCGATGACCTCGATCGCCGTGATCGAGGCGGCGGCGATGACCTGCCCCCGCGAATCCCTGACCGGCGCGGCCACGCACATCACGTACGCGTCGTGCTCGCCGTTGTCCACGGCCCAGCCGCAGTCGTGGATGCGGGCAAGTTCGGCTTCCAGGGCGTCGTGGTCGGTGAAGGTGGTGTCGGTGAATTTCTCGAAGACGACGTGGGAGAGAAGACGGTCGCGTTCCTGCCGGGGAAGGTAGGCCAGGATCGTCTTGCCCACGGCGCTCGCGTAGATGGACACCGCGCGTCCCACCCGCGAGGGCAGCTTGACGGCGTCGAACGCCGGGCTGTCCACCTTGTCGATATAGATGATCTCGTCGCCGGTCAGTTGCGCCAGGTGTACGGTGTGGCCGGTCGCGCGTTGCAGCGCACGCAGGTGTGCGGCCGCGGGCTGGCGGAGGTCCATCGAGCCGAGCGCGAGCTCGGACAACTCGATCAGGCCGCTGCCGAGCACGTAGGTGCCCGCGCCGGTGCGGCGGACGAAGCGCGCGGACTCCAGTGTCTGCAGGATGCGCAGGGCTGTGGACTTGTGGACGCCGAGCACGTCCGCAGCCTCCGTAAGGGACAGCGGGTGCTCCGCGGATCGACGGATGAGGTCGATCGCGCGACGGATTGATTGCGCCAAGGCTGTGTCTCCCCTCGCGCGACGGAAAGCGCCGTCGCAGTCATTGCACATTATGCAATGTAGATGACGCCATGCGCAATCGCCTCTTGACACCGTTGCGCATGGCGCTACGATCGTTGCAATTTAATCGGTTCGATGCCAATACGTAACAGTGGAGTAACGATGGGTAATAAGCGCGCTCATTTCGGCATCGCCAGGGCGACATGTGCCCTCGGCTTGGTCGCCACCCTCCTGACCGGTTGCGGGTCGGACGGCGATTCCGGCGGCGGCGTCACCAAACTGACCTTCGCCGCCTCGACCTTCGGCGACCCGGGTCGCGGGCCCCTGTTGACGAAGTGGCTCGACGAGTTCAACCAGAGCCAGACCAAGGTCCAGGTGTCCGCCGCCGCGGTGCCGTACCCGACCTTCGGCCAGACCGTGCTCACGCAGATGGGCAGCGGCAAGGGCCCCGACCTGATCCGCTTCGACATGCCCGAGTTCGAGGCGGCCTCTGACGCCGGCCTCGTCGCGCCGCTGGACAAGGTGATCGACGCCGGCAAGTACGACCTGCTCAAGCAGCCGGACCAGTTCATGGTCCACGACGGTGTCCGGCACGGCGTCATCTTCGAGGCGTCGAACTACGCGATGTTCTACAACGCGGACCTGATCCCGACGCCGCCGACCACCTACGAGCAGTTCACCTCCACCGCGAAGTCGCTGACCAAGGGTGACGTCTTCGGCCTGGCGTTCCGTCAGACGGAGGCCGAGGAGGCCGGTGTCTGGCAGGACATCTTCAACTACGTCTACGGCTTCGGCGGGGCGTGGTCCGACGGCAAGAACCTGACGATCAACTCGCCGGAGAACCTCAAGGGCCTGCAGGCGTTCAAGGACCTGTACGACGCGAACGTGATCCCGCGCGGCGCGGACGCGGCCACGTTCCGGCGGATGTTCGCCGAGGGCAAGGTCGGAATGGAGCTCAACAACGGCGGCTACGTGACCGCCACCCGCGGCCAGAACGCCAAGCTGAACTTCAACGTCGCGCCCATCCCGTTCCCCGTTCGCAAGCAGGGCGCGATCCTCGCACCGATCGTCATCAACGAGGCGAGCGAGGGCAAGGACGAGGCCGGCACCTTCATCAAGTGGGCGCTGGAGCCGCAGAACCAGGTCAAGCTGCAGGAGATCCTCGGTGCGAGCAGCGTGGCCACCACCACGCAGCGCAGCGCGGAGGCGCTCAAGGCGACCCCGTTCCTCCCCGTCTTCGACGGACTCACCGAGACCAGCCTGCCGCAGATCGTGCTGGGGTTCGAGGCCAAGACGCCGGACATCCGCAAGGTGGTCGTGCAAAACGTGGTCGCGGCGCTGCAGGGCAAGGCCGATCTCAAGTCGGCACTGGATCGCGCCCAGCAGCAGGCGAGCGAACTGGTCCGCTGACCGCTCGACAAGGCGACGCTGCCGGCGCAACGATCCGTGCGCCGGCAGCGTCCTTCCCCCAGAAGGATCGAACCCGATGACTGTGGTCGAGCAGACCGGAGCACCGAAGACAACAACCCCAGGCCGGCCCCGGCGTCGGCCCAGCCCGCTGGGTAGCAAGTGGACGCCCTACCTGTTCCTGGCACCCGCCGCCCTGTTCATCCTCGTCTTCCAGGTGGTACCCCTCATTCAGGAGGTGTACCTCAGCTTCACCAGGACGAGGCTGCTCAACCCCACCCGCAGCGAGTGGGTCGGGCTCGACAACTTCAACCGGATCTTCGGCGACCCCGAATTCCACCGCACCCTGCTGATCACAGTCGTCTACGTGATCACCTGTGTGGTCGTCGCGATCGGCGCCGGGCTCGCCGTCGCGCTCCTGCTCAACAAGAAATTCCGCGGCCGGGGCGTGGCACGGGCGCTGGTGACCGTCCCCTGGGCCGCACCGGGCATCGCGGTCGCGCTCATCGCCACCTGGATGCTCAACGCGCAGTACGGCATCGTGAACCGGTTCCTCGACGCGGTCGGGCTCGGCGTCCCGGGTGGCGCCATCCTGGACAGCTCGCGCTACGCGCTCCCGGCGGTGCTCGCCACGACCATCTGGCAGCTGTTCCCGTTCACCTCCGTGGTGCTGCTCTCCGCCCTGCAGTCCGTTCCGCAGGACCTCAACGAGGCCGCGACAGTGGACGGCGCCGGACGATGGGCCACCTTCCGCGCGGTCACCTGGCAGGTCATCAAGCCGACCGTGGGCCTGCTGGCCCTGCTGATGACGATCTGGTCGCTGCGGCGGTTCGAGCTGATCTGGCTGATGACCAAGGGCGGACCGGTCGGTGCCACCGAGACGCTCGTCATCGACCTCTACTCGCAGGCGTTCGACTCGAAGGAACTCGGATCGGCGGCGGCCATCGGAATGGTCGGCGTCGTCATCTCGCTCATCGTCATCATTGGCAGCCGCCTGGTCGCCCGTGCCGTGGAGAAGGGGGACGTCCGATGAGGCGCTTCCGATTCGGTGTCACCGCACGGATCGTCGCCGTGCTCGTCGTGCTGGGCGTCGCGGTGTTCCCGCTGTACTGGATGTTTGTCACTGCGCTGTCCAGCAACAGCGACCTCTTCGCCGATCAGCCCCGGCTCACACCCGACCTCGGCCAGTTCGGGGTCTTCGTGGACGCGCTCGCCGAGGGCAAGGCGGCCGGGTGGCTGCTGAACAGCCTGATCATCGCCGTCGGCACGATGGTTCTCTCCGTCGGCCTGGGCATACCGCTCGGCTACGCGCTGTCCCGGTTCTCGTTCTGGGGCAAGGCCGTGCTGACCGTCGTGCTGCTGTTCACGCAGATGCTCCCCGAG
Organism: Micromonospora arida; assembly: GCF_003857035.1. Lineage (GTDB taxonomy): Bacteria > Actinomycetota > Actinomycetes > Mycobacteriales > Micromonosporaceae > Micromonospora > Micromonospora arida. The sequence continues at coordinate 18,268 of NZ_QGSY01000175.1, forward strand.
GCGCTCATGGTCGTCCCGCTGTTCGCGCTGTTCCGCCGCTTCGAACTGCTCGACTCGCTGACCGGCCTCGTCCTGGTGAACTCCGCCTTCGTCCTGCCGATCGTCGCGCTGATCCTCAAGGGCGCCATCGACGGCATCCCGAAGGAGCTGGAGGAGGCCGCGCGCGCCGACGGCGCCCGGCCCTTCACCACCCTGACCCGGATCAACGTGCCGCTCATCGCGCCGTCGATCGCGGCCACCGCTGTCATCGCCTTCTTCCACGCCTGGAACGAGTACGTGTTCGCGGTGACGTTCATCTTCAACCCCGATCTGCAGCCCGCCTCCGTCGGAATCGCGAACTTCATCGGCGAACTGGGTACGCCGATCCAGACGGTGATGGCTGTCGCCTTCCTGTTCACGCTGCCCGCCGTCGCCTTCTATCTGTTGGTGCAGAAGTACGTGGTGTCCGGCATGACCGCCGGTGCGGTGAAGGGTTGAGCCGAAAGATGAAGATCGTCTCTGTCGACACACTGGTCGTCGACTTCTACCGTACGAACCTCGTCATCGTGCGGGTCCACACCGACGAGGGGATCATCGGGCTCGGTGAGGCCACCCTGGAGGGCAAGGAACGCGCCGTCCAGGGTGCCATCGCCGAGCTGGCCGAGGCGGTGGTGGGCCTGGATCCCACCAGCATCTCGAAGATCCTCTACGAGACCGCGCGGGACTGGTACTGGCGCGGCGGGCCGGTGATCATGACGGCGTTGAGCTCGCTGGAAATGGCCCTCTGGGACATCTCGGCGCGCGAGCTCGGCGTACCGGTCTCCCGGCTTCTCGGCGGCGCGACCCGCGACCGGGTCCGGGCGTACGCGAATGGTTGGTTCTCCGGTGCCGTCACGCCGGAGGACTACGCGGCCGCCGCGCGCCGGACGGTGGAGTCGGGCTTCCGGGGCCTCAAGTGGGACCCGTTCGAGAACTACGACCTGACCATCACCACCGCGCAGTTGGACCGGGTGCTGGCCCAGATCGACGCCGTCCGTCAGGCGGTGGGCCGCGAGGTGGAGCTGTTCGTCGAGGGGCACGGCCGCTTCGACGTCCGCCACGCCATCAAGGTCGCCAACGAGATCGCCCAGTTCGACCCGGTGTGGTTCGAGGAGCCCTGCCCACCGGACAACCTCGATGCGCTCGTCGACATCCGTCGCGCGTCGCCGGTGCCGATCGCCGCGGGGGAGCGGTGGTACGGGCGACAGGGCTTCGCGCCGGCGCTGGCCCGCCAGGCGGTCGACTTCGTCCAGCCCGACGTGACGCACGCCGGCGGCATCGCCGAGCTGGCCTTCATCTCCACGCTCGCCGCGACCAGCTACGTGGGCTTCGCGCCGCACAACCCGAGTGGTCCACTCAGCACCGCCGCGACGCTGCAACTCGGGGCGACGTTGCCCAACTTCCGGTACCTCGAGATCATGGCGACCGATGTGCCCTGGCGTCCCGAGATCACCAACGAGCGGCTGGTGCTGACCGACGACGGCGACATCCTCATCCCGACCGGGATCGGCCTGGGCATCGATGTGGATCTCACCGCAATCGAGCAGCATCCGTTCACACCGCACCCGCTGCGGATGTTCCAGGACGCCGTCTTCGACATCCGTCCCCGCGACGAGCGGTCCTTCTTCAACCTGGAGAGCGACTCATGACGCTGCCACGGCCCCGGGGGTCGGCCGCGGCCGCGGACTGGGTCGGTACCGCCGCCGAAGCGTTGCCGGACGATGCCGACAGCGTCCTCATCGGCCGGATCTGGGACCCGTCCGGCGACGGCCCCTCACCGGTGACCGTCCGCGACGGCGCGGTCATCGACATCAGCCACCGGTTCCCGACCGTCCGCGACATCTGCGAGCTGCCCGATCCCGCCGCGACGGTGGCCGGGCTCGACGGGCCGAGGGTGGGCGACTTCGGGGAGATGCTGGCCAACACGGGGGCCGCGACCCGGGACCGCAGCCGGCCCTGGTTGCTCGCCCCGGTCGACCTCCAGGCGCTCAAGGCCGCTGGCGTGACCTTCCCGATTTCCATGATCGAGCGGGTGATCGAGGAACGGGCGCGGGGTGACCTGGCGCTGGCGGCGGACATCCGGCACCGCATGCTCGCCGACGTCGGCGTCGACCTGCACAGCCTGGAGGCGGGCTCGCCGGAGGCGGATCGGCTCAAGAGTCTGCTGGTCGCCGAGGGCATGTGGAGCCAGTACCTGGAGGTGGGCATCGGCCCGGACGCCGAGATCTTCACCAAGGGACAGATCCTCTCCGCCGTCGGCACCGCCGTTCCGGTCGGCGTGCTCGCCGCGTCGACCTGGAACAACCCGGAACCCGAGGTCACGCTCATCGTCCAGTCCAGTGGCCGGATCGTCGGCGCCACCCTCGGCAACGACGTGAACCTGCGCGACATCGAGGGCCGCTCGGCGCTCCTGCTTCCCCTGGCGAAGGACAACAACGCCTCCTGCGCCCTCGGCCCCCTGATCCGGCTCTTCGACGACCGGTTCGGCATGGATCGGGTACGCGAACTCGCGGTGCGCCTGGAGGTTCGCGGCGAGGACGGTTTCCACCTGGAGGCGGTCTCGGAGATGACCCAGATGTCGCGCGATCCCGAGGAGCTGGTTCGGCAGCTGATCGGGCCGCACCACCACTATCCCGACGGCGCCGCCCTGATGCTCGGCACCATGTTCGCGCCCATCCAGGACCGGGACCGCCCTGGTGAGGGCTTCACCCACAAGGTCGACGACGTGGTACGGATCAGCTGCCCAGCGCTCGGCACCCTGGTCAACCGGGTGCGGCACGCGGAGGAGTGCGAGCCCTGGCACTTCGGCGTCCGCGATCTCATGGGCAATCTGGTAAGGAGAGGACTGCTGTGAACGTGGTCAACACTGTCGATCCGCGCGACGGTAAGAGTCGCGCGACGGATCTCACCGAGACCGACGAGTCCCGGCTGGAGGTGATCGCCGGTCAGACGTCGGCGGCGGCGCAGTGGCTGGCCGCGCGCGGGAGGCTCGGCCGCGCGGAGCTGCTGGACGCGATCGCAGCGTCGCTGGAGTCCCGCAGGGAGGATCTGGTCGCTGCCGCGGAGGCGGAAACCGGGCTGAGTCATGCGCGACTCGACGGGGAACTCACCCGGGCGGCGGTCCAGTTCCGGATGTTCGGCGATGTGCTGCGCGACGGAGCGTACGTCGAGGCCGCCATCGACCACGCCGCCGACACACCACTCGGACCGGGACCGGACCTGCGGCGGATGCTCGTACCCCTCGGACCGGTCGCGGTCTTCGGGGCCAGCAACTTCCCGTTCGCGTTCTCGGTCGCCGGCGGTGAGCGCGGCCGCCCTGACCGGCTCGGTCAACGCCGCCCGTGCCATTCAGGAGGCCATCGACGAACGACCCGACCCTATTCCCCTGTACGCCGAACTGAGCAGCGTGAACCCGATCGTCGTCCTGCCCGACGCGGCCGCCACCCGAGCAGACCAGATCGCCGAGGGGCTGTTCGGCTCCTTCACGAACTCGGGCGGTCAGTTGTGCACCAAGCCCGGCCTGGCGTTCGTTCCGTCGGATCCGGGTGGCGACGGCCTGGTCGAGGCGCTGCGGGCGAGAGTCGACGCGTCGGGCGGCACGGTCCTGCTCAACGAGCGCATCCGGGACGCGTACGAGAACCGGTCCACCGAGTTCGAGCGGGCCGGCGCCCGGGTGTCGGCGCGGCCCACTGTCGAACCCGGCGCGGGCTTCACAGTGGCCCCGACCCTCCTGGAGGTCGGCCTCGCCGGCCTGACCGCCGAGATCGCCGACGAGTGCTTCGGCCCGCTCCTGATCGTGGTCCGCTACGACGACGCCGCCGACCTCGACGCCGCGCTGGCCACCGTCCCGCCGTCGCTGACCGGCTCGCTTCACCGCGGGCAGGACGACGACGTCGACGTCGTTCGCCGACTGGTCGACGTGCTCGCCGCCCGCGCGGGTCGCATCGTCTTCGACGGCTACCCCACCGGTGTCCGGGTGTCGTGGGCCCAGCACCACGGTGGACCGTGGCCGTCGACCAACGCCGTGCACACGTCGGTGGGCGCCACGTCGATCCGACGGTTCCTCCGCCCGCTGGCGTGGCAGGACGCCCCGGCCTGGGTCCTCCCCGAGGAGTTGCGCGACGAGTACACCGTCATCTCCCGGCGAGTCGACGGGAGGTTGCGGCCAGCGGTTGAATAACCGCGTCTGCCGGTCTCTTCCGGGCGCGTTTCCGGCCACCTGAGACTGGCGCACGAATTCCTTGACGAAATTGACCCGACAGAGAATTCGCGCGCCAGTTGTCCTGGTGCCGCTGAAGCGCGCCCGAATTGTTTGGACGCGATTCTCCGCTCCGATTTCCGTCTTGACCGTCAATGCAATTCATGGTTCTGTTTTCGACAGGGAACGATGTTAGCGCTCGCATGGCTGCATCGCTCGTCACTGGTATCCCTTCACCTCACCATCGAATGGTCGGTCGGCCGCTCGGTGCGGTCTGACCACACGCCGAAGAGGGAGCAGGAACATGCCCGTCGCACCTCCCCGTCCCCCGAGGCCGACACCGACACGCCGGCTGATGCTCGCGCTGCTCGCCGCCGTCACCGTGACGGCCGGAACGCTCGCCGCCCCGGCGGCCTCGGCGGCACCGCCCGCGCCGCTGGGCCCGACCGTCACCCGCACCGACAAGCCCCCGACCGGATACACGGTCACCTTCCGGTACCGGGCGCCCGAGGGTGTCCAGCAGGTCCACGTCTACGGCGACTGGTTCTACTCCCGCCCGGAGACCATCACCTGCCAGGACTGCGGCGACGCGCGGCCGCCGGCCGAGTGGCAGCCCGGCGACGTGGCCGCCACCCCGTGGCACATCCAGGCCATGCGGAAGGGCCCCGACGGGGTGTGGACCTTCACCACTCCGCTGCCGGCGGGCACCTTCCGCTACGCGTTCACCCACGACTGCGCCAACGAGCTCGCCACCGGCTGTGCCCTGTACGACGACCCGGCCAACCGGTGGCAGATCCAGCCGCAGTACCCCGGAGCGCCCGGCGCGGTACGCAGCACGATCTACGTCCCGACCAGCAGGAAGTTCCCGACGTACGACACCGGTTACCAGGCGCCGGTCGCCAAGGTCGGCCGGCTGGAGTCCCGGCGGTACACCTCGCCGCTGTCGACCAACCCGGCGGGAGTCCACGACATCGTCGTCTACCTGCCGCACGGCTACGACCCCAACCGGGCCACGCCGTACCCGACCCTCTACCTGAGCCACGGCAGCGGCGACCACTCGACCGCCTGGACGATGCAGGGCGTGGCCCACCTCATCCTGGAGAACGCCATCAAGGACCGGGCGGCGCAGCCCATGGTGATCGTGTCCACCGACTTCAACGGCCTCCCCGGTGGCAACGAGGGCTACGTCGACGAACTGCGGAACAACATCTTCCCGTTCGTCGAGCAGAACTACCGTGTCTCGACCCGGGCGCAGGACCGCGCGTTCGCCGGCTTCTCCGCAGGTGGCAGCCGGGCGTACACGATCATGTACAACCACACCGACCTGTTCGGCTACCACGCGGCCTGGAGCGCGGGCGGCCCGGCAGCCACCCAGGCCCAGGTCGACAGCATGAAGTCGGTGGCCGGCGGCATCATGATCGGCACCGGGCTGCAGGACCGGCTGGGCAACATCGCCGAGAACTCGCAGCGCAACGCCGCCGCCCTGCGGGCCGCCGGCGTCGAGCTGGACGAGTACAACGTGCCGGGCGTGCACACCTGGCACGTGTGGCGTCCGCTGCTGAACCACTACCTGCGCACCCTGACGTTCCGGGCCACCACCACCGATCTCGACGTCACCACGTCACCGGCGGGCCTGTCGCACCACACGAAGGTCACCGCCACCGCGACGGTCGGCACGGTCAGCACCAGCACGTCGGCACCCTCCGGCACTGTCGACTTCTACGCGGGTGACACGCACCTCGGGTCGGCCCCGGTGCACCACGGTGTCGCCCGGCTGAAGAAGACCGTCCACGGTGAGCTGAACGCACCGGTGGTCGCCCGCTACCAGGGCGACAAGCTCTTCAACGACTCCCGCAGCGATCCGGTCGACGCCCGGTAGTCCCGGGCTGGACCCCGTACTCCCTGTGGTGGGGAAGCCCCGGCCGCGCGCCCCTGGTGAAGTCAGGGTGTGCGCGGCCGGGGCACGTCCGGGACCGTTCGTCAGCCGATCACGGGGTCGTGTCGGTGGCGCGCAGGCGCAGCATGGTCCAGGACGCCGGCGGAAGAGTGAGCTGGACGCTGGCGTCGGCGCCGCGTGCCGTGCCGTTGGAACGCGGGGCGGCGTGGTCCGGACCGTCGGCCGTGTTCTTGGCGTGCAGGTCGGTGCCGCCGACGGTGACGCACTCGATGATGTCGCTGACCTGGGCGCCGGCGACGTCGATGGTCACTTCGGCCGGGGTTTCGAGGGCGCGGTTGACGAGAAAGACGGTCATCTCCCCGGTGGTGTCGTCCCAGGTGGACACCGCGTCGACCGCGTCGATCTCACCGTAGCGGCCGGTGGTCGTCGTGCTGCCCTCGCGCAGCACGTCCAACACGGTGCCCTGAGCGTGCCGGGCGGTGCGGGCGAAGGGGTGGAAGATGGTCTGTCGCCAGGCCGAGCCGCCCACCTCGGTCATGATCGGTGCGATGACGTTGACCAGTTGGGCCTGGCAGGCCGCGCTCACCCGGTCGCTGTGCCGCAGCAGGCTGATGAGCAGGCCGCCGACGACGACCGCGTCGGCCACGCTGTAGTGGTCCTCCAGCAGCGGCGGCGCGACCGGCCAGTCCTCGCCGCTCGGCGGTGTGGACGGGGCGGCGGACTGGTACCAGACGTTCCACTCGTCGAACGCGATCATGATCTTCTTGGTCGACCGACGGATCGCTCCGACCGAGTCGGCGATGGCGGTGACGGCGTCGATGTACCTGTCCATGTCCTCGGCCGAGGCGAGGAAGCTGGCCAGGTCGTCGTCGACCGGCTGGTAGTACGCGTGCAGCGAGATCAGGTCCACGTCGTCGTACGCCTCGGTCAGCACGTCGCGCTCCCAGCTGCCGAAGGTCGGCATGCCGAGGTGGGAGGAGCCGCAGGCGACGAGTTCGAGGTCGGGATCGAAGCGGCGCATGGCCTTCGCGGTCTGCGCCGCGAGCCGCCCGTACTCGGTCGCGCTGCGCTGACCCACCTGCCACGGGCCGTCCATCTCGTTGCCCAGGCACCACAGCTTGATCCCGTACGGATCGACAGCGCCGTTGTCGCGGCGCTGGTCGGCGAGGTGGCTCCCACCGCGGTGATTGGCGTACTCGAGCAGGTCGACGGCCTCGGCGGTGCCACGGGTGCCGAGGTTGACCGCCATGATCGGATCCACACCGGCCTTGCCGACCCACCGCATGAACTCGTCGAGCCCGAACGCGTTGGTCTCCAGGCTGTGCCAGGCGAGGTCGAGCCTCGCCGGTCGTTCGTCGACCGGGCCAACGCCGTCCTCCCAGCGGTAGGAGGAGACGAAGTTGCCGCCGGGATAGCGGACCGTGGTGACGCCCAACTCCCGCACCAGCGCGAGGACGTCGGCCCGGAAGCCGTCGGCGTCGGCCGTCGGGTGCCCCGGCTCGTAGATTCCGGTGTAGACGCAGCGACCCAGGTGCTCGACGAACGAGCCGAAGAGTCGACGTGGCACCGGAGCGACGCGTCGGCGGGGGTCCAGGGTCAGGCGGGCCGTGTTCACGCCGTTCTCCGGCGCGCTGTCGAGGTGGGTGTTCAGGGCTGGCTCCCTTCGTGCAGGTCAGACGCGGGCAGCACTGCCCGAGCGCCGGGACCGAGGGGTGGTGGAGGCAGTGTGAGCTCTGGACAAGGTGATCGTCTTCGTCTACGTTCTCGATCTATGTAAACGTTACCGATTACGTTTACGTAAGGGAACACGGTGCCTGGATCAATGTCCGGCCGACAGGGCCCCAGGACCATGCCGCCCAGCGCGCGGCCAGGCGGGTGACCGACGAGGCCGAAAGACCAGCTTGTCGCGGTGATTGGGGTGACCGGGTGACCACTGTTGAGCCGAAGACCGAGGCGACCTACACGGATGCGACCGCGCCCGTCGACGGGGTCTTTACCGGGACGGCCGAAGTTCGGCAGCTGTGAGCGTTCACCCGGATCCGGGGAATGGCTCTTGACGGAGCGTGCCGTCCTGTTGCCAACGGGTGGCACCGGCGCTGAAATCGGGCCCCACTTCGACCTCGGCAGAGGATCCCGATTGCGTTATTCGCAACGGCGTCCACAGGTCAATCGCGCCCTTGCGATCATCCAAGTAGGACGTTCTGTTGGACAGTCGGGTAAGGACCGAGAGGTCTTGTGTTCGTAATCGTTCTCAGTTACGTTGGCAACATCCTGGAAACGTAACCGATAACGATTGCAGTCCAGAGAGAGCGGCATGATTGAAGTCAATGCGCCGGTAACAATGAGTGATGTCGCCCGAGCTGCTGGCGTTTCCACCGCCACCGTCTCGCGCGTCGTCAACGGGCATTACGGCGTCAGCGCTCGCACAGTCGCTCAGGTGCGTTCCGCCATCGAGCAGCTCGGCTACGAGTCGAGCCTGGTGGCCACCAGCCTCCGGCGCAGCCGCACCAACGTTCTGGGCCTCGTGGCGCACAGCTTCCAGTCGTACACGGCGGAAGTGCTCAAGGGCGTCATGAAGGCACTGAGCCGCTCGGGCTTCGATCTGATCATCTACGCCAACAGCGACCTCTACGGGTCGTATTCGGAGGGTTGGGAGCAGCGGCACCTGACCCGCCTGTCGGGCACCCTCACCGACGGGTGCATCGTCGTCACGCCCTGGGGTGACATCCGGAGCCGGACGCCGGTCGTGGCCATCGACCCGGTGCGGGGCTCGACGGCACCCTCGGTGGTTTCCGACAACCTCGCGGGCGCCACCACTGCGGTCGAGCACCTGCTCGGCCTGGGCCATCGGCGCATCGGGTTCATCGCCGGCCGCGACAGCCTGGCCTCGGCCTGGTCCCGGGAGGAGGGCTACCGGGCCGCGCTGGCCGCCGCCGGGGTTCCGGTCGACCCGACGCTGATCGGCCGGGGAGATTTCAACCCCGAGTCGGCAACTCCGCTGGCGCGCGTCCTGCTGCAACGACCGGACCCGCCATCGGCGATCTTCGCGGCGAGCGACGGGATGGCCCTCAAGGTTCTGGAGGTCGCCAGGGAACTGGGGTTCTCGGTGCCGGGGGACCTGTCCGTGGTGGGGTTCGACAACATCCCCGAGTCGGCGTCGACCCAGCCGAGTCTGACCACTGTGGACCAGTCGATGTATCAGCTCGGGTACGAAGCCGCGCGGATGCTGAAGTCACTGGTGACCGGCGAGTGGGACGAGCCGAGCCAGATCGTGCTTCCGACCAGCCTCGTCGTGCGCGACTCGACCGCACCACCGAAGAGCGCGGCACGACCATGACATCAGCCCATTGGCGCGCGAGCCTGATCGCTCCCGACACAGCGATCAAGGCAGGTGTGCCGGTGGCAGCAGCCTGAAGGAGGTGCACGCAGCACGCACGGCCAGATCCACCGTTGAGTTGGGCCGGTCAGACGGGTCGCATCCGCTGCCGGCGCATGGAGGGAGTGGAGTGTGGTTACCGAACAGTATCACGGGCGTTTACGCCGTCTGGGCGTACGCCGGCGGCTCTCGGCGGCGTTCACCGTCGGGGTCATCGCCGCCGCGGCCGTGCTCATCGCGCCGCAACCAGCCGCGGCGGACACGCCGTGGCTGAACGTCTCCGCGGACCGCTACGCCACGTTCGCCGTCCCGGCGGCGTACGTCCAGGAGAACCTGGGCACCGTCTCGCAGGTCGTCGTCGAGGGAAACTTCGGTCCGTCGGCCAGCTGGGCGGAGTTCGGTCTGACCCGTCGGGGTGACGTGTGGTCGGGTGTTCTCGGCGCGTTGGAGCCCGGGCTGTACAACTACCAGTTCACGGCCGACGACACCAAAACCATCAAGGATCCGACGAACAGCACCAGTGTCGCGTCCGACCCGCTCCTGAGCACCTTCCTCGTCGCGGGTGACTCGGCACGGTGGCTGCTCGACGCGCCAGCCGGCACCGGCGGAAAGATCGAGACGCTGACCTATCGGGCGAGGAACGCGCAGCGCTCCGCAGTGGTCTGGACGCCGCCGGGTTACGCGGCCAAGGGCCCGAAGGGATACCCGGCGCTCTTCCTGCAGTCGGGTGACGGTTTCGCCGCCACCGACTGGCTCGACCTCGGCCGATCCAAGCAGATCCTCGACAACCTCTCGGCCGCCGGCGCCATGAGCCCGATGGTGGTGGTGATCAACAACGCCAACGCTTCGGACGGCAAGGAGTTGAAGGACCTCCGGAAGGCGGTCACCGACAACTACCGGGTCCTTCGCGATCCGGCGCACCAGGCGATCGCGGGTGTGTCCGACGGCGGCACGCAGGCGCTCCGGGCCGCGCTCACCAAGCCGGGTCAGTTCGGTTACGTCGGTTGGTTCTCGGGCACGTCGGCTCCGGAGATCGACCGGAAGGACGCCAAGGCGATCAACCACGGCGTCAAGCTGCTCCGCCTGTACACGGGCAACGTCACCGATCCCGCGTACAACACCACCTACCGCCTGACCAAGGCGTTGGGCCGAGCCGACGTCCGGTTCGAGTTCGACGGGGTCAACCCGGACGGCGGCGCAACCTGGACCACCTGGCAGGAGAACCTCGTCGACTTCGTGCCGCGGTTGTTCCGGCACGTGGCCGACCACGGGCCGAGCCCCGGTCACCAGCCGCTCAAGCGGGAGTTCACTCCGCCGCCGGCCGGCACCACCCCGACGCCCTTCGTCACCGAGGACGGGTTCGTCACCTTCGAGACCACCACGGACTTCACTGACGCTCAGCACGTCACGGTCTGGGCGAACGTTGCGCCGGGCGGCAGCTGGCTGCGACTGCCACTGACCCGCGACGGTGACCGGTGGCGGGCAACTGTGGGCCCACTGAAGCCCTGGTTCTACTACTACCGGCTGATCGTGGACCGGGTCGCGGTCAAGGACACCTCGAACCCGACGAAGGTCACCACCGAGCCGATGTGGAGCACCTTCCTCATCCCCGGGCCGGGTGCCCGACTGCTGTCGGACGTACCCGCCGGTCGTGGCGGGAAGGTCGAGAGCATGACCTACACCAGCACGGTGGCCGGCCAGGACCGCACCGCGCTGGTGTGGACCCCACCCGGGTACGACCCCGGCAGGGCGCAGCCGTACCCCGTCCTCTACCTCCAGCACGGCGGCGGCCAGAACTACACGGACTGGGTCGAGATGGGCCGCGCCAAGCAGATCCTCGACCATCAGTTCCTCGACGGCGACCTCACGCCGATGGTCGTCGTGATGGGCAACGGCAACTCGTCGAACTTCAACAGCGAGTTGCGGGAGAACATCGTTCCGACGGCCCGTGCCCGCTACAACATCTCCAGTGATCCGTCGCAGCAGGCCCTCGCCGGCCTGTCGATGGGCGGCGGGCAGGCGTTCGGGGTGCTGCGGGCCTACCCGGGCGAGTTCGCCTACGTCGCCGCGTTCTCGGCCGGTTTCGGCAGTGGCACCGGCGTCGACGTGGCGGCGATCAACAACGGCACCAAGATGCTGCGCCTCTACGTCGGTGACCAGACCGACTTCGTGTACCCGAGCTTCATGGCATCGCTGACCACGTTGGACAACCTCGGTATCCGCTACGAGTTCGACGGGGTCACCCCCGGGCCGCACGGCTGGGACGTGTGGCAGAAGAACCTCATCGACCTGGCGCCCCGTCTGTTCAAGCGCTAGGAGCCTTCGCCGGCGACGCCACCGGGAGCAGGGCTTCCTGGCCCCGGTGGCGCCCGCCGACGCATGGATGCAGTGCACCGCCATCGCCGAAGGGAACCATCTCAATGAAGAGAAGACGAATACTCGCCACGGTAGCCATGCTCGCGGCGGGGACCGGCCTCGTCGCCTGCTCCTCCGACGAGGGCGGCAGCGACGCGAGCAATTGCACGAACACCATCACCAAGCAGAACGTGCCGGTCGTGACGATGTGGGGCTGGTACCCCAACACCCAACTCGTCGTCGACAACTTCAACAAGCAGCACGACGATGTGCAGGTCTGCTGGACCAACGTCGGGCAGGGCGGGGACGAGTACGACAAGTTCCAGACCGCCATCTCGGCGGGCACCGGGGCGCCCGACGTGATCATGGTCGAGGCGGACCGCATCCCGACCTTCCAGATCCAGGGCGCGCTCGTCGACATCAAGCAGTACGGCTTCGACGCGGTCAAGGCCAACTACGGCGAGGGCGCATGGAAGGACGTGTCGGTCGGTGACGCGGTCTACGGCGTCCCGGTCGACGGCGGCCCGATGGGCATGATCTACCGCAAGGACATCTTCGACAAGTACAAGGTCACCCCGCCGAAGACCTGGGCCGAGTACGAGCAGGCCGCGCAGAAGGTCAAGGACGCCGGCGGTCCGCTCTTCGGGGACTTCGGCGCGAACGTCCCGGCGGTCCTGATGGCGCTCCAGATCCAGAAGGGCGCCACGCCCTTCACCTTCGATCCGGCGCAGCCGAAGGCGATCGGTGTGAAGCTCAACGACCAGGCGTCCAAGGACGTGCTGGACTACTGGGGAGGCCTGGCCAAGAAGGGCCTGGTCGGCACGCAGAACCAGTTCACCCCGGAGTACATCACCGGCGTGATCAACGGCAACTACGCGACGTACATCTCGGCGGCCTGGGCACCCGGCTACCTCACCGGCGCGGGCGTCGGCAAGGGCCAGGACACCGGCAAGTTCGCTGTGGCGCCGCTGCCGCAGTGGGACTCGGCCAACCCGGTGCAGGTGAACTGGGGCGGGTCGGCGTTCTCGGTGACCAAGCAGGCGAAGAAGCCGGAGCTGGCCGCGAAGGTCGCCTACGGGCTCTACGCCGACAAGGAGTCGCTCACCGACGGCTGGACCAACCAGATCATCTTCCCGCTGAACCTCACGGCGCTCAAGGATCCCGCGTTCGTCGACCTGAAGGTGGCGTTCTTCAACGGCCAGCAGGCGAACAAGGAGGTCTACCTTCCCGCCGCCGAGGCCTACAAGGGCGTCGCGTACGCCCCCTTCGGTCAGTACTACCTCGACGCCATGGAGAAACAGGTCAGCGAGATCATCAAGGGCTCCGTCACCGGTTCGCAGGCTGCCGACCGGCTCCAGGAGGACGTGGCGAAGTACGCCAAGGAACAAGGCTTCACCGTTCAGTGACCGGATGGGTGGGCCGCGCCGGCACTGCGCGGCCGGCCCACCCTCCCCCCTCAGCGTCCACGTCCCGGAGACCAAGATGACATCTCTGACCGAGAAGCGCGCAGCGCGTACACAGCCTGCGACGCGCACGATCCGTGGCAAGGTACACCTTCGCGAGCACCTGATGGGATGGCTCTTCGTCGGGCCGTTCGGGATCGTGTTCCTGGCGTTCCTCATCGCGCCCCTGGCGTACGCGCTGTACCTCAGTCTCTTTCAGAAGAAGCTGATCGGCGGCACCAGCTTCGTTCTCTTCGACAACTACGTGAAGGCGTTCACCGACCCGAGCTTCCTGTCCGGGGTGTGGTTCGTCATCCGCTTCTCGCTGGTCTCGATCCCGGTGCAGATCCTCATCGCGCTCGCGCTGGCCCTCATCCTGGACGCGGTGACCACGGCGTTCGCTCGCTTCTCCCGCCTCATGATCTTTCTTCCGTACGCGATCCCCACCGTCATCGGGGCCGTGATGTGGGGGTTCCTCTACAGCAGGGGCTTCGGCCCGCTCACCGACATCTTCGGGCTGTTCGGCGCCACCGCACCCGACTTCCTGAGCAGCGACCTGATCTTCTACGGGCTGCTCAACGTCGTCACCTGGCAGTGGGCCGGCTACTACATGATCATCCTGTACGCGGCGTTGCAGGGCGTCGACCCGACGCTCTACGAGGCGGCCCGGATGGACGGCGCCGGGCGGTGGCAGATCGCGACGCGCATCAAGATCCCGCTGATCGCGCCCGCCCTGATCCTCATCCTGGTCTTCTCGCTCATCGGCACCCTGCAGTTCTTCAACGAACCGCAGATCCTGCGATACCTCGCCGCGGGCACCATCGGCTCGGACTTCACACCGAACATGTACGCGTACCAACAGGCGTTCTCGCTCGCCAACTTCAACTACGGGTCGGCGATCTCCTTCGCCCTCGGCGGCGTCGTGTTCATCTGCGTGTACGCCTTCCTGTTCTTCACCCGCAAGCGGAGGAGCTTCCTCTGATGACCGACCACACCAGCGTCCGCGCCGGCGCCCGCCGATCGCAGCGCTATCTCCCGATGCAGATCCTGCTCGGCTTCCTGGTGATCTACTTCCTCGTACCGTTCTGGTGGGTCATCGTCAACAGCTCCAAGGACGCACCGGGCCTGTTCGGCGGCGGCAACACCCTCTGGTTCAGCGACCAGATCGACTACCTCGGCAACCTCCGGCAGCTCTTCACCTACGACGGTGGCATCTATCTGCGGTGGATGCTCAACTCCACGCTCTACGCCATCGCCGGCGGCGTCGGCGCCACCGTCCTGGCGGTGATGGCGGGCTACGGGTTCGCCAAGTACCGGTTCGCCGCCCGACGCTTCAGCTTCGCCGTCGTGCTCGGCGCGCTGATGGTGCCCGCCACCGCTCTGGTCATCCCGACCTTCATCATGTTCTCCCGGCTCGGCCTGACGAACACGGTCTGGGCGGTGATCCTCCCGTCGCTGCTCAACCCGTTCGGGGTCTACCTGATGCACGTGTACGCGCGCGACGCGGTGCCCGACGAACTCCTGGACGCGGCGCGGGTCGACGGTGCGGGGGAGCTGCGGACGTTCTTCCAGATCGCTCTTCCGCTGATGCGTCCCGCGGTGGTCACCGTGCTGCTGCTGTCGGCGGTGGCGTCCTGGAACAACTACTTCCTGCCGCTGGCCATGCTCTCCGACAACCGGCTCTTCCCGGTCACCGTCGGTCTTGGCCTCTGGCAGGGAATCGCGTCCGCGAACAACGCGGGAACCACCTCGCTGTGGAGCCTCATCATCCTGGGTTCCCTGGTGTCCGTGATCCCGCTGATCATCGCGTTCTTCAGCCTGCAACGACACTGGCGCGGCGGCCTCTCCGTCGGAGGTCTGCGGTAGGCCGCGCCGACGCCACCAGCCAATCCACCACACGCGCATTGATCGCCGCGCAGAACGCGGCCGGACGGATGACAGAGAGGTGTGCTGATGTCGACGACGAATCGACCGCTGCGCAGCGGGGAGTGGTTCGGTGCGGAAGGCCGCAACGGGTTCATCCATCGGTCCTGGATGCGCAACCAGGGGTTCGCGGACGACGTCTTCGACGGTCGCCCGGTGATCGGTATCGCCACCACCTGGTCGGAGCTGACACCCTGCAACGCCCACCTGCGCGACCTCGCCGAGTCGGTGAAGCGGGGCGTGTGGGAGAGCGGGGGCCTGCCGCTGGAGTTCCCGGCGATGAGCCTGGGCGAGCCGCTGATGCGACCCACGACAATGCTCTACCGCAACCTGCTGGCGATGGAGCTGGAGGAGTCGGTCCGCGCCAACCCGCTCGACGGGGTGGTCCTGCTCTCCGGCTGTGACAAGACCACCCCCGGCCTGCTGATGGGAGCGGCGAGCGTCGACCTGCCGACCCTGATGTTGACCGGCGGCCCGATGCTCAACGGCAAGTTCCGTGGCCAGGACATCGGCTCGGGCACCGTCGTCTGGCGCTTCACCGAGGAGATGCGGGCCGGTCGGATGACCGCGGCCGACTGCTCCGAGGCGGAGGTCGGCATGTCCCGGAGCCGAGGCCACTGCATGACAATGGGTACCGCCTCCACGATGGCCTGTGTGACCGAGGCGCTGGGCGTGCAACTGCCGGGGGCGGCCGCCGTGCCGGCGGTCGACTCCCGGCGGTACGCGCTCGCGCACGCCGCCGGACGCCGGATCGTCGCCATGGTCGAACAGGATCAACGGCTGTCCTCGGTGCTCACCAGGCAGGCGTTCGAGAATGCCGTCCGGGTCAACGCCGCCATCGGCGGCTCCACCAACGCGGTCGTGCACCTGCTCGCGATCGCCGGACGCCTCGGCGTCCCCCTGTCGCTGGAGGACTTCGACACCCTCACCGCCGACGTGCCCATGCTCGTCAACCTCATGCCGTCCGGGACGTACCTGATGGAGGACTTCGCCTACGCCGGCGGCCTTCCGGTGGTGATGAAGGAGCTCGCCCCGCTGCTGCACATGGACCACGTCACCGTCAGCGGCAGGAGCGTGGCGGAGAACGTCGACGGCGCCCAGTGCTGGAACCGGGACGTCATCGGCACCATGGAGGAGCCGTTCCAGCCCGCCGGCTCGGGCACCGTGGTGCTGCGCGGCTCGCTCGCCCCGTCCGGGGCGGTGCTGAAGGTCTCCGCCGCCTCCGCCCACCTCCTCACGCACACCGGCCCGGCGCTCGTCTTCGACCGGATCGAGGAGTACGTCGTCGCCGCCGACGATCCGGACCTCGACGTCACCCCCGACACGGTGATCGTCGTCCGCAACGCCGGCCCACGGGGCTACCCCGGGTTCCCGGAGGTGGGCAACGTGCCCATGCCACGACGGTTGCTCGCCGACGGCATCACGGACATGGTGCGGATCTCCGACGCTCGGATGAGCGGCACCGGCTACGGCACCTGCATCCTGCACGTGGCACCGGAGGCGTCAGTGGGTGGTCCGCTCGCGCTGGTACGCACCGGTGACCTGGTCGCCGTCGACGTCGCGACGCGCCGTCTGGACCTCCTGGTCGACGACGCGGAGCTGGCCCAACGCCGCTCCGGCTGGCAACCGCCGAAGCCGGTGGCCGACCGGGGCTGGGTGCGGCTCTACAGCGAACACGTGCTCCAGGCCGACAGCGGCGCGGACCTCGACTTTCTGGTAGGTGGCAGCGGCAGTGCGGTGCCCCGTCACTCACACTGACGGCCACCGACGGACGAGGCCCACGAAGAACTGATTCCACGGAAGAACGGACGGCCCGCCAGTGCGAGTTCACGCAAAGGCCGCTGTGACAGCGGCCGACCGGCCACCGGTCATGGCCGACGTCGCTCGCCTGGCGGGCGTGTCACACCAGACGGTGTCCCGGGTCATCAACGGGGCCCCCAGCATCAGGCGCGAGACGCGGGAGCGGGTCCTCGAGGCGATCCGACGGCTCGACTACCGCCCCAACACGGCCGCCCGCGCGCTGGTGCGCGGACGGTCCGGGATGATCGGCATCATCGGCACGGCCAGGACGCTGTTCGGTCCGACGAGCATCCACCGCAGCGTCGAGGACGCCGCCCGCGCGGCCGGCTACTTCGCCACCTCGGTGAGCCTCTCCGAGGTGACGGTACGGGCGCTCAGCGACGCCACCGAACACCTCATGCGCGTCGGCGTGGAGGGCGTCGTCATGATCGCCGGCAACGACGAGGCCCTCGAGGTGGTCCGGATGACGCGCTCGGGTGTCCCCTTCGTCGTCGTGGAGGGCGATCTGTCCAGGGCCAGCGTGACCGTCGGCGTCGACCAGGTGCTCGGCGCCCGGATGGCCACCGAGCACCTCCTCGACCTCGGGCATCGGGAGATCGTGCATGTGAGCGGTCCGCTCAACTGGGCGGAGGCCCGCGCTCGCCTCGAAGGTTGGCGTCAGGCGATGAGCGCGGCGGGCCTACGCCCGCCGGAGCCGGTCGAGGGGGACTGGAGAGCGCACAGCGGCTACGCCGCCGGGCTGCGGATCGGTGCGATGCGCGCGACCACCGCGGTGTTCGCCGCCAACGACCAGATGGCCATCGGTGTACTGCGCGCGTTGCACGAGCGTGGACGGCGGGTGCCGCACGACGTCTCCGTCGTCGGATTCGACGACGTGCCCGAGGCGCCCTACCTCATCCCGCCGCTGACGACGATCCAGCAGGATTTCGACGCGGTCGGTCGGCGGGCCATCACCGCCGTCACCCAGGCCATCGACGACACGGTGCCGCAGCGTCTGCCGCTGGTCGTCCCCAAGCTCGTGGTGCGGCAGAGCACGGCGCCGCCGACCGCTACCTGAGCAGCGGACGATCTGCACCGGCTGCCCGCCGACGGGCGGGAGCCCCAGCGTGTGGCCGGGGCTCCCGCGCAGTCGATGGTGCTCGGGGCGAACGAGGTGTTCAGAGGGTGAAGACGAGCGTGGAGATGCTGCGGGCACCGACGTTGATGGTGGCCTGGCCGCCGTTCACGCTGGTCGGCTGGCTGGCCGCGTTGGCGTTCTGCGAGGTGAGGTAGTGCTCGGCCCGGCTGACGTTCTGCGGGGCCTGGATCACGGCGTTGTTGACCGCGCTGTTCGAGCGGTTGAGGATCACCAGGGTGATCTTCCCGTCCCCCTGGTAGGCCGTTACCTCCAGCGGTGCGGCCTTCGAGCTCTTCGTCAGGGCGACCCGCTGGTAGCCGGGGCGGACGTACTTCGCGTACTGCGAGAAGGCGTACCCGCGCTTGAGCGGAGCGCCCGCGACGGTGCCGAACGCCGACTCGCCGTCACCGATGAAGGAGTAGTAGCGCTTGCCGTACCACCAGATGTAGGCGTTCCAGTTGGCCTCCATCGACTTGTGCACGGTGCGCATGATGTCGTCGAGGGTCTCGTTCCAGACCGCCGCGTTGGCGGGGTTGCCCCAGATGTTGGAGCCGCCACCGTCGGCGGCGTGCAGGTTCCACTCGGTCATCCACACCGGCTTGTTGTGCTGCTCCGCCAGCGAGTACGGCCGCAGTCGGCCCGACTCCTCGGTGCCGTACAGGTGCCCGCCGATGTAGCCGATGTTGTTGCGGGCGGACGCGTCGTTGAGGGTCGGATCGGTGTAGCCGTAGTTCATGTTGACCGCCTCGGCCACCATCAGCTTGGTGTTCTGCACCTTGCTGCCCTGGTCGCGGACGAAGGTGCGCAGCTCGGTGCCGCTCCAGTCCATCGAGTCGTAGTCCGGGTGCCAGTCCGGCTCGTTCTGCACCGACGTGACATCGATGGGTACGCCCTGGCCACGCATGTACTGCACGTAGCTGTTCAGATGGTTGGCGTAGTCGTCGTAGTAGTCGGTCTTCAGCTTGCCGCCGTTGACCCGGCTGTTGTTGGTCTTCCACGCCGCCGGCGCGGTCCAGGGCGAGGCGAGGATCTTCACGTTGGACCCGTACGACTTCGCCGTCTTCAACGAGTTCACGTGCGTCGCCCACTCGCTGGACACTGGCGACAACCCGGTCCGCACGATCGACAGCCCCAACTGGTTGGCACCCATCCCGACCAACGTCTGGGTGTCCGTCGTCGACCAGGCGCTACCCCAGATCGACTGCGCGGCCCCGAACCCGTCGACCGTCTGGTACCTGGTCGCGCTGTTCACGGTGACGTCCGCCGGCCCGTTCGGCGGCGGAGTCGTGGGCGGTGGGTCGGTCGGCGGCGGAGTCGTCGGCGGCGGAGTCGGCTCGGTGCCACCGGTGCAGCCCACCCCGTTCAACGCGAAGGTGGTGGGATCGGGGTTGCTGCCGGTCCAGGATCCGTTGAAGCCGAACGACACCGTCCCGTTGGTCGGGATGGCCCCGTTGTAGCTGACGTTCCTGGCGGTGACCGCGGTGCCGCTCTGCGTCAGCGTCGTGTTCCACGCCTGCGTGACGGTCTGTCCGGCGTTGTAGTTCCAGGTCAGCGTCCAATTCGTCACCGCGTCACCGAGATTGGTGATGGTGACGTTGGCGCCGAAGCCGCCCTGCCACTGCGACGACACGCTGTACTTCACTGAACAGCCGGCGGCTGCGGCCCCCGCTGGCATCGCCACGGCGACCGCTGCCGACGCCAGCAGGACGGCACCGGCCGACACCAGGGCGGCGTTGGTCACTCTTCTTCTTCTCATGAAACTCCTCCTGAGGTGGTGGTGGCTTCCAGGCCTCGGGAGGGCTCGTCTGCGGCGAGATTCAGCGATGGCGTGGGCGGGGGAAGGGTTGGGAGCGCTCCCAGGTACTGATTCCAGCAAGTTAATTCGTCCAACGATTCCTGTCAATGCAATCGGCCCACGATCAGTGGTGCCGTCACCGGCCGCAGGTGCCGCACTGCCGCCGATTGCGCAGGTGGTAGTCGGCGGACGCGATTACCAGACCCACCCCCATGACGAGGTACGCCGACATCGCCACCCACAGGAACGCGTCGGAGAACTCGCTGTGCGAGCCCGACGTCACCTGCACCATCCCCATGCCGAAGTAGGCCACGATGCCCGCCCCGAGCCCGAAGCCGGGCACCAGCAGCAGCGGACGAGGAATGGTGCGCCCGGCGAGCAGCGGCACCCACCCCGGCCAGACCTCACCCCAGTGGTACACCAGCGCCAGCGGCAACAGCACTCCGGCCAGCACCAGGCCGATCTCCAACCCCAGCAGGGAGGCGCTCTGGTCGACGTGGTCGAACCCCACCACGAACTGGGCCGCGAAGCGGGTCACGAGACCGCCCACGGCGGCCCACGCGGCCCAGCGCGCCCATCGCGCGGGTGCCGAGCGCCGCGTGCCCGGTCGGACCGTCCGGCAGCAGGCTGGGCAGTCGCCCCGGGTGCGCCGCTGATAGTGAGCGGTGGCCAGAGCGAGCAGTACCGCTCCGGTGACACAACCGAGCCGGCTGACGAACGCCAGCGGGTCGAAGAACGGGCCGACGGTGAACAGCAGGAAGCCCACCAGCTCCGGCAGCAGGATCGCGGCGGCCGCGACCAGCGCTCCGGCGACCGTCCAGGCGAGCCCCGCGAGCGCCGGCCGCCAGGTCGTCACCCGGTCCAGGGCAACCGCCAGCCCGCCCGCTGCCGCACACAACGCCACCGACCACCAGCCGGTGAAGCCGAGCAGGTCCAGCCCGAGCCGCCCGAACTCCGGAGCCTCGCCGACCGTCCAGGCCAGACGCACGCCCCCGTATGCCACGGCCCAGCCGAGCACTGCGTACGTCAGGCCATGGAGGCTCCGCCTGACGATCCGTGTCGATGTCGTCATGCACCGATCCTGCCGGCGAGCCGCAGTGGGCGGACCCCGCTGACAGGGGAAGGCGCTCCCTCGCAGGAGGGACGTACCGACGGCGCCGGCGGCGATCGGCGTGGGCAGGCCCTAGCCGGACTGGGTCGGGTCGTCGGACCCGAACAGCGCCGAGGTGGGCGGTGCCGAACGCGGATCACGGACGGTGTGAGTGATGCCGGCTGCCTGTTCGTGCGCCCGGTTCACGATCGCCTCCGCCTCCCGGCGAGCGGCGCTCACCGTCTTCTCGGCGTCGAGCTTCGCGGCGTTGAGGTGGTCTTCGCCTTGCTTCTCGGCGAGTTGGAGGATCTGCTCCACCCGGTTGCCCAGGCCGCTGAGTGTCGGCCTGTCCGGGCTCGATCGCTGCCGTTTCGCGACGCCCGAGGTGCCCGCCCCCGTTCCGTCGCCGGACACGCCGGTCGGCTCGTCGCGGTTGGCCAGGCCGTCCTCCACCAGGTCGGACTCTGTCGTGCCGATCAGGGAGAGCCCGATTCCGAGCGCGGCGACCGCGACTCCGGGCCAGACCGCGTCCGGCCCGAGGGAGGGTCCGACCGCGACGCCGACGCCCAGCCCGAAGAGGGCTGTCGCGGTCTTGACCGGCTTACGCATGGGGTCCTCCTGAGGTGGTACGGGAACCGGGCCTCCCGTTCCAGCATGGCGAGCGAGTCAACCAGGCTCGGTCTCGTGTGGAGTGACGGGTGTGGTGAGGATCCTCGGCCTTCTATACCGTGGCACGGTCACGGGTGGCCACTTCCTCGACCGGGCCGTCCCGCGACGACGTCGCTTACGCGTTCGACATGGGGGGTTTCGTCGTGACCATGGAATCGCCGACGACCGGCCGGCACGAGGCCGGTGAGGCCGATGTGCAGCAGAAGATCGACACCTCGGTGCCGCATTCGGCGCGGATCTGGAACTACTGGCTCGGTGGCAAGGACAACTTCGCTGTCGACCGCGAGGCCGGGGACCAGTATCGCCAGGTCTTCCCCGGCGTCGTCGACGTGGCCCGGGCCTCTCGGCAGTTCCTGGTTCGCTCGATCATGTTCCTCGCTGCCGACGCGGGCATCCGCCAGTTCCTCGACGTCGGCACCGGGCTGCCGACCGCCAACAACACGCACGAGGTGGCCCAACGGATCGCCCCGGACGCGCGGATCGTCTACGTCGACAGCGACCCACTGGTGCTGGTGCACGCCCGCGCGTTGCTGGTGGGCACGGCCGAGGGCAGGACCGCCTACATCGACGGCGACCTGCACGACCCGGCCGCGGTCATCGCCGAGGCCGGCAAGACGCTGGACTTCGCGCAGCCGATCGGTCTCATCCTCAGCGGCGTCATGGGTCACGTGCCCGACTACGAGGCGGCCCGTTCGGTCACACGGCAGCTGGTGGCGGCACTGCCGAGCGGCAGTTACCTCTCGCTGAACGACGGCACGAGCCTGATCAGCGCCGAGATGCAGCAGGCGCAGGACGACTACAACGACACCGGCGCGACCCCGTACACCCTGCGCTCGCCCGACGAGATCGCCGGCTTCTTCGACGGCCTGGAGCTGGTCGAGCCCGGCGTCGTGCCGTGCCCGCAGTGGCGCCCGGACGACGCGGTCGACACGCCGGCCGACATCGACGCCTTCGGCGGGGTGGGCCGTAAGCGCTGACGCTGTCTCGCGGCGGCGTCGCCACCAGGGTGGGTCGTTCCTGGTGGCGACGCCGCCGCGCGGTACGGACGGTCAGCTGGCCTGGTCGGCTGGCGGAAGGACGCTCTGCACCGCCACGCAGGGGTCCGTGGCGGGTGCGGCGGCGTGGATCGCTTCGGCGGCCCGGGCGGCGAGGTCGCGAAAGACTCTGCGCTGCTCCTCGGGTAACCCGCCCAGCACGTGGTCCTCGGCGTGGGCGACCCGCCGCTCGGCCTCGGCGAGCGTCTGGCGTCCGCGTTCGGTGGCCACGACCCGTCGGGCCCGCCGGTCCTGGGGGTCAGGCCTGCGCTCGATGAGACCGGCGTTCGCCAGGTCGTCGATGACGTAGGTCAGCACGCTGCGGTCGATGGCCAGGCGAGCGGCCAGGGCCCCCTGCGTGGGCACCTCTTCGTGCACGACGACGGCCAGGATGTGGTACCCCCGACTGCCGTGCGGCAGGTCCTTCAGCAGCTCCTCGACGCGCTCGTGCCAGCGGCGCAGCACCATGCCCAGCGACCAACCGAAGTTCGAACCGCGCTTGCGGTCGGCCGGCAGTTCGCACGGATCGGTCACGGACATGTCCCGATGCTAGTGGCCGATACGTTGATCATGATCCGACATTGCGGCAGCCCAGGAATGATTGGCGGCGAAGATAGGTTGTCTGACAAACGATAGGCGTAGAACATGATAGGTTGATCAAACGATCGCGTGGATGGTGAAGCAATGTCGGACTACGGGCACGAACTCCGGTTTGGGTCGTTCCTGACACCCAGCGTGCACGACCCGGATCAGGTGGTGGCGCTCGCCGAGCTGACCGAGGCGGCGGGGCTGGACCTGGTCACCTTCCAGGACCACCCGTACAATGCGGAGTTCCTCGACACCTGGACCCTGCTGAGTTGGGTCGCCGCCCGCACGGAGCGGCTCCGGATCTCCGGGAACGTCCTCAGCCTGCCGCTGCGTCCGCCGGCCGTTCTGGCCCGGGCCGCGGCGAGCCTGGACCGGTTGTCGCACGGCCGTTTCGAACTGGGCCTCGGCGCCGGCGCGTTCTGGGACGGGATCGAGGGCATGGGCGCACGTCGGCTGACCGCGGGGCAGGGAGTCGCGGCCCTGCGGGAGGCTGTCGACGTCCTGCGCGGCGTCTGGGACGACACCGCCACCGGACCGCTGCGGCTGGACGGGGAGTACTACCCCGTACCCGGCATGCAACGCGGCCCGAAGCCGGCACATGACATCGACATCTGGCTCGGCGCGTACCAGCCGAAGATGCTCGCCCTGACCGGCCAGAAGGCCAACGGCTGGCTGCCGACGCTGGAATACCTGCGATCTCCGGACCGGGTGACCGCCAACCGGCTCATCGACGATGCGGCCATCGCCGCGGGCCGCGAGCCCCGGGAGATCCGGCGGCTGCTCAACCTGTTCACTGTCGACGTCTCGTCGCGCAGCCGCGGCTTCCTCCAGGGGCCGGTCGAGCAGTGGGTCGACCAACTCCTTCCGCTGGTCCTCGAGGAGGGGTTCAGCACCTTCCTGATCGGGCGCGACGACCCACGCCTCATTCAGACCCTCGGGCAGGAGATCGCCCCCGCGCTGCGGGAGGCGGTCGCCAAGGAGCGCACCGGGGGTCAGGTCGGCACCGGGCCGGTCCGCACGACCGTCGCGCTGGCCGAGCGGCACCCTGGCCTCGACTACGACGCGCTGCCGCCGTCGCTGACCGCCAGGTCCGTCGAGCCCGGTGACCAGGAGTACGAGCGGGTACGCCACACCTACAGCTGGCACGGCTCGCCGGCCCTGGTGATCCGTCCGCAGAACGCCGCCGAGGTGGTCGACGCCGTGTCGTACGCCCGGACGCAGGATGTCCCACTGTCGGTGCGCAGCGGCGGGCACGGCATCAGCGGCCGGTCGACGAACGACGGGGGAGTCGTCATCGACATGTCGAGGATGAACAAGGTCGAGGTGCTCGACCGGGCAACCCGTCGGGTGCGACTGGAGCCGGGTGCCCGGTGGGGCGACGTGGCCCAGACGCTCGCCGCGTACGGCCTGGCCATGAGCTCGGGCGACTACGGAGACGTGGGCGTCGGTGGTCTCGCCACCACCGCCGGCGTCGGCTACCTGGCGCGCAGGCACGGCCTGACCATCGACCACGTCGTCGCCGCCGAGATCGTCACCGCGGATGGGCGTCTGCTCCGCGTCGACGACGAGCATCATCCCGACCTGTTCTGGGCCATCCGCGGAGCCGGTGGAAACTTCGGTGTGGTCACCGCGCTGGAGCTGGAGGCGTACGAGGTCGACAAGGTCGTCCACGCCCAGCTCGTCGCGGACGCGACCGACACCGCCGGTCTGCTGCGCCGGTGGGGCCGACTGGTCGAGGACGCGCCACGGGAGTTGACGAGCTTCCTCTCCCTCTTTCCCGGCCGCCGTGGCAACCCCCCGGCTGCCCAGGTCACCCTCGTGTACGCCGGTGACGACGTCGAGGCGGCGCAGTCCGCCCTGAGCCCCTTCCTGGAGATCGGGCCGATCCTCGACCAGCAGGCGCAGCTCGTGCCGTACCCGGCGATCGTCGTGCCGCCGGGCAACCAGCATCGGGGGCAGGGGCTGAAGGACACCCGCAGCGGCCTGTTGCACCACGTCACACCGCAGGCGGCCGACCTCATGGAAAACATGATCCATTCCGGCGATGTGATGATCATGCAGTTGCGATCCGTCGGTGGGGCGGTCAACGACGTCGCCCGTGACGCGACCGCCTACCCGCACCGCGAGCAGAACTTCTCGGTGCTCGCCGCCACGGTCCCGGACCGCCGGCCCCAACTCGACAAACTGTGGGCCGAGTTGTACCCGTACCTCGACGGCCTGTATCTCAGCTTCGAGAGCGGCACCGATCCAGCTCGACTGCTGGATGCCTGGCCCGAGCCCACCCTCGGCCGGCTGCGCGCCATCAAGGCCAGCTACGACCCGGACAACGTCTTCAACCGGAACTTCCCCATCCCACCCGCTGAGCCGGTCGACTAGGAAGTGTCGGCCGGCCAGCACTTCCGGAAGGCACCCTAAAGGGCGCCGGACAGGTAGTCGCGGCGACGCTGCGGTTCGAACTTCTCGATCGCGTACCGCAGCATGACCCGTGGCATGACCCGGTAGCGGCGGGCGAGGAACTCCTCCTCCGCCGCTCTGTCCCGGTTGCCCACCTCGCGCAGCATCCAGCCCACCGCCTTCCGGACCAGGTCGTGCGGGTCGTGCAGGAGCCGGTCGCCGAGTCGGAAGGTCCACTCGAAGTCACCGGCCTTGATGAAGGCGAAGGTCGCCATGACGGCGATGCGCCGCTCCCACACGAGGCTCGACTCGGCCAACCGGTCCAGGACGCTCCGGTCCCTGTCGAGCAGCCAGGGGCCGACGATGTACGGCGCGGACGAGTCCACCAGGTCCCAGTTGTCGATGCGGGCGGTGTTGGCCAGGATGGTGTCGAAGATCGAACCCCGCTCCTGTTCGTCGCCCTTGGCGAACTTCCGCGCCAGGACGAACAGCGCGGTCAAGCGCTCCTCGTGCGCGCCTTCGATGAGCAGCTTCGTCGTCTCGGCCAGCGAGAGGTCGCGCCAGAACCGGGCGGCCACCGTGCGCTGGTCGGGCACGGAGACACCGAGGGCCCGGTCGCCCTCGCCGTACCCACCGGGGACCATCTGGAGGAACCGGCTCGACGCCTCGGCTCGACGTGGATCGGCGAGGCTGGCGAGTGCCCGACGCACGTCGACGCTGGTGGCCATGACCGTCGACGCTACCGGGGGTCAGCCCGCGCGGCGTAGGCGTCCGAGCATTCCGTCGAGGTTCTGGACGAACAGGTCGTGGCGGAAGAAGTGCCCACCCGGCGCCTCGCGCCACGACGGCGTCCGGGTTGGGTCGTAGTACCAACTGACGAGGCCGTTCTCGTTCCCCGTGTCGATGGCACGGCCGACATTCGGGGCCAGAGTGGATGCAGCGTCGCCGCACGGTCGGCGGGGTCCTGGCACCAAGGTCGAAGAAGGTCATCCGTGAGCGGGGAAGAGCAGCAGAACGGCAAGTGGGCGCCCTGGTGGATCTATGTGCCCGTCATCCTCGGCAGCAACTACGTCAAGCAGTACCTCGTACAGGACCTGCCCGTGGCGGTCAACGCCGTGATCACCCTCGTGCTCGTCGGCACGCTCTTCCTGATCATCACCGTGGTGTATCGCAGCATGAGGCGCGTCGACCGGTAGCGACGTGGAAGCGGGCGCGGTGGGGGTTCTGGCTACGCTCAGGGCATATTCCGGGCGGCTCGGCCTGACGACCTGGCGCAGATCATGGCCGACACACACTCTGGGCGGCATGGGATGCCGGCTGCCACAAGGCGATGCTGATGACGGGTTCGCGCAACCCCGCGACGCACGGATTCTACCGCGCCTGCGGGTTCTCTCCCGACATCAAGACCGCGTATCTCGCCCGACCAGCGGCCTTGCCGGCCCGGAGTGCGAGCTGACCGAGCAGAAGTGGCCGTAGTACTTGGCCGCGTATTTCAGCGCACCGAAGCCGCCCATCGAGAAGCCGGCCACCGCGCGTCAGAAGGTGGTCTCGTTGGGCAGGCCGAAGAAGTCGTGCCATTTGGTGGCGCCGAGGAAGTTGGTGCCGGTGGAGAGGCCGACGTGGACGTCGTTGAAGCTGCCCTTGGTGAAGGCGACGATGTCGTCCTTGCCGTCGCCGTTGTAGTCGCCGAGGTAGGGGAACTCCCCGGGCAGGCAGAAGAGGTCGTTCCACTTGACTGTGGTGCCGACAAACGAGGTGCCGGTGGAGACGGCGGCGTAGACGTCGGCGTCGGCGTTGCAGGTGAAGGTGACGATGTCGTCGCGGCCGTCGCCGTTGATGTCCCCGACGCGTGGCTGTTCTGTCCCGACGGCGAACAGGTCGTGCCACGTCTGTGCCGCCCCAAATCCGCTTCCTGTGGAGAGGGAGACGATCACGTCGCTCGCCGTGGGCGGCCCCTGCGTGAACGTGATGATGTCGTCGCGACCATCGCCATTGACGTCCCCGAGCGCGGGAAACTCGCCGGGGATGGAGAAGTAGTCGTGCCACTTGAGGCCGGGGCCGAAACCCGTGCCGGTGGACAACGCCACGTACACGTCGGCGTTGGTGTCGTGGGTGAAGGTGACGATGTCGTCGCGTCCGTCGCCGTTGACGTCTCCGACCGCGCCGACCTCCGCGCCCGGCGCGAACCACTCGTGCCACTTCTGACCGCCGCCGAAACTGGTGCCGGTGGAGAGGGCCACGTAGACGTCACCGAGAGTGCCGTGGGTGAAGGCGACGACGTCGTCCCTGCCGTCGCCGTTGACGTCGCCGCTGAGCAGGGTCTCGCCGTTGAGGCCGAAGAAGTCGTTCCACTTCACCGAGGTACCGGCGAAGGCGCTGCCGGTGGAGGTGGCCACGTAGACGTCGTTGAGGCTGCCCTGGGTGAACGCGACGATGTCGTCACGGCCGTCGCCGGTGAAGTCCGTCGGTGAACCGGCCAGGTACTGGCCCCCCGAGCCGCCGGCGTTGACCAGGGAGATGTAGTAGTTCCAGTTCCAGTTCGGCCCCGGGTCGGTGTGGTCGTTGCCGGGCAACTCGTTGTGTCCCTTGATCGACGCACGGGTCTTCGGCAGCCCGTACTTGTCGCAGAGGTAGCGGGTCAGCGCGGCGGACGACCGGTACATGGCGTCGGTGAACCAGGCCGGATTGTCCACGAAGCCCTCGTGCTCGATGCCCACCGCGTAGGGATTGGCCGAGCGCGCGTGGTAGGCCGTGTCGCCCTCGCGCACCATCTGCGTGATCTCGCCGTTGCTCGATTTCACCACGTAGTGCGCGCTCACCCCCGCCGACGGGTTCTGGAACCAGCTCACCGTGCCGGCGTACGACCCCTGGGTCACGTGCACCGCCACAGTGGTTATCCGCGCCGACCGGCCGGCCTGGTAGTTGCCGCCGTAGGCGGACACCCACCGGGCCGGCGCGTACTCCGGCACGGCCGCCGCGACGTTCGCGCCGGCGGCGCCCGCGGGGGCGACTCCCGCGTAGCGACCGAGTTCGGGTCGGAGCGGTCGAGGCGCGACCCGTACCGCTCCGGCGGCGATTCCGGTACGCAGCAGGTCGTAGACGTGGTCGGCGTAGAGCCGGGCGGTCGACGCGTCGACGGCCGCGCTGTAGCGCGCCACCACTGGATACCAGGCGGAGAGCCGGTCGCGTGCCCCGCCGGTCAGCCCCTCGTCGTCGGCCAGGTCGCGGAGCACCGCCGCACCGCCGCGGATGTTGGCGGAGGTGACCGAGCGCAGGCGGTCGACCGGTTCACCGGTGAGCGTGGCCGCCCGCTCCAGGCTGTGCTGGGTGGGGTTGCTGACCAGGTGCATGACCCCGTACCCGTTGGCCTGACTGGGCAGGCCGCCGTGCCCGTCCAGCCGGGACTCCCCGTAGGCGACGGCGACCAGCAGGTCCCGGGGTACGTCGAACTCGGCGGCTGCCCGGGTGAAGTCAGCGGTGAGCGAGCCGGGTGCCGCGGGTCCGGCCGCGCCGGCCGGCGCGACCGCCACCTGGCCGGCCAGCGCCGCCGCCAGTAAGAGGGTGC
Source organism: Micromonospora arida (assembly GCF_003857035.1). Taxonomy (GTDB): domain Bacteria; phylum Actinomycetota; class Actinomycetes; order Mycobacteriales; family Micromonosporaceae; genus Micromonospora; species Micromonospora arida. The sequence goes on from NZ_QGSY01000175.1 coordinate 47,529, forward strand.
ACGTGCGCCTGGTCAGTCGCATGAGATCTCCAATCCACTGATCACAGCGTCGTCTCGCCGTTGAGGCCGAAGAAGTCGTGCCATCGGGTGGCGCCGAGGAAGCCGGTGCCGGTGGAGAGCGCGACGTGGACATCGTTGGTGGCGCCCTTGGTGAAGACGATGAGGTCGTCGCTGCCGTCCCCGTTGGCGTCGCCGAGGTAGGGGAACTCGCCGGCCAGGCAGAAGAAGTCGTGCCACTTCACTGTGGTCCCGGCGAAGCCGGTGCCGGTGGAGGTGGCGACGTACACGTCGGCGTTGGGATCGCAGGTGAAGGTGACGATGTCGTCTCTGCCGTCGCCGTTGACGTCACCGACCCGGGGTAGTTCGGCGCCGACGGCGAAGAGGTCGTGCCACTTCTGCGCCGCGCCGAAGGAACTGCCGTTCGACAGGGCGACGACGACGTCGCTGGCGGTGGCGGGGCCCTGGGTGAAGGTGACGATGTCGTCCCGGCCGTCGCCGGTCACGTCCGTGGCGGATCCACCGGCGATGGCGTGGGTGCGGGCCGCCTCGTTGAGCTGGGCCCGGGCCGTGGCGGCCGCCTGGTCGTACCGGTCGGGGAAGCCGGACCGTTGGACGCACTGGGCGACCTGGCCCGCGCTGAATCCGGGGTTGTCACGGTCGCAGACGATGGCCCGGGTGACGTACTGGGTGCTGGCGTAGACCGGGTCCATGATCTGCTCCGGAGTGCCCCACCCGTAGTCCCAGCGCTGCTGGAACACCCCGAGCGACGACTTGTCGCCACACGGCAGGTTGTTCATGCGTGACTCGACCCAGCCCGCCTCGAAGGCGGACAGCGTCACCTTGTCGTTGGCGTTGTAGGCCCGGGCGACCCGGTAGACGACCAGGGTCACCGCCGGGTCGCGGTTGGCGGGGATGGAGGGGCAGGCCAGGGTGCCGACCGGGTCCGCGTGCGCCGGCATGGCCGGGACCGTCGTGCCGGCGACGCCGAGGGCCATCAGCAGGGCCAGGAGAATACGTCTCACGCTGCTCCTCGTCGGGTCGGGGATGGCCGACGATGGCGTCACGGGACCGCCAACGACCGGGGACCGATTGCTGAGAGTTTCTTCAGCGCGCTGATGAGAGTCAATGTTCTATGAAGAATTCCTTCAGAGCATCGTTCAAGGCGGGCAGGTATTGACAGCGGTTGTCGTCGGCGGGTTTACTCGCCCGCAACCGCTGTCCAATCACGCGGCAGGGCCATGACGAGTGCGACAGGAGGGGGCAGCCATGGGCATACGTCGTCGCTCGTTGCTCGGCCGCGCCGCCGCGATCGGGGCCGCCAGCGCGGTCGGTTCCGTAGGCGCGATCCTGACCACGGCCGCTCCGGCCCAGGCGGCGGTCTGGAAGAAGCGGCTGACCGGTGCGGACCTGGACACCAGTCGCCGATGGCGGGTAGCCGGCACCGATCTGGGCATCCCGTACGTGCTGGAGAACGGATCCATCGGCTACCTCTTCGGCGACACCTTCGACACGCCGTGGCCCGAGGGCCCGCCCCTGCCGAACGACTGGCGGTCGCCGGTCATGTTGCGCTCCGCCGTCCACCCCGGCGCGCCGGGCGGAATCGTCTTCGACAGCGCCGCACGCGTCGCCGGCAACGGACGGGCACCGGAGCTGATGCACAACGGCCACTACGGCATCGGCATCGACGGTCTTCCCGAGGTGACCGTCATCCCCAACGACGGCATCAGCTTTCCGGAGACCGGTCGCCAGCTCATCTCCTACATGAGCATCGAGAACTGGAACTCCGCCGGCCCGGCCGGGCCGCAGTGGAAGTCCCGCTACGCGGGGCTGGCCTACTCCGACAACGGCAACGACTTCATCCGTACGCCGCTGAAGTGGTGGAACAGCCCGGACAACAAGGACCCGTTCCAGATGTGGACCATGCAGCGCGACGGCGAGTACGTCTACGTCTTCTCGGTCCGGTCCGGGCGGCAGGACGGTCCGATGATGCTGCGACGCGTCCGGTGGGATCGGCTGTTCTACCCCGAGTCGTACGAGGGCTGGGGCTGGAACGGCACCAACTGGGGCTGGGGGAGACCCTGCACACCCATCCTCACCGGCCGCTTCGGCGAGCCATCGGTGCGCCGGCTGGCCGACGGGACCTGGGTGATGTCCTACCTCAACTGTCAGAACGGGTGTCTGGTCACCCGTACCGCGTCGGGACCCGACCGGGCCTGGACGGGGGAGAAGATTCAGCTGACGGGCTGGCAGGAGCCGGCGCTCTACGGTGGGTTCATTCATCCCTGGTCGAGCCGGAACGCCGACGACCTGCACCTGATGGTCTCGAAATGGACCCGCACCCCGGACGGCCGCAGCACCGCCTACCACGTCAGTCAGTTCACCGGATCGGTGTGACGGGCCGCCGAGCCGCCTTCGTCGTGGCCTCACACTCGCGTCTCTGAACCGTTGGACGCGCGTGCACGGCAGGGCTGACATCTGGAGGGGGCATGTCTTGACCTGATTGGGCGGTACCCGCCCTGAACGGTGGCGCACCAGGCAGTCGTCCGGAATGAGGTCCGCTGACGATCGCGAGTGTGGGTGCCTGATCGCTGGGTAGGGCTGAACCATGCTGAAGCGAGCGGTGTGGCAGGGACTGGTGGCGGGCATGGCCGGGGCGGTGGTGATGACGGCCGCTGAGAAGATCGAACAGCGGGTGACCGGTCGGCCCGACTCCTACGTGCCCGCCCAGGTTCTGGCCAGGCTTACCGGCCTGCCGGAAACCTCCGGGCAGCAGCCCCGGTGGCAGAATTTGGCGATGCACTACGGCCAGGGCGCACTGGTCGGCGTGCTGCGCAGCGTCATGGCGCAGGCCGGGCTGCGCGGCCCCTGGGCCTCAACGATGTTCACGGCGGTGCGTTTGACCAACGACCAGATCCTGGAGAACGCCACCGGCGTGGGGGCGCCTCCGCTGACCTGGCCCCGCCCCGAGCTCGCCATCGACGTGTTGCACAAGTCCATCTACGCGTTCGCCACCGGAGCGGTGGCCGACGTGCTCGCCGCCCGCGACGGAGCGGGACCCGGGCAGCGGCACGCGGCGCTCCGTCCCGGTCGCCACGCTGACGTCGGTCCGCTGCCCCGGGCAGCAGCACGTCGGGCATAGCCGCGGAGGTGCGCCCACGGCCAGGAAGCTGCGTGCGGGGCCGGGGAGTGTTTAGCTGCACGGATGAGTACACCCGTTCCCCTCGGTATCTGGCCAACGCCGTTGGAGGCCGCGCCCCGGCTCGCCGCCCGGCTGGGGTTGGCCGAGCTCTGGTTCAAGCGTGACGATCTCACCGGCCTCGGCGGGGGCGGCAACAAGATCCGCAAGCTCGAGTACACCTGCGCGCAGGCGATAGCCGACGGCGCCACCACTGTCATCACCTCGGGGGCTCCGCAGAGCAACCACGCCCGGCTCACCGCGGCCGCGACCGCGCGGCTCGGCCTCTCCTGTGTGCTGGTGCTCGCCGGCCCGCCCCCGGAGAGTCGGCGAGGCAACCTGCTGCTCGACGGGCTCGCCGGCGCTGAGATCGTCTGGAGCGGAGAGCGTCCGCTCGCCGAGGTGGTGGCGGCCGAGGCGGAGCGACGATCGGCGTACGTCATCCCGTTCGGCGGCACCGCTCCCGCGTCGATCCAGGGTTATGTGGACTGCGGTCGGGAGCTGCGGGCCCAGTTGCCCGACGCCGACGGGGTCGAGGTCGTCGCGGCGCTCGGTTCTGGCGGGACGATGGCCGGCCTGGTGCGGGAGTTGGGCGTGCAGCGGGTGATCGGCGTGGATGTCGGTGCCGTGCCGGACCCCCGGGCGACCGTCGCCGGGCTGCTCGTCGGCGAGGTCGAGCCGGACGCCCTGCGGATCGACGGCACCCAGGTGGGTGCGGGGTACCGCACGCTGACCGACGCCGTCCGGGCGGCGCTGGAGGTGACCGCGCGTACGGAAGGGATCTTCCTCGACCCGACGTACACCGGTCGGGCGATGGCGGCATTGCTGGCCGGCAGCTTCCCGCACGGCGACCGGGTCGTTTTCCTGCACAGCGGGGGGCTGCCGGGGCTCTTCGGTCACCCTGAGCTGTAGGGGCACCGGCCGGGCACGCGCGGCGGTGCCCTCCGGCGGAGTCGCGTCGGAGGGCACCGCGCCGAGCTGTCGGCGGATCAGACGCTGGCGAAGTGCTCGCGGTGATCGCGAACGAACTCGGCGAAGGTCCGCGACCCGGCCGACCGCCGGGCAAAGTTGATCGTGCCGACGGATCGGGGTCTCAGCATCATGGCGGCCTCCGACGGCTTCGTGCACCTGATCGAGCAGAAGCTCGCCGACACGCTCGGCCCCGACCGGTACCGCGACTTCAGGGACGCGCTGGCCCGTGTCGTGGCGAGCCTCCCGGCTACCGGCGACGACACCGAGGGCTGAGCTGGCATGTGCCGGCGCCAACCGGGTACGCCGCCGTGGCCCCGAGGGCCGGCGGAACGCCCAGGCTGACCGCTCTCACGCTGCCGAGGAGCACCGACATGCCTATCGCCGGGCGGGCCCGACTCACACCGACGGTCTCCCTGGTGCTGCTGGCGTCGATCCTGGTGTCGTTCCTGGCCGCGTCGGCGGCCCCGACTCCGCTCTACGGCGTGTACCAGGAACGCTGGCACTTCTCGCCGGTCACCACCACCGTGGTGTTCGCCGTCTACGCCCTCGCGGTGCTGGCGTCGCTGCTCACGTTCGGCAAGTTGTCCGACCACGTCGGTCGGCGGCCGGTGCTGGCCGTCGCGATCGCGGTGCAGATGCTCGCGTTGGTCGTCTTCATCTTCGCCAACGGTGTTGCGGCCCTGCTGGTCGCCCGCCTCGTGCAGGGGGTGGCAGCAGGCGCCGCCACCGGCGCGGTGGGCGCCGCCATGCTGGACATCGACCGGGCCCGGGGCACGCTCGCGAACTCGATCGCCCCCGGCATCGGAACCGGAAGCGGCGCCCTGCTCTCGGCGCTGCTCATCCAGTTCCTGCCCGCGCCGACGCGACTGGTGTACCTCGTGCTGCTCGTGATTCTGCTGATCCAGGCCGTCGGGGTCGCGCTGATGCCGGAGACGGTCACCCCGATGGCCGGGGCCCGAGGCAGCCTGCGGCCGGACATCACGCTGCCCCGCTCGGTGCGCCAACCGGTTCTGGTGGTCGTCCCGGTGCTCTTCGCGGTCTGGGCGCTGGCCGGGTTCTTCGGCGCGCTCGGCCCGGCGCTGATCCGCAGCCTCATGAACACGTCGATCGTGATCGGCGGTCTGGTCCTCTTCGTCTTCGCCGTCTTCGGGTCGATCGCCGTGCTGGTACAGCGCAACACCGCCGCGCGGACCGTGATCCTGACCGGAATCGTCGCGCTCATCCTGGGAATGATCGTCACGTTGGTGGCGGTCATGGCGCAGTCCATCCCGGTCTTCTTCGCCGGCCTCGCGCTCGGGGGCGTCGGCTTCGGCAGCGGCTTCCAGGGCAGCCTCAAGACAGTCATGCCGCTGGTCGAGGCGCACCAACGCTCCAGCGTGCTGTCCGTGCTCTACGTCGTCTGCTACGTCGGCTTCGGTCTCCCCACCGTGATCGCCGGCTTCCTCGTGGTCTACGCCGGCGGCCTGCCGAGGACCGCCGACGAGTACTCCGTCGCCGTCATCCTCCTCGCCCTGGTCGCCCTGTTGGGGGTGCGCAGGGCAACCCGGATGGCGTCGGGCTGATGCCGGGAAGCCGGCGCCGAGCAGGGACTCAAGCAGTAGCGTGGTGATCAGGAAGGGGGGCGGCGATGAGCCCGAAGGTGGCCCAGGGCGACGCGAGTTCGACGTCGCGGATCGAGAGCCTGGACGTCAAGCTTGAGGTGATCGTCATCCCGGTGTCGGACGTCGACCGGGCGAAGGCGTTCTACGAACGGCTCGGGTGGCGGCTCGACCAGACCCCTCCCGGCATCGTCCAGTTGACGCCGCACGGCTCCGCGTGTTCCGTACAGTTCGGCCCCGGGCTGACGTCGGCGGCACCTGGCTCGGCCATGGCGTACCTGATCGTCTCCGACATCGAGGCAGCCCACGACACCCTCGCCGCCGCCGGTGTCGAAGTCGGCGACGTCTTCCACGTCAGCCCGGACGGCCCGGTCGACGGGCCGGACCCGCAGCGGCGCAGCTACTTCTCGCGCGCCACGCTGCGCGACCCGGACGGCAACACCTGGCTGATGCAGGAGATCACCACCAGGCTTCCCGGACGCATCGAGGGCGGCCTCACGTCGTTCGGCTCCACGAGCGACCTGGCGAGCGCGCTTCGACGCGCGGCCGCCGCGCACGGCGAGCACGAGAAACGTACGGGCGAGCATGACGACAACTGGCCCGACTGGTACGCGGCGTACATGGTCAGCGAGCAGTCGGGGGCCAAGCCGCCCGAGTGAGCTACGCCCACGCGTAAGACCTGCTGATCGACGTGCTGTCGGTGAGTCACCTGATGACTCACCGGCAGCACCGTTTCCGTTTCGGAGTGCGCGTCGCTACCCCCTGCGCGCTGTTCGTACGGGCGATGTACGCGAGTTGTACGCCGACCGTCCTACCATCCCCTGGACACGATGATCTTCGATCCGTGCGGCACCGCCGGATTCAGCGCCGACCCAGGTGCGTGCCGTGCCTCGTCGCCTGTGTGCGGTCCCCCGGCCGCCGGTAGGGAGGAGACCTCGATGACGAGTCCTGGTGCGGGCGGTGCGATGCCGTGACGCGGGTACGGTTTCTCGCCCTCGGCCCGCTGCACGCCGAGGTCGGCAGAGAGTGGCTCGACCTCGGGCCCGTCCGGCAACAGGCGGTCTTCGCGATCCTGCTGTTCAACGCGAACCGCGTGGTCACACCGGCGTCGATCCTGCAGGGAGTCTGGGGCGGCCAGGCCCCGCCGACCGGCACGAAGCTGATCCCGCCGTACATCTATCGGCTGCGACGCACGCTCGAGGCGGCGTGCGTCGGCCACGACGGTCCCGCGATCGACAGTTCCCGGATCGGCTACCGGCTGCGTCTCGGTTCGGCCCGTACCGACGTCGCGGACTTCGACGAGGCGGTTGAGCGGGCGGCTGCCGCCGAGACGGCCGGCGACCTCGCCGGGGCCGCGGCGCTACTGGCCGAGGCCGAACAGAGCTGGGCGGGCGAGCCGTTGGCGGGCCTGACCGGTCCGTACGCGGAGAGCCGTCGGCAACACCTGCTCGAACGCCGCATCGTCTGCCTGGAACACCGGCTGGAACTGCACCTGCGGCTGGGCGACTGCCACCGGGCGATCCCCGCGCTGATCGCCCTGCAGGCGGAGTATCCCCTGCGGGAACGGCTGGCGATCATGCTGATGACCGCCCTGTACCAGACCGGCAGGCAGAGCGAGGCGATGGACGTGTTCGGCGCCTTCCGTACCCGTCTGGCGACCGAGTTGGGCGTCGAGCCGACCCCGGCGCTGCTCGCGGCGTACACCTCGATGTTGCGCGGCGACCTGGGCCCGCCCTGGGTGTCGGGCCGTTTTCCCGAAGGACCCGCCCGGGCACGGGCGGCCACCACCACGTGATGCGCGGCGATGCCGCGCGGTGAGGCGGAACAGATGGACGACGGCCTTGCCCCGGTGCAGCCGGGGGACGCCGGATGGTTTCTGGGTCACTCCCTGCGGGAGCGGCTGACCGGCGCGGTGCCGACCGGCCCCGTCGACGAGGATCTCGGCCGGATCCGGCTGAAGATGTGGCTGGACGAGCCGGTCCACGTGAGGCGGCCCGACCTGATCGCGCAGCGGCTGGCCCAGCACGGGCTCGACGAGGCCGGTCTGATCCGGGTCCTGGGCGAGCAGCCCGAGACCGTTCGGGCCCGGTTCGACACGGCACCGGATTACGCCCGTCGGCTGGTCGAGGCCGCGCGGCGGCAACCGGCCGCCACTGCGGCGCCCGGCCACGGCGCGGCCGGACACGATGACAGTGCGGGCTTCGCGGTGCTCGTCGGGCCACTGATCGCCGCCGCACTCGAACGGTTGGGCGCGCGGGTGGCGGCGCTGGTCGACGGCCACCCCCACCTCTCCGCCGAGGCGCTGACCACGCGGTTGGGCCCGGGGCCGGTCGACACCGTCAACATGCTGGTGGCCCGGACGATGGCGCTGGAACTCAACGTGCTGCGGATCCGGGGCGAGCTGTCCGGGAGCAGCCCGCACGAGCGCTTCCACGACTTCCTCCACCGGTTGGCGCAGCCGCAGCACGCGTTGCGCCTGCTGCGCGAATATCCGGTGCTGGCCCGGGATCTCGTGCGGGTCGTCGACAACTGGGAGGCCAGCCGGCTGGAGTTCGCCGAGCGCGTAGTCGCCGACCACGCGGAGCTGTCCGACCGGTGCGGCGGGCCGGACTCGCTCGGCGACCTGGCCGAGGTGAGCTTCGGGGCGGGGGACAACCACCGGGGCGGTCGCTCGGTGGCGGTCGTCCGCTTCGCGACCGGCGCGCGGGTGATGTACAAGCCCCGGCGCCTCCAGGTCGACGGTCACTTCCAACACCTGCTGGCCTGGCTCAACGAGCGCGGCGCGCACCCCGCGCTGCGGACCTTCTGGGTCGTCGACCGCGAGGTGTACGGGTGGACCGAGTTCGTCGGGAGTGGACCCTGCGCCGACCGCGACGCCCTCGGCCGGTTCCATCAGCGGCAGGGCGCCCTCCTGGCCCTGTTGCAGGCCCTCGGTGCGACGGATTTCCATCAGGAAAATGTGATCGCCTCCGGTGAGCACCCGATGCTCATCGATCTGGAGGCGATGCTGCACAACTGGCAGTGGGAGCGGCCGATCGGCGACCAGGCGGGCTACCTGCAGAGCGCCGGGGTCGGGTTGATGAGCAGGTCCGTCGTCACGGTGGGGCTGCTGCCGGCACCCGTGATCTGGACCGAGGGCAACCAGGTCAACCAGTTCGACATGAGCGGGATGTCCGGGGCCGGTGGGCAGTTGACCGCCCGGCCGGTCACGGTCTGGGACGGGTTCGGCACCGACGAGATGCGCCTGGATCGGCGGCGGGTCCCGTTGCCCGGTTCGGGGAACCTGCCCACCCTGGGCGAGCAGCGTCTGGACGTGACGGAGTTCGCGCCCGAGATCGGCGACGGATACCGCACGCTCTACCGGATCCTGCTGCGACACCGGGACGAGTTGCTGGGGCCGTCCGGCCCGTTGGCCGCGTTCGCGCACGACGAGGTGCGGGTGGTCCTGCGCGCCACCGAGTCGTACGTCCGGCTGCTCGCCGAGGCGCAGCACCCGGACCTGCTGCGTGACGCGTCGGACCGGGACCGGTACTTCGAGAACCTGTGGGCCGGGCACGAGCACCGCGAGGACCGCGACCTCCTCATCGCCGCGGAACTGGCCCAGATGTACGCCGGCGACGTGCCGATCTTCGTGACCACACCGTCGTCGACGGACCTCACCGGTGGCGACGGCACCGTGGTGCCGGGGGCACTGCGCCAGACCGGCCTGGACGCGGTCCGCGACCGACTGGTGGGCATGTCCGAAGACCACCTGGCCCAGCAGAGCTGGATCATCGAAGCCTCGCTCACCGCGCTGATCATGGGAGACCCGTCGCGGTGGCGTCCACCGAGCCGCCCGGGCGCGGTGGTCCTGCCGCCGCCGGTCGTACCCGCGAAGGTCGTGCACTCGCCTGTTGCCCCCGCGACGGTCGCACCTGAGCGCTTCGTCGACGCGGCGCGCATCATCGGGGATCGGTTGCTGGCGACCGCGCTCACCGAGGACGACCGAATCTGCTGGCTGGGCCTGAGCCTGATCGCCGACAAGGTGTGGATGCTCGGCCCGAGCGCCATGGACCTCTACAACGGCATCAGCGGCATAGCCCTGTTCCTCGCCCGGCTGGCGGACGTCACCGGCGACACTGTCTACCGGCAGGCCGCCGACCGGGCCGCCACGATGATGCTCCGCGAGGCGCGGAGCTGGCTCGCCGGCCCGACCGCGACCGCGGGCGTCGGCGGCTTCGACCACCTGGGCGGGTCGGTGTACGCCCTGAGCCACCTCACCGCTGTCCTGGACCGCGCCGACCTGGCCGACACCGCCGCGGGCCTGGCCGCGTCGATGGTCACGCACGCCACCGAAAGCCGCGAGTACGACATCATCAACGGCAGCGCCGGTGGGCTGCTGGCCCTGCTGTCGCTGCACCGGGTCACCGCGGACCCCAGCGTGCTCGACGGCGCCCGGACGCTGGCCCGGCACACGCTCAGCGGCGCGCAGCCGGTCGGCGACGGGGTCGGCTGGTCCGGCACCCTCTACGCGGACACGCCGCTGGCCGGCTTCTCCCACGGCGCGTCCGGTATCGCGACCGCCCTGGCCCGATGGGACCGGTACACCGGGAAGCGCGAGCATCGCGACACGGTGGACGCGGCGCTGCGCTACGAACGCACGGTCTACGACGAGGCGACCGGCAACTGGCGCGACCTACGCCCGGACACGCCGGAGGGCGACTCCATGGTCGCCTGGTGCCACGGCGCGGCCGGGGTCGCGATGGCACGCGCCGAACTCCTGGGCTACGCCACCGACGACGCGCTGCTGCGCGACGACCTGCGGCGTGCGCTGACGGCGACCCTCAAGCCGAGCAACCTGCTGCACAACCACTCGATCTGCCACGGGGACCTCGGCAACGCCGAGGCCGCACTGGCCGCCGCCCGAGCCCTCGGGGACGACGAGGCGGTCCAGCGCGCCGCCGCGATCGGGGCGACCGCCGTCGCGGACATTGAGAACCGTGACTGGCGGTGCGGCGTGCCACGGGGGGTGGAGACACCGGGGCTGATGAGCGGCCTGGCCGGCATCGGCTACGCGCTCCTGCGGTGGGCCGATCCGGCGGGTGTGCCGTCGGTGCTGCTGCTGGAGCCGCCGACCGACCATCGCGGTGCCATCGATCTGCCATAGCGCGGTCCTACGGTTCCGCCGTGGAGGTCCATCCACGTATCGCTTCACCACCTATAGATGGGAGTTTCACATGGACTACATCAGGGCGTGGAAGGACCCGGTCTACCGGGCGTCCCTCAGCGCCGAGGACCGGGCCAGCCTGCCGGCGAACCCGGCCGGCTTCGTCGAGCTGAACGACCAGGAGCTCGACGGCGCCGACGGCGGCACGTGGACCCCGACTCCCACGATCACCGTGGTCACCGGGGCCGCCGGCTGCTTCTCCTTCAACGGCACCTTCTGCAACGGCACCTGCGCGGCGTTCACCGCCGGCTGCTGCGGCTGACCGATCCACCTCGGCGGGGAACCCGAACCGTCCCGCACGGACACGTTTCCTCGCCGGCACACCCCGAATTCCCTGAGGAGAGCCCTTAATGAACATCGTGCAAGCCTGGAAGGACCCCGAGTACCGGGCGAGCCTTTCCGCCGAGCAGTTGGCGGCGCTGCCGGAGCACCCCTGCGGCGTGGTCGAACTCGGTGACGACGTCCTCGCGCACATCGCCGGCGCGCGCACCGAGGGCCTGTGGACCCTCGGCTGCTGCGGCGGCTTCACCGCCCGCGAAACACCGTGCGGTTCCTGTGGCGCGACGTGCGGTGGAACCACCTGTGGCACCTGCCAGACGCAGTCGACCTGCGGTCTGTGCACCGCCTGATCCACCCGCTCCACCGGCGGTGCCCGGACATCTGAGGTGTCCGGGCACCGTCCCCCGCGAGACCCGACCGCTGCGCGAGAGAGAGCACCCCCGATGACGCAGTCGCACCTGCCCGGCCACGACCCGGTGGACGTTTCGAACCCCTGCTGGTACCTGGCGTACTCCCTGCCGGAAAGGCTCGGAGGCGCGGCGCCGACCGGCTCGGTGGACGAGGACCGGGGGCGGCTCCGGCTCGATCGGTGGAGGAACGAACCGGTCTTCGCCGGTGACACGGACCTGTTCGAGAGCTGGCTCGACGCCCTCGACCTCGACGAGCCCACCCTGACCAGAGTGCTCGGCGAGACGCCGGAGACGGTCCGCAGCAGGTTCGCCGACATCCCGGACTACGTGCGCACGATCGAGCGTGCATGGCGCAACCACCGGCCGGGCGAGACCGCTGACAACGACCACGGGCACGACCACGACCACGACCATGACCATGACCACCACCACGAGCCGCACCCGCACGCCGCGTTCGTCGAGCTGGTGCGCCCGCTGGTGGACGACGGCGTACGCCGGGTACGCGAGGCGGTGCACGAGGCCTGCGCCGAAACGCCGGGACCACACCTCGATGCCGACCTGCTCGCCGACCAGCTCTGCGAGCCGCCCTACGGGGCGATCAACCTGCTCGTCGGTCGGGTGCTCGTGCTGGAACTCAACGTCCTGCGGTTGCAGGGGCAGTTGGAGGGGGAGACTTCGCAGCAGCGCTTCCAGGACTTCGCCCGGCGGCTGCGCGACCCGAAGTACACACTCGACGTTCTGATGGAGTACCCGGTGCTGGCCCGGGACGCGACCATCCTCATCGACAACTGGGTGGACGCCCGGATCGAGTTCGCCCAGCGTCTCACCGCGGACGCCACCGCCCTGACCGCCCGGCTGGGGGACCCGGCGGAGCTGGGCAGCGTGACGGAGGTGTCGTTTGGCGCCGGTGACTCACACCGCGGTGGCCGCTCGGTCGGGTTCGTCCGCTTCGCCAACGGTGCACGCGCCGTCTACAAGCCCCGAGGACTGCAGGTCGAGCTGCACTTCCAGCAACTGTTGGACTGGCTCAACACGCGCGGCGCGCAACCGTCGCTGCGCACCATGTGGGTGCTCGACCGCGGCGACTACGGCTGGTCGGAGTTCGTCACCGCCGGGCCCTGCGCCGATCACGACGCGCTGCGCCGTTTCTACACCCGGCAGGGCAGCTACCTGGCATTGCTGCACAGCCTCGCGGCCGTCGACTTCCACCTGGAGAACATCATCGCCGTTGGCGAGCACCCGATGCTGGTCGACCTGGAAGCCCTCTTCCACCCGCAGGGCGAGCAGACGGACCAGCAGATCGGCGTCTCGGCGGAGTCGTTCCGGACGATGCGGGAGTCGGTCCTGGAGGTCGGGCTCCTGCCCCGGCCCATCATCTACCAGGACGACGACGGCGTCGGCGGAGTCGACTTCAGCGGCCTGGCCGGCACAGCCGGGCAGCTCACGCCCACCCCGGTCGCCACCTGGGAGGAGTCCGGCACCGACGAGATGCGCCTGGTCCGCAAACGGATCGAGATGGGCGGCGGGCAGAACCTTCCCAGCCTGAGCGACGCGGCACACCACACCCTCGACTTCAGCGCCGACATCATGGCCGGGTTCGAACAGACCTACCGGCTGCTGCACCGCCACCGCGACGAGCTGCTGGCACCGGACGGGCCGGTGGCCGCGTTCGCCGGTGACGAGGTACGCGTGATCCTGCGCGCCACCCGCACCTACGGCAAGCTGCTGCAGGAGAGCCGCCACCCCGACCTGCTGCGCAACGCCCTGGACCGGGAGCGGTTCTTCAGCTTCCTCTGGTTGCAGGAGGAGTGGCCCGGCGCCGAGGCCCGGATCGCCACCGCCGAGCAGGCACAGCTGAGCCGCGGCGACATCCCCTTCTTCAGCACGACGCCCGCGTCGCACGACTTCGTCGCCGGAGACGGCTCGGTGGTCGCCGGGGTGCTGCCCACCAGCGGTCTGGAGCGGTCGCGGCAGCGCATCGACGCCCTCTCCGAAACGCACCTGGCCCAGCAGACCTGGATCCTGCGCAGCTCGCTCGCGGCGCTGACGATGGGCGTGGAGAGTCAAGGGCAGTGGTCGGAGTACCAGGTCACCGCCGCCACCGTTCCCGCCGACGTGGACCGGTTCGTCGCCGCCGCGTGCGCCGCCGGCGACCGACTGCTGCTGTCGGCCGACACCGGCGAGGACTCGATCGCCTGGCTCGGGCACACCCTGGTGGCCGACAAGATCTGGCAGCTGGGCCCGGTCGGGATCGACCTCTACAGCGGGTTGTCCGGGATCGCGATGTTCCTCGGCTACCTCGGCGAGGTCAGCGGCGAGCAGCGCTTCCGCAGCGCCGCCGAGGTCGCCGCCGGCATGCTGGTACGTCAGATCGACCTGCTCGACGAGACGCCGACGGAGAGCCTGGAGAACTTCACCGTCGGCGCCTTCAACGAGCTGGGCGGACCGCTGTACGCGTTGAGTCACCTGGGCGCCCTGTGGCAGCGCGACGACCTGTTGGACGCCGCCGGACGCATCGTGCCCGTCCTGCTGCACCTCGCGCCGCAGGACGAGGCGTACGACGTGATCAGCGGCGCGGCCGGAGCGATCCTCGCGCTGCTGGCTCTGCACGCGGCGCGGCCGTCGGAGCCGGTCCTCGACGCCGCCCGCACGTTCGCCCGGATCCTGAGGGACAAGGCCGAGCCGGCCGGCGACGGGATCGGCTGGGCGGGCGCGGTGAACCCGAGTCGGCCGCTGGCGGGTTTCTCACACGGGGGGTCCGGCATCGCGGTCGCCCTGGCCCGGCTGGACCGGGCCCTCGGCAACCGCGACCATCTGCCGCTGGTCGAGGGAGCGATGCGCTACGAACGCTCGGCCTTCGACCCGGAGCACATGTGCTGGCTCGACCTGCGCGACACCACGCCGGAGCGGTACTCCATGGTCGCCTGGTGCCACGGCGGGCCCGGTATCGCGCTCGCCCGCGCCGACCTGGCCGGCTACGTCGACGACCACGAACTGCTCGATCGCGACCTCTCCGACGCCAGCACCGGCATGCTGCGGTTCGGCCTGACCGGCGAGGTCATCACGGGCACCGGCAACCACAGCATCTGCCACGGCGACCTCGGTAACGTCGAGGCCCTGCTGGCCGCCGCACGGGTCCGTGGCGACGAGGACGCCGCCCGGCAGGCCGAGCTGGTGGCCGCCAGCATCCTGGACTACATCGACCGGGACGGCTGGCTGTGTGGGGTTCCGCTCGGTGCGGAGACTCCCGGCCTGATGAGCGGCATCGCCGGCATCGGCTACAACCTGCTGCGCCTGGCCTTGCCGGAGCGGGTTCCGTCGATCCTGCTGGTCGAGCCTCCGGTACCGGCGGTGGGCGGTGACCCGCGTGGCTGAGCAGCAGATCTGGCCGTACCGGCCGCAGGCGTTGGCGACCTACCGAGGTGGCGTGCACGACGGTCCCGGGCGCAGCCCGATCCGGTCCTCACGACGGCCGCTGGTCGCGCTCGCCGTGCTGCTGCTGATCGGCGTGGGCTTCGCGGCGGTCATGCGGGTGCCGCGGACGGCCGACGGGGCCGTGATCGGTGCCGACGGGCCGAATCTGGTCTCCATGTTCGCCGGGCGCCTCAATCCGGAGCCGGCGCCGGGCTCGGAGGTCACCCTCGTGCAGGAGGGTGGCCGGGCGACCCTGCGGGTCGTCCGGGCCGAGGTCGTCGACGACCCCGCCGATCGGCGCTGGAACATCCCGGCGGAGGTGCCCCGGCCGATCACCATCGTCTGGCTCGCCGGAGACGCGAAGGAGAGCTTCGGCCGGCTCAGTCTCGTGGTCGCCAACCCCACCCTGCTGGAGCTGGTGCCGGGCGTTGAGGGGGTCCTCCGATGACGATGAGCTGGCTGCGACCGCGTCGCCGGGTGCCGATCATGCTCCAGATGAGCGCCACCGAATGCGGTGCCGCGTGCCTCGCCATGGTCTTCAGCTCCTACCGGCGGTGGACCTCTGTCGCCGAGTGCCGGGAGCAGTTGGGCATCGGCCGCGACGGGGCCACGGCGTTGCAGATGACCCAACTCGCCCGCCGGACGGGGATGCGGGCCCGAGGTGTCAGCGTCGACCTCGACGGACTGCCGCAGTTGCGGTTGCCGGCGATCGTGCACTGGAACTTCCGGCACTATCTGGTGCTGGAGCGGTGGGACCGACGCGGCGCCGTCGTCGTCGACCCGGGGATGGGCCGGCGGCGGATGAGCCGCGAGGAGTTCGGCGAGGGATTCACCGGCATCGCCATCGAGCTCACCCCGGGCGAGGAGTTCGAACGACGCCCCAGCCCGGGACGGCTGGCCTCGCTGCGGTTCGCCCGCAGCATGCTGACCTTCTCCCGTCCGTTGCTCGGCCTGGTCCTGGTCGTCTCGCTGCTGCTCCAGCTGGCGGTGCTGCTGCCCGCACTGATCACCAAGTTCGCGGTCGACACGGTGATCGGAAAGGGGCAGGTCGACGCCCTGACCGTCCTCGGCCTCGGCATGCTCCTGCTGTTGGCCACCCAGGGGGTGGGCACCTACGCCCGAGGTGCAGCTCTCAACGTGTTGCACGCGCGCATGGACGACACCATGATGCGGCGCTTCTTCGACCATCTGCTCGCCCTGCCGTACTCCTACTTCCAACTGCGCAGCAGCGGCGACCTGCTGATGCGGATGTCCAGCAACACCGTCATCCGCGACCTGGTCACCAGCCAGACGATGTCGCTCGTCCTCGACGGCCTGTTCGTCGTCGTCTACATCGGCATGCTCCTGGCGTTCACACCGCTCTACGCCTGGCTGGTGCTGGGCCTGGGTCTGCTGCAACTCGGCGCGATCGTGGCGACGTACCGGGCCATGCGGGAGCGTACGCACCGGGACATCGCCGCCCAGGCCGAGGAGCAGAACTACGCGGTCGAGGTGCTGGCCGGCGCCGAGACGGTGAAGGCGATGGGCGCCGAGCAGCAGGTCCTCGGCCGCTGGTCCGGGCTGTTCCAGACCCGGCAGTTCGCCTCGCTGCACCGCCGTCAGCTGGAGACCGGGTTGGAGGCGACGCTCGGGGTGTTCCGAATGGGGTCGCCGCTGCTCCTGCTGTGGGTCGGCGCGCACCAGGTCGTCGCCGGTGCGATGTCACTCGGCACCATGCTGGCGCTCAACGCCCTCGCCGCAGCCGTGCTCACCCCGCTGATGGGGCTGGTCAACACGGCCCGTCAACTACAGACAGTCGGCACCCACCTGGAACGGATCCGGGACGTGATGGACGAGGCCGCCGAGCAGGACCGGTCCACGTCCCAGCCACCGGGCCGCATCTCCGGGCAGGTGACGCTGACCGGGGTCGGCATGCGTTACAGCGCCAACGCCGCCTGGGCCGTACGCGGCGTCGACCTGACCATCCCGCCCGGCGCGAAGGTGGCGCTTGTCGGGCGGACCGGATCGGGCAAGACGACGCTCGCCAAGACCATCATCGGGCTGTACGTGCCCAGTGAGGGCGAGGTCCGATTCGACGGGCGTCTGCTCCAGGACCTCGACTTCCGCGAGTTGCGCCGCTGGTGTGGCATGGTCACCCAGGAGCCTGCCCTGTTCGCCGGGTCCGTCCGCGACAACATCTCCCTCGGGCATCCGTCGGCGACCTACGACGAGGTCGTCCTCGCCGCCGAGCGCGCGCAGATCCACGACGAGATCATGGCGATGCCGATGGCGTACGAGACCCGACTCACCGAGGGCGGCGGAGGGCTCTCCGGCGGCCAGCGGCAACGGCTGGCCCTCGCCCGCGCCCTCGTGCACAACCCGCCGCTGCTGCTGCTCGACGAGGCGACCAGCCACCTGGACGTGGTCACCGAGCGTCGCGTGGACGAGGTCCTCTCGGCGCTGTCGTGCACCAGGATCGTCATCGCGCACCGGTTGAGCACGGTGCTCAACGCGGACCTGATCGGTGTGATGGAGGAGGGTTCCCTGGTGGAGCAGGGCACGCACGACGAGCTGATCGCGCACGGGCGCTACTACGAGGCGCTGATCCGCGACCAGCTCCAGACGGCCCGGCCGCTGTAGCCGGGTCTATCCGGCCGGGGTCACCGGGCCGGAGTGGCCGGGCGCGACGCGTGCCAGCAGCTGTCGCACCACGTCCGCGGCGGGGTCGCCCAGGTCGTCGTAGATCCGGATGGCCCGCTGCCATGCCTCGGCGGCGGCCGGAGGGTCCGCCATCGCCTCGCGCGCCTCGCCGAGCCGGACGAGGGTCAGCCCTTCGTGGTACCGGTTGGCCGATTCCTGGAAGCGTTGGACGGACTGCTCGTAACAGGCCGCCGCCCTGGCCGGGTCACCGAGCCGGTGGTACGCGAAGCCCAGACTGTCCAACGTCGCGGCCTGCCCGACGCGATCGTCGATCGCCTCCTGTTGGGCCAGCGCCTCGGCGCAGTCGACGACGGCCTGGTGGTAGTCGCCGGTCAGGGCGTGCAGGTAACCCTTGACGTTCAGCGCGCGCGCCTCGGCGTACCGGTTGCCGATGAGCTGCGAGACCCGCAGCGCCTCGGCACTGTGCTTGAGCGCCTCGTCCAGCCGGCCGTACTGGGTGCAGTGCTCGGTGTACTGGCGCAGGATCAGCGCCAGGCTGTCCAGGTCCTCAAGCTGTTCGTACAGTTCGAGCGCCCGCTGCACGTGGTGCTCGGCCGCGTGCTGGTCGCCGAGCCGCATGAGCGCGCGGGCGAGCATCCGGCTGGCCTGCGCCTGCGCCCGGACGTCGCCGATCCGCTGCGCCGCCGCGAGCGCTGCCTGCTGGGCCGCGAGCTGCTCCTGGAACATGCCCCGAGGCGCGAGGTACGCGGCCAGGGCCCAGGCGAGCTGGCAGGCGTACCGCTCGAAGCCGGTTTCCGCGGCCTGACGCAGCACCCGCAGCAGGACGGGGTGCTCGGCGTGGAACCAGGCCGCCGCGACGACCCGGTCGGGCATCGGCACGTGCACGTTCGCCGGCATCGGTGGTTCCAGCTCGATGGCTGCCCAGGTCGGCTGGAGCAACACCGCGCCGGGGTGCGCGCTGTGCAGGTAGTGGTCGTACATCCGGCGCGCGGCGGCCCGGCGCTCGTCGGCCAGGTCTGATGCCTGGGCCAGTTCGGCCGCGTACGACCGGAGCAGGTCGTGCAGGGCGTACCGCTCGGGCAGGTGCTCGGTCAGCAGGTGCAGCCTGGTCAGCTCCTTCAGCAGCGGGGTGACGGTTGCCCGGGGACGGCCGAGCAGCGCGGCGGCGGCGTCTCCGGTCAGGTCGGGGCCCGGGTGCAGGCCCAACAGACGCAGCAGGCGGGCCGCCTCGGTGCTCAGCGCCCGGTACGACCAGGAGAAGATCCGGCGGACGTCCCCGTCGGCCAGTTGCTCCAACCGGGACTCGGACGGGCGCAGTTGGGCCGCGACGGCGTCGATCGGGAAGGTGGGCCGGGCGGTCAGCCGGGCCGCCACGATGGACAGGGCGAGCGGGAGGCGACCGGTGGACTCGATCACCTCGCTGGTCGCCGCCGCTTCCGCGATCACCCGGTCGTCACCCAGCCGGCTGCGGAGCAGCCTCGTCGACTCGGCGGCCGTCAGCACCTCAAGCGTCAACGGTCGGGCGCCCTCGGCCACGGTGAGGCTGCTGAGCTGGTCGCGGCTGGTCACCAGGACCGCGCACTGGCCGACGCCGGGCAGCAGCGGTCGTACCTGGTCGGCGTCGCGCGAGTTGTCGAGGACGACGAGCATCCGACGCGAGGCCAGCAGGCTGCGGTACAGCCCGGCCCGAGCGTCGACGCTGCTGGGGATGCGGCCGACCGGTACGCCGAGCGCCTCGAGGAAGTCGACCAGGGCATCGGCGGGGGACACCGCATCCGCGTCGTCGTAGCCGCGGAGGTTGACGTACAACTGGCCGTCGGGAAAGCGGTCGGCGGCCCGATGGGCCCAGTGCAGCGCGAGCGTCGTCTTGCCCACGCCGGCCATGCCGCTGATGGTGACGATGTCCACCGTGGCGGGTCGTTCGGGTCGGGCGCCGAGGGTCGCGTCGAGGAGGTCGAGTTCGGCGCTGCGCCCGACGAAACCGGGCAGGGCCAGTGGCAGTTGCTGAGGGCGGCCCGGTGCAGCGCCGGCCGACGCGTCGTCCGCGGGCCTGGTCGTCGCGCCCTGCTGGCCGAGGCGGTGGTGCAGGATGTCGTCGTGCAACCGGGTCAGCTCGGGGCCGGGGTCCATCCCGGTCTCCTCGGCCAGCGCGCGTCTGGCCTGCTGGAACGCTGCCATAGCTCCGGCGATGTCGCCGATCTGGTAGAGGCCGGTCATGAGTTGGGCCCAGGCCCGTTGCCGCAGTGGGTGACGGTCGAGCAGTGCCCGCAACCGGGGGATCACCTGGGCCGCCTCGCCAAGTGCGAGCCGCGCCGCGGCGTGGTCCTCCTCGGTCAGCAGCCGCCGCTCGGTGATCCGCGCGACCCGGCCGCTGAGGAGCCGGGGCAGCGGCAGCCCCGCGAAGGCGGGCCCCCGCCACATGCCGAGCGCGAGGGACAGCTCCGGCTGCGCCGCCGCCGGGTCGCCGGCGGCCAGCGCTGCCCGTCCGCGCGCCGCCGCCGCGTCGAACCGGTCCACGTCCCGTTCGTCCGGCTCGACGCGAAGCAGGTAGCCGCCCGGTGTGGTGAGGATCCGACGGCGCTCGCCCGCGGTGCAGTCGAGTGCCTGGCGCAGCCCTCGAAGGTAGGTGCGCAGGTTCGCGGCGGCCGAGGCGGGGGGCTGGTCGCCCCACACCATCGTCATCAGCTCCTTGGCGGAGATCGCCTCACCGGGGCGTAGCAGCAGAGCGGCCAGCACCAGCTGTTGTTTCGTCGACCCGAGGGCGACCGGTCGGCCGTCCCGTGACACTGTCAGCGGCCCGAGCAGGTCGAAGTGGAGGGGCATCCTCACCTCAGGTTGCGGTGCCGGCCGGGCGAGAGTGGCGATCGTATGAGCATCGATCAATGACGTTAGCACCGATTGAACATGATCTTCATGTTTGGTCGGGCGGAGCCCGCGGAGCCCGGTCGCTCCGTGGCATGCGCGGTGGCCGGACCGGTTGCGGGTCAGCGCAGTCCGCGGATGAGGTTGTCGACCAGGGTGCGGGCGAAGTCCTCGGTGAGCGGCAGGTCGGCGATGAGAAGCCGGTGGTAGCAGGCGCCCCAGAGTTGGTCGACGACGGATTCGGGGTCGATGTCGGCGCGTAGCTGCCCCCGGGTCATGGCCCTGGTGAGGGTTTCGACGGCGAGGGCCCGGCGGGGGGCGGAGTAGCGCTCGCGGTAGGCGGCGGCCAGTTCCGGGTCGGTCTGCGCCTGCCCGATGAGTTGGCTGATGACGCGCCCGGCGGTGGTGTCCCGCACCAGGTGGACGAAGGCGACGAGCTGGTTGGTCAGGTCGGCGACGATGTCGGCGGTGTCGGTGAAGGCCAGGGTGGGCGCGACGACGGTGAAGTAGCCGTCCAGGGCGAGCGCTCCCTTGGAGGGCCACCACTTGTAGATGGTCATCCGGCTGGCTCCGGCGTGGGCCGCGACCTTCTCGATGGTGAAGCCGGCCATGCCCTCGGCCAGCAGGAGTTCACCGGCGGCCGTGAGGATTTCCGCGCGTACCTGATCGGCCGGCCGGCGGCCGCGACCACGGCGCGCTGGCGTCTGGGCATCCGGCGTGAGCTCGGCCACTGGTCCTCCTGGTTATATGGACACGCTGTCTACTTGCTGGTTATATGGACACAGCGTACACAGCGGTGCCCGGACGCCACGAGGCACCGCGACGACGACCGAAGGAGACGAGGGACATGACGGGTCTACGACGGCGACGGTTGGGTGCCTCCGGGCCGGAGGTGTCGATCATCGGGCTCGGCGCGATGGGCATGTCCGACCTGTACGGGCCGGCCGACGAGGCGGAGAGCGTCGCGACGCTGCACGCGGCGATCGACGCTGGTGTGAACCTGATCGACACCGCGGACTTCTACGGGTCGGGTCACAACGAGATGCTGATCGGCCGTGTGCTGCGGGAGCGTCGCCGGGACGAGGTGGTGCTCAGCGTGAAGTTCGGCGCGCGCCGGACACCCGACGGCGGCTTCCAGGCGGCACCGTACGACGTGTCGGCGGCGGCGGTGAAGGACCGGCTGGCGTACTCGCTGCGACGGTTGGGTACCGATTACATCGACATCTACCGGCCGTCGCGGCTGAACCCGCAGGTGCCGGTCGAGGAGACCGTGGGCGCGCTGCTGGAGATGCAGCAGGCCGGCTACATCCGGCACATCGGGCTCTCCGAGGTGGGGGCGGACAGCATCCGCAGGGCCGCGGCGGTGGCGCCGATCAGCGACGTCCAGATCGAGTACTCGCTGCTCTCCCGGGGCCCGGAGGCCACCATTCTGCCGGCGCTGCGGGAGCTGGGCATCGGGTTGACCGCCTACGGGGTGCTGTCCCGAGGTCTGCTCAGCGGCCACTGGTCGGCGGACCGTGCGCTGACCGGCACGGACTTCCGGGCCAACAGCCCACGGTTCCAGGGCGAGCACCTGGCCGCCAACCTGCGCCTGGTGGACGCGCTCGGCCGGGTCGCGCAGCGGCTGGGTGCGACCACGAGCCAGGTGGCGATCGCCTGGGTGGCCGCACAGGGCGAACGGATCGTGCCGTTGGTCGGGGCGCGGCGGCGGGACCGGCTGACCGAGTCGTTGGCCGCGGTCGACCTGGTGCTCGACCAGGACGCCCTGGACGAGATCGAGCGTGCCGTGCCGGCTGGCGCCGCCTCCGGCCAGCGGTACGCGACCGCCATGATGGCGCTGCTCGACAGCGAGAAGTGACAGCGGCGGGCGGCCTCAGGAAGCTGCTCGCCAGACCCAGTTGCGGCGTTCGTAGAGCGGCACCAGCCCGGCCCGACGCATGTTGTTCAGCGACGGGTTCTGCTGGCCGGGCGCGGGCTTGCCGGTCTCGGCGAACAGCCACCGGCATCCCGCCTCGGCCGCGGCTCGGGCGCGGGCGGCGATCAGCGCCGACTGCGCCCCGAGGCCGCGGTGACCGGAGGCCGTCGCGGCGGCGTTGAGCGATGCGGCCTCGCCGTGCAGGAACAGGTTGCCGCCCGCGACCAGTTCGCCGTCGTCCCAGGCCGCACAGGGTCGCCACGCCGGCTGGCCGACCGTCGCGGCCAGCATGTCGGTGAGCCCGCCGGTCGGCATGCCGAACCCGGTGAGCAGCACGTCGGCCCAGCGCCGCGCCTCGGCGGCCGGCACCGGGGCGACGCGCAGACGGGTCTGCGTCGCGGCGACGTCGCCGGGTCGGGCGGCGAGCTTGACCCAGGTGCTTCCCGGCTCAAGCCCGCGCGCTGCGGCGACCTCGTCGAAGCCCGCCGGCAGCACCGACGGAACGAGCTGGAGGACAGCCTGGTCGACGCCCTGCTCCCGGTAGAAGTCGAGGACGCGGTCCAGGGTCTGCACTGTGAACGGCTCGGTGGTGCCGAAGCCGAGGGCCTTGTTCCAGTACCCGCCGGAGGGATCGTTGCGCATGGCGAGGGCGACACCGCCGCCGATGCGGGTGGTGGCGATCCCGAGTTCGGTGTACGTGGGCCCGGGCGCCTGCGACTCGTAGGAGTGCATGAATTCGCACTCCACGGCTTCGGCGAGCGGCGTCAGGTCGGCTGGCGCGGTCATCGGTTGATTATCGTCTGGTCCGTTCCCAGGTCCGCACCAACTGCATCCGATTGTGAATGCCCAGCTTGTGGTATATGGAGCGGAGTTGGGTGTCCACGGTGTGGAAGGAGACGAAGAGGCTCCGGGCCGCCTCCTTCTTCGTGGCGCCGGCGGCGAGCATCTCGGCCACCCGCTCCTCGGCGGGGGTGAGCGCGCCGATGCCCCGGCTTGGCGGCCCGTCGATCGACGGCCGGTGGCGCGGGGTGGCGGCGAGGTCGGCGCAGCGCCGGTCCGCGATCGCCTGGTCGCCAGGAGCGCCGATCCGGGCGTAGAGGGCAGCCGCCTCGTGCGCGGCATCGCGCGCCTCCCCGGATCGCGCCCGGGGACTGTTCGCGAGGTCGAGCAACGCGTCGGCCAGCGCCGGCCGCGCGGCGGTGGTGCGCAGCCGGTCGACCGCCGAACGGAGGGCGTCCGGGTCGTCGTCGCGCAACCCTCGGCTCTGGTCGGCCAGCGCCTGCCACAGCGGCACGGGGGTACGGGTGGAGACCAGCTCGACCAGCTCGGTGACCCGGCGGGCGGCCCTGGTGTCGTCGGCCGCCACCGCCGCGCGCACCAGTCGGGGGCCGAAGTGCGGCACGGGCAGGAGTGACCGGACCGACCGGTGCAGGTCGGCAACGACCCTGGTGAGCAGGCCGGTCGGCGCGCTGAGGGCGGGGTCGCGCACCGCCACACAGAACGCGTACGTCCACATTGTTCGGTCGGGCCACCGGTCCTCGGCGAGGCAGGCGCGGAGGACGGCGCGGGCGTCGTCGTGTTCGCCCCGGCGGTAGCGGACCTCGCCGATCACCGCGACCAACAGGGCACGCACCTCCCTGCTGAGGTCCGCAGAGCCGGAGCTGAGCGTCGTCACGGCCAGCGCGGCCGCCTCGGGCAGCTCTCCCACGGCCACCATGCGCAGGCAGTCCAACGCGGTCAGGCCGGTGAGTGAAACGTCGGCCGCGTCGGGCGCCTGGCGCGTCGCGGCCCGCGCGTCCTGGTGCCGGCCCAGACCGAGCTGCACGAGGATCCGTTCCGCCCGGATGGACGGGGCGTCGGCGCGTGCCGCCCAGGAGCCCGGGTCGAGGGCCGCCAGCACGGCCTGGGCACCCGGAAGATCACCGTGCGCGAGCGAGCGGGCGGCCCGGCCGAGGGCGAGGTGGCGAGCCGACGTCGGGTCACCCGACGCGGCGTGCGCGGTGCCCGCGTCGCGCAGCAGGGCATCGGTGTCCGGATGACCCGTGCGGGCCGCGATCGTGGCGACCAGGGCGAGCAGGGTGCCCCGGCTGTGGGTTTCCAGTCGGAGGTTCAGCGCCTCCCGCAGACCGGCGAGGGCGATGCTCGGCTGCTCCAGCGCCACGATCTGCGCCAGGCGGCCGAGCAGAAGGGCCCGGTGGCGCTCGCCGCTGCGACTGGTGGCGAGCTCCGTCGCCAGGACGTGCAGCGCCTCCATCCCGCGTCCGGCGAGCCGGAGCTGGTCCGCCGTGGCGAACAGCCGGTGCCGTCGCTGCTCGGCGTCGCCGGCGATGTCGTCGGCCGGAAGGGTCCCGGCATTGAAGGGTGATTCGGACAATGGCGTTCTCCCCGGTTGTTACCAGGCGCGTCGAAAGGCCGTCCTGCGACCGAGCCTAGCCACGGCGACAGGTACGGGCGACCAGATCGACGAACCGACGGGAGTGCGCCGAATGACCCCACTGTCCGGGATTCGACCTGCGGTAATGGCGCGATCACGTGATGCCACGTACGACGTTCGGCACCGATCATCGAACCATGGCCCAGCTCACCGAACTTCCCGGTCTGCATCGGCTCCGGGTCGTACTGCTGATGTTCGTCCTCTACGCCAGCACCGGGGCGGCTGGTCACGCTCCGGTGTGGACCCGCCTGGTGCTGACGGCTGCCGCCGCGGCGATTCCGGTCGCGATCGCGGTCCAGTACGGCTGGCCCGGACTGCGTGCCCTGCTGGGGATCTCGTCCCGGCTACGGCTGCGGGGCGGATCCGTTTCCGCACCCAATCCGATCCGACCCGAGTGAGGAGACAGCGATCATGGCGAACAGCGATCCAGAGCCGCGACGAGGCGACCAGGGCGCCTCGCCCTTCGCGGGCCGCAACGTCGAGCTCGAACGGCAGAACCCGGACCTCCTGGTTCCACCGACGACCGACAGCCGGCTGGTGCCCAACCTCAAGTTCTCCTTCTCGCAGGCGCACACCCGGGTGGAAAAGGGCGGCTGGACCCGGGAGGTCACCAGCCGCGACCTCCCGATCGCCAGCCAACTGTCCGGAGTTCAGTTCGGTCTCGAGCCGGGCGCGTACCGGGAAATCCACTGGCACCAGCAGTCGGAGTGGGCGTACATGCTCAGCGGCAGCTGCCGGATCAGCGCCGTCGACCACGAGGGCCGCAACTTCATCGAGGACGTGAAGGCCGGCGATCTGTGGTTCTTTCCGCAGGGCGTGCCGCACAACATCCAGGCGTTGGAGGACGGCGCACAGTTCCTGCTGGTCTTCGACGACGGGGCGTTCTCGGAGAACAACACGTTTCTGCTCAGCGACTTCTTCGCACACACCCCTCGGCACGTGCTGGCCAAGAACTTCGGCTGGACGCTGGAACAGATGGAGAACCTGCCCGAGCGGGAGAAGTACATCTTCCAGGGTGATGTCCCACCGCCCCTGCAACAGGACCGGGTGGTCAGCCCGACCGGTGACATCCCCCGGAGCTTCAAGCACCGAATGCTCGCGCAGACCCCGCAACGATTCCGCGGGGGTACGGTCCGGATCACCGACTCGACAAACTTCGCCGCCGCCGTGACCACCGCGGCGGCCCTGGTGGAGGTCGAGCCGGGTGGGATGCGCGAGTTGCACTGGCATCCCACCACCGACGAGTGGCAGTACTACATCTCCGGCACCGGGCGGATGGGCGTCTTCGCCGCGCAGGCCGCCGCCCGGACGTTCGACTTCCAGGCCGGCGACGTGGGTTACGTCCCCTTCGCGTACGGCCACTACATCGAGAACACCGGCGACGAGCCACTGGTGTTTTTGGAGATGTTCCGCCATCCCCGGTTCGAGGACATCTCGGTGATGCAGTGGATGGCGAACACGCCC
This sequence comes from Micromonospora arida, assembly GCF_003857035.1. Classification (GTDB taxonomy): domain Bacteria; phylum Actinomycetota; class Actinomycetes; order Mycobacteriales; family Micromonosporaceae; genus Micromonospora; species Micromonospora arida. The sequence continues at coordinate 73,898 of NZ_QGSY01000175.1, forward strand.
CACGAGGTCATCGCCGACACGATCAACGTGCAGAAGTCGATAGTCGACGGCCTGCCGAACACCAAACAGGTCGTGATCTGAGCCAGCCAGCCAGCCAGCCAGCCAGCCGTCCGGCCGTCCGTCGGAGGACGGACGGCCGGTCCGGTGGGTCAGCTCCCCGCGGGTGCCGGGGAGGTGGGAGCCGCGGCAGGTCGTCGGCGTCGAGACACCGCACCCACCGCCACGTCGATGACGAGGAAGGCGAGCAGGGTGAGCCCGAACAGGGGCAGCGCCCAGCCGATCGCCACGGTCACCGGTACGCCGATCAGCAGCGCCCAGAGCGGCAGACCGCGTACGCCGCCGCGGGCTGGCGGGGTGCCGGCGATCGCACGGCGGTCGACACGGGTGGGCCGGCGTTGCCACCACATGCGGTAGCCCCAGAAGATGACGCAGAGCAGGCCGAGGGCGAGCGCGGCGAGCAGGATCTGGTTGACCAGGCCGAAGAGGATCCCCATGTGGGCCTGGATGCCGAGGCCGCTCAGTTTGGCCAGCAGGGGCCAGTCGGCGAAGTCGCTGCGGGCGGTGACCGTGTCGGAGGCCGGGTCGACGGCGATGCGGTCCTTCTTGACCGGCCAGGTGTTGTCGACCTGCGTGACGGTCCAGGCGGAGCCGGGCTCCGGCGCGGGAGTGATCTCGACCGGCCCGGAGAGGCCCGCGCCGCGAGCGACCGTCAGGACCCGATCGAAGGCCGCCGACTCGACGAGCCCGCCTGCCCCGGCGGCGCCGTGCTCGTGGCCCCCGCCGGTCTCGGCAGGGGCGGGGGGACCGGCGGTGAGGCTGGTGGAGATCTCCGGAGTGCGGGCGCTCAGCGCGTCGAGACCGGCGGCGAAGTTCGCGCCGGCGTAGCGGGACCAGGTCAGGCCGGTGACGGAGAGGAAGAGGAGTCCGACGGTGAGCCAGATGCCGGTGGTGGCGTGCCATCCTCGGGTGCGGCGGACACCCTTACCGGTGGACAGGTCCGGCACGAGCAGGTGCCGAGCGGCGGCTCGGGCTGCGCCGCGTCGACGCCACCAGAGGATGACCCCGCCGAGCGCCATCACCCACAGCCAACTCGCGGCCAGTTCGGAGTAGTGCTCGCCCACCGTGCCCAGGTGCAGGTGGCGGTGCAGGTCGTCCAGCCAGGTGGTGATCGGCGTGGACCCGAACCAGGTGGTGAGCTGCCCCTGGGACTCGCCGGTGTACGGGTTGATGTAGACGGTGTGCTGGTTCTCGCCGAGCTCGGGCAGGGAGAACACCACCTTGGTGGTCCGGTCGCCGTCGCCGGGTTGCACTGTGGTGATGCTGCCGTCGGGGTGCGCGTTGCGCGCGGCCCCGATCTGCGCGGCCAGTGGCAGCTGACGGTCACCCACCTGGGCGACGGTCAGCTGGTCGCCGTAGAGGATCGAGTCGAGTTGCGGGGTTGTGGTGTAGGCCAGGCCGGTCAGTGCGGCGACCACCAGGAACGGGGCGACGAGGATGCCGGCGTAGAAGTGCAGCCGCAGCAGCAGCGCGCCGAACGGCGACGTGCGCCGGGCGGCTCGGGCCGGTTTCTCGGCGGTCGTGGCGGGCTCCGGCGTCGGTGCGCCGGACAGTTCAGTCAGAGACATGGTGATCCGATCGGAAGAGTCGGGAAGCACGAAGGTGTTTCCCGTACTGGTCTGGTCGCCCGGTGAGGTGTCGCGTCGGCCCTGACTGGTAGTCGGGGGAGAGACGCCGGCGGTTCCCCGAAGACGGTTCCCGATGTCAGGGCTGGTCCGGCCGGACCGTGCGGCCCTGTTCACGCTGGTCGGCGCGGATCCACTGGCGAATCAGGACGATCATGACGACGATGGCGGGCAGCTCGCCAGCGCGACGAGCGGATGGGTGAGCAGTTTCGCGAGCCGGGATCAGCGTCGGGCCGCCCGCCGCCACAGCAGCGCAGCCGTTACCAGGACGAGGAGGGCCAGCACGGCAGCCGCGACGAGTACACCGGCGCTCGGACCACCGCCGGACTCTGCCGCTGCTGCGGCCGGGGCGGGCGCTGACGCGCTGACAGCGACAACCGGCGCGACGGTGGACGTCGGATCGGCCACCGTGAACGGATAGGACCCCTGAACCGGGTGCCCGTCGACGGAGACGACCCGGTAGGCGACCGTGTATGTCCCGTTCGGCAGGGTGTCGGTCACCTGCACCGTGCTCTTCGCTCCGGTGACCACCGGTTCGCCGGTGGGAAGCTTCCGCTTGGCGGCGTCGGTGAGCACGATGGTGGTGAACGCGGGGTCGAGTCGCTGCATGAATTCGAGCGTGACCTCGGTCGGTGCGCTCGGCACTGTCGCGTCCCGAGCGGGCGTGGCCGTTCGGAGCGAGTTGTGCGCCCAGGCCGGGCTGGCCGGGACGAGCACCGCCACGAGGACGGCGAGCACCGCCGCGCCGAGTCGGACGGCTGCGGGACGGGACGGCGGCACGCTCATGCGAGCACCTGCTCGCCGATCCACCCGCCCGGTTGACATCCGGGCGGGATGGCGAAGACAGCGGACCCGATCGGCGTGGTCCACTCGTTGAGCAGGTCCCGGTCGGCCAGCCGGCGCTGGATGGGCAGGAACTGTCTTGCGATGTCGGCCTGGTACGAGGCGAAGATCAAGCCGCTGTCCGCGTGGCCCTCCGCCGTCGGCACCCCGTCGTAGTTGTAGGGCCGGCGCAGGATCTTCAACCGGTCGTCGGTGACGTGGGCGCGGGTCATGTGCGAGAAGTCGGGGATGACGGTCAGGCCGTCGGCGTCGGTGGCGGCGAAGTCGGGTTCGTCGTGTTCGGCGGTCCCGGTGAGCGGGGCGCCGGTGTCGAGCCGTCGCCCGACGGCGAGTTCGCGGTCGGTCCGGCCGAGCAGGTCCCAGGTCTCCATGTTCATGCTGATCCGCCGGAGCACCACTGTGGTGCTGTCGCGCAGCCACGCCGGGCCTTCCGGGACCCAGAGCGCGGTGTCCATGGGCGCGCCGGGTCGGGGGTTGGCGGTGCCGTCGAGCTGACCGAACAGGTTGCGTTGGGTGTGGCCGCCCGGCTCGACACCGGGGCTGCGCCGGAAGCCCTGCTGGACCCACCGCACTGTCGCGAACGGTCGGCTGTCCTTGATCAGGACCCGCTGGGCGTGGGCGACGGAGATCGCGTCGTCCGCGCAGATCTGTAGCAGCAGGTCACCGCCGGACCAGGCCGGCTGGAGTCGGTCGATGCGGAACGACGGCAGTTCGGTGACCGATGCCGGCCGGCGGTCGTCGACGCCGGCCGCCCGGTAGAGGCCCGGCCCGAAGCCGAAGGTCACTGTCAACCGTGCCGGCAGCAGCCCGAGTTCGGCCTCGGTGTCGGCCAACGCGGGTCGGCCCTGGGTGAGCCGGGCGGCGTCGTCGGTGAGCAACCGCAACATCCGGCCCAGCGCGGCCCGGTCGGTGCCGCGCCGCAGGGTGAGCGCCACGAACGACGCGTGCGCCTGCGGTTCGGTGGACACCCCCGCCTGCCGGGTGCCGTGGAACGGCTCGACCAGGCCGCCGACGCTCGCCACCGGCGTGGTGTCGGCGGAGGCCGGTGGTGGCCCGCTGCCGGTACGAGTCGTGGCGATGGCGGCACCGCCGGCCAGGGCTCCTCCGGCAGCCAGGGCTCCGCCGGTGAGCAGGCCACGCCTGCTCACCGGCCGGACGGGTGGCGTCTGCGTCACGATGACGGGCTCATGCTCATCTCCGGCGTGGCACTCACGCCGGGCATGGGCTGACCGTGCCCGGGGGCGTAGCTCTCCTGCGCGCCGGTGAACGGCTTGGCCACGGCGCTGAACTGTTGGGTCTTGCCGTCGGCGAAGGTCAGCGTGAAGGTCAACTCGTCGCCGGCCTGAACGGGCTTGGTGAGGTTCATCAGCATGAGGTGGTCGCCGCCGGGCTCCAGCGCATGCGCGCTCTTGGCCTTGATCACGATGCCGCCCTGCTTCTGCCGCATGACCATCTTCCCGTCCTTCATGGCCATCTCGTGCAGCTCCATCGGCGACAGGGAGGTCGTGGCCCCAGTCACCGTGACATCGGTGTCGCCGTCGTTGACCAGGGTCCCGAAGGCCGCCGTCATGCCCTTGTCGGCCGCCTTCACCCACGGGTCACGAATGCCGAGCACACCAGCGTCCGGGTTGGCCGGGGCCGACGCGGACGGGCCCGCCTGCGCGGTCGACGGAGAGTCGGACGACCCGCACCCGGCGGCGCCCACCGTCAGGATCGCGGCGGCGAGGATGGCGGCCGAGCGACGGCGTGAAGCGTTTGGGCTGGTGGTGCGCATGTGTTCTTCCTCCGATGGTTGCTGCTGGGAGGTTGGTCGGCCGCAGCTGGGAGAAAGTTCCGGACTCAGGGAAGGTTGATCGTGAACTCCCCGGTGTGCACCTTGCCGGCGACCTGGAAGTCGAAGAAGGCCCGGTACCGGCCTGAACTCGGTGCGGTCAGCCAGAACTTGACCGTCCCGTCGACCAGCTCCTGCTCGGGGTGGACGTGCACGTAGCCGAGGTCACCCTCACGAACCACTACCAGGTGCCCGTACGCGGCAAGGTATCGCTCCAACTGCACGGGGGTGGTGGTGTCGGCGCTGGCGACCTGGAAGTGGATCGGCGCCGTCACCCCCACCGTCGGGGTGCCGGTCATCGACACCGCGTACGGACCAGCCGTCGCCTGGGCCTGTGGCGGCGGCAGCGCGGTCGGGGTGTGCGCGCCGGGCACTGTGTGGTCGACGCCCAGCACGAGCGGCAGCGGCGTGCCGTTGGCAGCGGTGACGGAGAAGTCGGCGTAGACGCGGTACCCGCCGGGTCGGGCCAGCGTCATCGGGACGCTCCAGGTGCCGTCGGGTGCCATCGTCGGGTGCAGGTGCTGGTAGCCGGTCAGGTCACGGCCCACGACGATCATGTGCAACGGCTTGTCGTGGACGACCGCGAAGCGTGTCGCCGGCTGCCGGTCGGTGCCGACGATGCGGAAGCGGTAGTCGGCGCGTACCCCGGCGGGTTGGGTTCGTTCCAGCGGTTGCAGCGTGTACCCGCCGGCGCTGACGGTCGTCCCGGTGGCAAGCGTCTCGCCCGTTCCGCCGTCACCCCGGTGCGTGTGCGGTCCGGTGCCCGCCGGGTGTTGGTGTCCGTCGTTCGCGGACCCTGCCGGGCCGGAGGCGGGCGGACCGCCCGCCGGCTGCCGGGCGTTGTTGGCGGCCGGGACCTCGTTGCCGCTGATGCGCGCCAATCCGAATCCGCCGAGCAGGGCCAGCACCATGGTACCGACGAACAGTGCCAGGCTGGTGTTGCTCAGCCGGGACCCGGGCGTCGCCGTGGCCAGATCCGGGTCAGGCGATGCCCCGGAGTCGACGGGCGGTCGATTGTCGGTCGTGGCGAGGGCTTTCGCGTTCTCATCGGTCGGAGTCGGATCGACAGCCACGCCCGTCCGAGCCACGACGACGGCGGTGTCCTTACGCGCGGCCGGCACGGCGCTGGGTCGCCGCTTACCGTCCGAGGTCTGCGTACCGCTGCCGGTCGCCGCGACGGTCCTGTCTGCTTCGGTCCTGTCACCGACCGCTCTGCCGCCGCCAGTCCTGGCAACGGCGGGCTTGCTGCCGGTGGCCTTGGCACCGGTGGCCATGGCGCTGGCGGTCTTGGTGCCGGCGGTCCTGGTCCCGGGACGGGTGCCGGCGCCGCGTCGAGCGGATGTCGCCGGCGCGGTACGGCCGCGGCCGGCGGGTCTGCCAGTGGCGGTCGTTCGCCGACGCCAGACGACGAATCCGGCTGCCGCGGCCGCCACCGCGACCACCGCCAGGCCGACCCACGCGACCGCTCCGGGGCCGCTCTCGTCCGTCGGTTCGGTCGGCGCAGCCGCTGCCGCGGATGGCGGAACCGCCGTCTCGGCCGCGACTGTCGGCACTGCCGAGACCTGCCCGGACGACCCGTGTTGCTCGGCGGTGGCCAACAGCGCCGGATCTGGTTGGGTCGACGGCGGGCTCCACCCCTTGGGCGCCGCCGTCACCGGCCCGTCGTAGCGGAAGGTCAAAGTGCCGCGGACGGGGTCGCCGTCCGAGGCGACCGACAGGTAGCTCACCGAGTACTCGCCCGTGGCCGGCAGGTGCGCGACCGCCACCGTCGCGGGGAACCCCGTGGTGTACTCACGTGGCTCGAACTGGCCGTTGACCAGGAAGTACTCCCGCACCGGCTTGTTCAACGGCTTGGGCTCCCCGTAAGACCAGCCATTGTCGACCCGGATGCCACCTGGCGCGGTGACCGTGAAGAACGCGTTGGCGGCAGCCTTCTCGGTGAAGAACAGCTGCACCGACGTCAACGGCTCGCGCACCGTGGCGCCACCCGCCGGCGTGGACATCGCGAGGGTCCCGTGAGCTGCGGCGGGCTGAGCGGACGCGAGGAGAGCGACCGCCGACGCGAGGAGGAGCGCGAGGAGGCCCGAGACCATCCGCCCAGGAATCTGAGGGTGACGACGCATCTGAATATCCTCACTGCGCTGAGACTTTTTACAAGAGGTGACGAACTTTTTCCTCACATGGCTAAAGCCGAACACCTCCCGGGTGGTCTGCCGGGCTGAGGGGCCGTCGCCCCTGGCCAGCTATGCTCCCGGTGGCGCTGGTTCGTCCGGTCGTGAGCTGGCCGGGCGTCGTAAGAGGGAACCCGGTGGGAATCCGGGGCTGCCCCGCAGCGGTGAGTGGGAACGACCGCCGTCATCAGCACTGGGCCAGTGGCCTGGGAAGCGACGGCCAGTAGGGGACCGGCGTGGAGCCGGTCGGGCCCGCGAGTCCGAAGACCTGCCCGCGCCGCGTACACAACCGTGTGCGCTGCCGTCGGCCTCGTGGGTGGGCTGAGCGGGTGACGTGCCGGGGCGGTGTGCGCCGGTGTGTCCTCGTCAGCGTGTGCCCGTGTTCCGGCGGTGTGGTTTCCCGAGGGACGGACTACCGCTGTGCACGACACCACCACGATCGCCGGCCGAGCGCCGTCGGCGTCGCACCTGACCCTGTCGCAGATCATGGATCAGCACCACACCAACCTGATGGGTACGGTCCACGGCGGCCGGATCCTCAACCTCATCGACTCCGTCGCTGGTGTGGTCGCCGCCCGCCATTCCGACGGGCCGGCGGTCACCGCCGCCATCGACGAGACCGCGTTCCTGCGGGCGGTGCGGGTCGGCGACGTCGTGCATGTCGACGCGCGGATCACCTGGGCCGGTCGCAGCTCGATGGAGGTCGCGGTCAAGGTGACCGCCGACCGGTGGGACCGGGCGGTGCCACCCACCGACGTGGCCACCGCCCACCTGGTCATGGTCGCCATCGACGACGACGGCCAGCCTCGTACGGTGCCGCCGCTGCTACCGGAGACCGACGGTGACCGGCGGCGGTACCGGGAGGCGGAGATCCGCCGGAAGCACCGGCTGGCGCTGCGGCGCGCGCTGCTCGACGGTGCCGAAGACGACTGACCCGGCTGGTACTACCGCTACCGGCGCCCACATCACGAGAGGGTGCACCCGCGCTGTGACTCGCAGGCTGACTGATGGCCGTCAGTCTGGTGATCTGCTCACTCGCCGGTCCACATTGCAGGCTCGCGTACCCGGCGCTCGGTTTTCTGCCGGGACTTGGCCGCCCACTTCGTTGCGTTCTTTGACGCGAAGTCGTCCAGGACCTGGCGGTCAGTCGCGGTCCAGGCGGGAAGCTGCGCTGTCCACTCTTCTGCCTGTTCGGCGCTGTGGCCGCTACCGATCAGCCATGGCGGGCTGTCCGTTGTCCTGCCGGCGGCAGGACTGCCGTGCGTGCCTTGACAGGAAGGTGGAGCAGCAGGACAGTCGAGATATTCATAGACGTCCAACTATTTACGGCGAGGTGTGCCATGCGGAAGTCGCTGACTGCTGTGGCCGCCATCGCTGTTGCCATGGTCGCGATGATGGCCGCGATCTCACACGCCAGTGCGGCGAACGCGGCGGCCGGGTGTCGGGTGAACTACGTCGTCACCAGCCAGTGGACCGGTGGCTTCCACGCCGACATCGCGGTCACCAACTTGGGTGACCCAGTCAACGGGTGGACGCTGCGGTTCGCGTTCCCAGCAGTCGACCAGCGGCTCACGCAAACCTGGAGCGCCACCTGGGCCCAGGCGGGCCAGCAGGTCAGCGCGACCAATCTGGGCTGGAACGCGACCCTTGGCACCAATGGCTCCGCGAACATCGGTTTCGTTGGCGCCTGGTCGGGCAGCAACCCCATACCAGCGTCGTTCACGCTCAACGGCGTCACGTGCACCGGCGGCGTCCTGCCCAGCGTGACGCCGACCCGGACGACCACACCGCCGGTCGCTGACTGGCCGGCGATCGTCACCTGGCTCAGCCCGACCGCCGGCGCGGTGTACACCACGCCGGGAACCGTCCCGCTGGCTGCGACCGCGACCGTGGGAGGCGGACACAGCATCACCTCGGTGTCGTTCCGGGTGGACGGCGTCACGGTGGCCCGGGGGGTGAGGACGACCGGTGACCGGTTCGAGGCGCTGTGGACACCACCGATCGGGGAGCCCGGCACCAGCACCACCTTCGTGCTGTACGTCTCGGCCGGCACCGACCAGTCGCTGTCTGGCGCTGCGCCGCCGTTGCTGGTCACGGTGGTGACGCCGGCGTCCACCGGCACCAACCACCCGCCGGCAGTGGCGTTGAGCACCCCCGGCGGGCAGACCTACTTCCTCGAGCCGACGACCGTCACGCTGGTCGCCGACGTCGCCGACACCGACCCCGGGGACCTCGTCAGCCGCGTGGAGTTGTACCTCGGGGCGACCCGGCTGGCCGTGACGCCGACCAACAGCGGACAGCGCTACCAGTTCCAGACGGCCCTGTCGGCCGGCACGTCGTCCACCTTCACCGTGCGGGTCCATGATTCCCACGGCGGTATCGGCATCTCGAACCCGCTGACCTTCACCATCCGTTAGCGCCTCGGCCCTCCGTCAAGGGCTGACCAAGGTCCTTCCACTGGCCGTCGACACGTTTGCGAGTCGGCACGCTTCCTCAGCTGGCTTCGGTGAGCATCCTGCGGCCCGGTGACGAGAAGTTCCCCTACAGCGACGGCTCGCACAAGTGGACGTGGCGCGGTCGCGCCTGGTAGGCAGGCGGTTGTGCGCATCGTTTCCCTGCTGCCGGCGGCCACGGACATCGTGGCCATGCTCGGCCTGACCGGGCACCTGGTCGGCCGTACCCACGAGTGTGACTGGCCGCCGGGGGCCCTGGCCGACGTCCCGGCGGTGACCGCGACGTCCCTGCCGGAGACCTTGACGAGCCGGGAGATCTCGGCGGCGATCGCCGGTGACGCGCACCGAGGCTCGTCGTTGTACCAGCTCCACGTCGCCATGCTGGAGCGGTTGAAGCCGGATCTGATCCTGACCCAGGATCTGTGCGACGTGTGTGCGGTCTCCTACGAGCGGGTCAACGACGCGGTTGGTCTGATCGATCTCGACACCAGGGTAATGTCCCTGGAGGCGCGGACCATCGACGGGATCCTGGACACTGTCGATGCCGTGGCCGCGCTGACCGGCACCGAAGGCAGGGCGGCGGAGATCCGAGCCGACGCCGAGCGTCGCCTCGCCGCGTTGCCAGGGCCGGTGCCCGGCGCGCCGACGGTGCTGTTCGTCGAGTGGCTCGACCCGTTGATGCCGGGCGGGCACTGGGTTCCGGAGCAGATCACCTACGCGGGTGGGCGGTCGCTGCTGCTCGGGCCGGGTGCGCACAGCACCCCGCACCCGTGGTCGGTGGTCGCGGACCTGGCCCCCGACGTGGTGGTGTTCGGGCCGTGCGGGTTCACGCCGGAGCGAACCATCGATGAGCTGTCCGTGGCGACCGCGCAACCCGGCTGGGCGGACCTGCCCGCGGTTCGTCAGGGGCAGGTGTGGGTGGTCGACGGGCCTGCCTACTTCAACCGCCCCGGCCCGAGGGTCGTCGACGGCGCGGAGATCCTCGCCGGCATCCTCGGCGGGCCGCCCCGACTCCCGCGCCCGGCGGGTGCAGCTCGACGTCGGCTGACGCTGTCGCGCCCGAGTGGCGGAGGCGGACCTCCGATGCCGATCGCCCGTTGCCCCTGGCATTCGCGACGGCCCGGAGTGCGGGTCAGGTGCGCGCCCTCGCTGCACCGGCGAGGTCGACGATCCGGTCACTCCAGTGGTCCAGCAGGGTCTGGTCGTGGGTGATGACCAGGACGCCAGCCCGCTGGGTCCGCTGGTAGTCGCGGATGACGGCGGCGACGTGCGCCTGGGTCGAGGCGTCCAGCATCGCCGTGGCCTCGTCGCAGAGCAGGTAGTCCGGCCGGTGTACGAGGGCCCGGGCGAGGCAGGCGCGTTGCAGTTGCCCGTCGGACACCGCGTGTGGCCGTCGGCCGCGCAGGTCGGCGGTGAGGCCGACGAGGTCGGCGAGTTCGGCCACCCGCTCCCGAACCGTCGCCTCGGGGGTTCGGACGGCACGTAGCGGTTCGGCGATCAGGTCGTCCAGGCTCAGCCGGGGATCGGCGGCGGCGCGCGGGCTCTGGAACAGGACGGCGACGCGGGTCCGCAGGTCGACCGGCACGGCGTACCGCACTCCGTGGACCGGCGTGCCGTCGATGCTGACCTGGCCGTGGTCCGGGCGGTGCAGGAGGGCCAGGACCCGGACCAGTGTCGACTTGCCACATCCGGACGGGCCGCGGAGTCCGACCGTCTCGTCCCGGCCGACCCGCACCGTGACACCGTCGAGCACGACCTGACGGCCGTACCCGACGGTCACCTCGTCGGCGAGCAGGTGTTCTGGACTGGTCACGTGACGGCTCCGGTGCGGATCGGGTGGTGGCAGGCGACGGTGCCGTCGTCGGCGATCGGCGTCGGCGGCGGCTGGCTCGCGCAGGTGTCGGTGCGGTGCGGGCAGCGGGGCGCGAACGCGCAGCCCGGAGGCAGCGCGGTGAGCATCGGCGGGTCGCCCGGCACCGGCCGGAAGGCACGGTCCGGCAGGGCGTCGAGCAGCGCCGAGGCGTACGGGTGGGCCGGTGCGGTGAAGAGTCGGTCGGTGTCGCGGTGTTCCACGATGCGGCTGGCGTACATGACGGCGACGGTGTCGGCGACCCGTTGCGCGGCTGCCAGGTCGTGCGTGATGAGCACGACGGCCGAGCCGTTGTCGCAGCGGCGTCTCAGCAGGTCGAGGGTGTGGTCGACCAGGGGTCGGTCCAACCCGGTGGTGGGCTCGTCGGCGATGAGCAGCGACGGGTCGGGTGCCAGCGCGAGCGCGGTGACCAGACGCTGTGCCATGCCACCGGAGAGTTCGTGGGGGTAGCGGTCGAGGTCCGCTGGGTCGAGCCCGACGTCGACAGCCAGTTGGTCGGCGTCGGCGCGGTCGTGGCCGTGCGCCCGCAGCGTCTCGGCGAGCAGTCGGCGTCCGGTGCGCACCGGGTTCAGGGCGGTGGCCGGGCTCTGCGGCACCAGCCCGACCCGGCGCCCACGCACTCTGCGCGCCAGGTGGCGCTGACCGCAGGTGATCAGGTCGACCGGTTCGCTGTCCGGCTCGTGCAGGACGGCGTGGCCGGTGGTCGTGGCGTTGCCGGGCAGCAGGCCGAGCAGGGCGTGGGCCAGGACGGACTTGCCGCAGCCGGACTCGCCGACGATGGCGAGCAACTCGCCGGCCCGTACGGTGAGGTTGAGGTCGCTGACGGCACGCACCGTCGCGTCGCGGAGTCGGAACTCGACGCCGAGGCCATCAACGGTGAGCAGCGGCTCACTCGTGCCGGCGCGGGGCGACGCGATGGCGGGACCGGATTCGGTGGTGGTCACAGGTGCAGCTCCGCTCGGACCCGGGGATCGAGGCGGTCGCGCCAGCGGGCGGCGAGGACCGCGATGGCCAGGGTGACGACGACGATGACCGCGCCCGGCGCCAGGCTGGCCCACCAGGCACCTGTCAGCAGCGACCCCTGACCGTCATTGATCATGTTGCCGAGTGAGGCGAGGTGCGGCGGTAGGCCCAGGCCGAGGAACGACAGGGCGGTCTCGTGCCATACCGCGTGCGGGATCATCAGGGTGGTGGCCAACGCCAGCCGGGGCAGGACGTGCGGCAGCAGGTGTCGGGTGAGGACCCGGAATCGGCCGGCCCCACCGCTGATCGCGGCGTCGACGAACGGTCGGGTCCGCAGGCTCAACAACTCGGATCGGACGATGCGGGCGGTGGAGAGCCAGTGGGTGAGCCCGACGGAGGCGATCACCGCGCCGAGGCTGGGACGCAGCATGGCGACGATGAAGATGCCCAGCAGCAGGTGGGGCATCGCGGCGATGGTGTCCACCATCCGCATCAGGAGCCGGTCCACCCGGCCGCCGAGCATGCCGGCGATCCCGCCGACCACGCCCCCGAGAACCGTGGCCACGAGGGCGGCGACCGCGCCGACGAGCAACGAGACCCGCAGTCCGTAGACGGCCCGGTGTGCCACGTCGCGGCCCAGGTCGTCGGTGCCAGCGAGGTGGGTCCAGGACGGTGCCAACCGGGTCTGGTCCAGCGCGACCGCGCTCTGGTCGAGCGGCCAGACGAGCGGAGCGAGCAGCGAACCGACGACGGCCACCAGCAGGACCAGGCCGGCGATGACGACGCCGGTCTGGCCGGGTCGCAGCCGCAGCCGGGACCGGGCCAGGTGGAGCAGCGGCGGTCGGGTTGCAAGGTCAGCCATCGAGTCGCACCCTTGGGTCGGCGGCGGCGTAGGCGAGGTCGGTCGTGAGGTTCGCGGCCAGCACCACGGCGGTGGTGACCAGCGTGATCGCCGCCAACAGCGGGAAGTCGCTGCCCAGCGCGGCGGCCACCGTGACGGCACCGAGGCCCGGCAGCGAGAAGACCGTCTCGACAAGCACCGCCCCGCCGACCAGCTCGGGCAGGTGGGTGCCGACCAGGGTGAGGAACGGCAGCAGCGCGGTCCGTAACGCGTGCCCGAACAGGACCGTCCGCCCGGGCAACCCGCGGGCCCGCGCCGCGAGCACGTGGTCGTCGCGCATGCTCTCCGCTACCGCGTCCCGGACGAACAGCACGAACCACGGTGCCTGGGAAACGGCCAGCACTCCGACCGGCAGGATCAGGTGGTGCGCCACGTCGGCCCACGAGGTGCTGGTCGCTGTGACATCGGTGAGCCCACCCGCCGGAAACCAGCCCAGGGCCAGCGCGAACACGGCGATCGCGGCCAGGCCCAGCCAGAACACCGGCATCGACTGCACCGCATAGGCGGCAGTCCGCAGCGCGCGGTCGAACAGCCCACCCCTGCGGTACGCGGCCAACGAGCCCAGTAGCAGGCTCCCGACCAGGGCCAGGGCCAGGGCAACGCCGATCAGCAGCAGCGTCCAGCCGGCCCGGGCGGAGAGCACCGAGGCGACCGGCTCGTGACGACTCGTCGACCAGCCCAGATCGCCCTGGACCAGGTTGCCGATCCAGCGCAGGTACTGCACCGGCAGCGGGTCGTCGACACCCCAGTTGGCGCGGATCTGTGCCAGGTTCTCCTCGCTGGCGGTGAAGGCCGCCGCGCCCGCGTACTGCTTGGCGGGGTCGACAGGTGAGGCGGCCCCCAGGGCGAACATCCCGATGCTCGTCGCGGCGAGCACGGGCACGGCTACCAGGAGGCGGCGTCGGACCACCGCCCCGGCCCCGGCCAGTCGGCCGGAGCGGGTCATGAGCGCGTCCAGGTGTTGATGTTCCACCAGATGCTGTTCGCCACCCCGTGCTCGTGCGCCTCGACCCGGGGGGCCGTGCCCTGGACGGAGGACTTCAGCACGTAGGTGTGCCGCAGGTAGGTGAGGAACAGCCACGGCACGTCAGTGGCCAACTGCTTCTGGAACTGCGCGTACGCGGCCTTGCGAAGAGCCGGGTCGATCTGGTCGCGGCCCTCCTGAAGAGCGCGGTCCGTCACCTCGGAGCGGTACGAGCCAGGGTTGAAGTAGCCCTGCCCTGCGAATTGGGAGCTGAACAGCTTGTACGAGACGAAGTCCGGGTCGTACGGCGTGCCGTAGCCCATCAGCAGGGCGTCGGACTTCATCCGCGGGTCGATGGCGTCCCAGGTGAGCCCGGCCGGCGTGACCTCGATGCCGATCTTCTTCGCGTCGGCGGTGACGGCCAGGGCCAGGTCCTTGCGCAGGGTGTCGGTTGCCGGGTACATCAGCGTGAACCGGGCCGGCCGGCCGTCCTTGGCCCGCACCCCACCCGAACCGGGCTTCCAACCGGCCGCGTCGAGCAGCGCGCTCGCCGCCGTCGCGTCGGCGGTCGGCGTGCCGACTGTCGAAGGGTCGGCGAACTCGGAGGTCGGGGGGACCGGCCCGAACGCCGGCTCGCCGGCGCCACCGAGGATGCCGGAGACCATCGCGGCCCGGTCGACGGCGAGGTTGAGCGCCCGGCGGACCGCCGGGTCGGCGAGGACCGGGTTGCCCATCGGCAGCATCACGCCCCGGTAGTCGGCGGTCGGCACCCGCTGCACCCGGTACGCGGTGTCGGAGTCGAATCCGGAGGCGAGCTTCGGCGGCAGCTCGGCGGCGTCGAACTCGCCGGCCCGCATCCGCTGGGCGCGGACGTTGTCGTCGGCGACGAACGCCACCACGACCCGGTTGTTCGCCGGCCGGCCACCGAAGTAGCGCTCGTTCGCGGTGAGCACCAGCCGGTCACCCGGCGTCCAGGACTCGACCTTGTACGGCCCGGTCCCGATCGGCTTCCGGTTGAACCCGGTGGTGTTGATGTCCTGCCCGCTGAGCAGCTTCGACGGCACGATGCCGAGGGTGAGTCGCTGCAGGAACGGCGCGTACGGGTAGCGCAGCCGGAACACGACAGTGGTCGCGTCGGGCGCGGTCACCGACTCCACCATGTCCAGGTCGGAGCGGAGCGTGGAGTCCACCTTCGGGTCCAGCACCGCCTGGTAGGTGAAGGCGACGTCCGCCGCGCTCAGCGTGGCGCCGTCGTGGAACTGCACCCCGTCACGCAGTGTGGCGGTCACGGTGCGTCCGTCCGGCGAAACCGTCGGCAGGGCCGTGGCCAGCGCGGGGACGAGGCGGTTGTCACTGTCGCGGGCGACGAGCCCGTCGAAGATCAGCGCAGCGCCGTCGACGCCGAAGTTGAGCACCGGGTTGAGTGCGTCCGGCTCGTCGGAGGTGGCCACGACCAGTGTCGCGCCGCCGGCTGGGCTGTCCGGACTGGTCGGGGTCGAGCAGGCGGCGAGGACGAGCATCCCGGCCGCTGCTGTCGACGCCACGAGCCGTCGGAAGGTCGGACGGATCCGGGTCACGGAACGCTCCTGTGGTGTGGGGAACTCGGCGTGGGCATGCAGGTGCAGCCGCAACAGTTGATGATCACGGTGGCACAGTTGCAAGTTCTTTGCAATTGCCACATGCAGGCATCACGCCCGGCGGGATCCGTCGGACAGGCCCTCGCGCTCCGGTGGTGACGGCCCGCGGTGACCGGCTAGGGTTCCGGGATGTTCCGCGCCGTCGTGTTGATCGCTGCCGTGGTGCTCGCCGCCGATCAGGCCACCAAGTACTGGGCCGAGTCCGCGCTGTCCGACGGGCAGACCATCACCCTCCTCGGTGACCTGCTGCAACTGCGGCTCTTGTACAACCCGGGCGCGGCCTTCTCGGTCGGCTCGGCGTACACCTGGATCTTCGCGGTGTTCGCGGCGGCGGCGGTGGTCGCGGTGACGGTCGTGGCGTGGCGGGTCACGTCGCGCGCCTGGGCGGTGGCGTTGGGCCTGGTGCTCGGCGGCGCGACGACGCACCTGCTGGACCGGCTCTTCCGGGAGCCGGGGTTCGCGCGGGGGCACGTGGTGGACTTCATCGACTACGCCGGGTTCTTCGTCGGCAACGTCGCCGACATCGCCCTGGTGGTCGGCGTGGGCATCGTCATGCTGCTCAACGTGCGCGGCGTCCCGCTGCGGGACCCGGCGGGCGAGACCCGCGAGCAGGTGTCGTCAGACTCCTGAGCCGATCAGGACGACCTCCAGGCGGCGCGGGCCGTGCACTCCCTCGACCCGGTTCAGCTCGATGTCGCTCGTCGCGGACGGGCCGGAGATCCAGGTCAGTGGCGCGCGCGGGTCAAGTCGGGTCAGCGCCTCCGGCAGCAGGCCGACGACCTGGTCGGTGCGGACGACGCAGATGTGCCGGTCGGGCACCAGGGTGAGCGCACGTCGACCCTGCGCCGGGCCGGCGTCCAGGATGATGGTGCCGGTGTCGGCGACCACGACGGCGCAGCCGGTCAGGACCGCGTCCAGGTCGTCGAGCGCGGCCGGTGACAGCGGGGGCGCGTCGCGGTGCAGCTCTCCCGCGTAGCCGGCCAGCCAGTCGGCGGGGACGTCGATGGGTACGGCGAGCCGGTCGACCTCGCTGAGCAGCCGAGGTAGGGCGTCGATGCCGTGGTGGACGACCGCCCGGTAGTCCTCCAGGCGGTCGACCAGGGTGTCGATCAGATTGGGGCGGTCGTCGACCCGGCGGTACCCGCGGGGCACCTGCACCGGCGGCGGGCTGTCGGCCAGCGCCGTCCGGAGCCGCGCCAGGATCTCGTCACGTGCGCTCACTGTTTTCCCCACCATTCCCGGAAGGTCTGCGGCGCGGGCAGCGGCACGTCACGCGACCGGGTCCACGCCGACGCGGGCCAGGGCAGTCGCCGCAGCGTGCGAGCGCCGGTGCGCCGCTCACGGTACGCCCCGAGCGGCCCCGCGCCGGCCCGGGCCAGGCGCAGGGCGGCGGCCCAACGTCGAGGGCTGCGCATCACCCAGGACAGGACGCGCATGGTGGCCCGTTCGGCGGGCGGGTGCGGTGCCTGCTGGCGGAGGTGGACCAGGATCTCCGGAATATTGATCTTCACGGGGCACACGTCGTAGCAGGCGCCGCAGAGGGTCGACGCGTACGGCAGTGAGGCGTTGTCGGCAACACCCGTCAGCTGCGGCGACAGGATCGCGCCGATCGGGCCCGGGTACACCGAGCCGTACGCGTGCCCGCCGGCCCGCTCGTACACCGGGCAGACGTTGAGGCACGCGGAGCAGCGGATGCAGGACAGCGCGGGCCGCCCGACCGGGTCGGCGAGCACAGCGGAGCGGCCGTTGTCGACGAGCACCACGTGCACGTCCTGCGGGCCGTCCCCGGGGGTGACGCCGGTCCACATCGAGGTGTACGGGTTCATCCGCTCACCGGTCGAGGACCGCGGCAGCAGTTGCAGGAAGACCTCCAGGTCGGTGAAGGTCGGCAGCAGCTTCTCGACGCCGACGACGCTGATCAGCGTCTCCGGGAGGGTGAGGCACATGCGGCCGTTGCCCTCGGACTCGACCACCACGAGCGTGCCGGTGTCGGCGACGGCGAAGTTGGCGCCGGAGACGGCGACCCGGGCCGAGAGGAAACGCCGTCGCAGGTGGGCGCGGGCCGCCTCGGCCAGCGCGGCCGGTTCGTCGCTCAGGTCGCTCGGCGCGTCGGCCATGCGACGCTCGAAGATCTCCCGGATCTGGGCCCGGTTGTAGTGGATCGCCGGCACCAGGATGTGCGAGGGGGTGTCCTCGCCGAGCTGCACGATCAGCTCGGCGAGGTCGGTCTCGTACGCGGCGATCCCGGCGGCTTCCAGCGCCTCGTTGAGCTCGATCTCCTGGGTCGCCATCGACTTGACCTTCACGACCTCGTCGGCCCCGGTGGCCCGGGTCAGCTCGACCACGATCCGGCACGCCTCGGCCGCGTCGCGGGCCCAGTGCACTGTGGCGCCGGCGGCGGTGACGGACGCCTCGAACTGCTCCAGCAACTCCGGCAACCGACGTTGGACGTCCGCCTTGATCGCCGAGCCGGCGTCGCGCAGAGCCTCCCAGTCGGGTACCTCGTCGACGACCCGGGCTCGCTTGGCCCGGATGGTGCGGGTGGCCCGGTGCAGGTTGGCCCGGAGCTGCGTGTCGGCGACAGCCGGCTTCGCGGCGGTGGGAAAGGGCAGCGGCGTGCGGATCCGCCCGCCCCCGGTGGCGGGTGCGACCGGATGGCTCATGAGGTGGCTCCCGTCTCGGCGAGAATCTCGGCGTAGTGCACGGCCCGTACGCCTGAGCGGTGGCGGTCGAGGCCGCCGCCGATGTGCGCCAGGCAGGAGTTGTCGGCTGCGGCGAGCACCCGTGCGCCGGTGTCGCGGACCCGGGCGCACTTGTCGGTGAGCATGGCGGTGGAGACGTCCGGGTTCTTCAGTGCGAACGTGCCGCCGAAGCCACAGCACTCCTCGGCGTCGCCCAACTCGACCAGTTGGATCCCGCGCACCTGGCGCAGCAAAGTCAGCGGCCGGTCGCCGAGGCGCAGCATGCGCAGGCCGTGGCAGGTCGGGTGGTAGGTGACCGTCTCCGGGAACTCGGCGCCGACGTCGGTGACGCCGAGAACGTCGACGAGCAACTCGGACAGCTCGTACGTGCGGGCGGCCACCGACGTGGCCGGCGCGTGCAGGCGCGGGTACTGGTCGCGGATCATCGCGGTGCACGACCCGGACGGCGCGACGATGGCGTCGTAGGAGTCGAAGACGTCGACGTAGTTGCGCACCATCGGCATGGCCTCGGCCCGGTAACCCGTGTTGGCGTGCATCTGCCCGCAGCAGGTCTGGTCGGCGGGGAAGTCGACGGTGTGGCCGAGTCGCCGCAGGATGCGGGTGACCGCGATGCCGGTGGCCGGGAACGCGAGGTCGTTGACGCAGGTGATGAAGAGGGCGATCCGCATGGCGGCTCCTCGGAGGTGTGGGGGGTGGATCACGCCGAGTCGCGCGGTGTTGCGGGGGCGGGGAGCTGGTCGAAGGCGGGCAGGTGACGCTCCCGGGCGGCGCTGAGGTGGGCGCGCATCGCCTCGGTGGCGGCTGCCGCGTCGCCGGCGACGATGGCGGCGGCGATGCGCTGGTGCTCGGTGTTGGTGTCCGGTGCGCCGGCGACCGGGAAGTACAGCCGGTGCAGGTGCAGGTGTGAGTGCAGCCGCGTGATGGTGTCCCGCAGCAGAGGGCTGCCGGAGACTTCCGCGATCAGGTCGTGGAACTTCGCGTCCAGCGCGGTGAAGGCGGCGTGTCGGCGATAGCCGTCGCCGGCCTCCACGTCGATGCTCGCAGCCGCCTCGGCGCTGATCCGTTCGCGGGCTTCGGCGGAGGCGTGCGTGGCGGCCCGTCCGGCGGTGGCGCCCTCCAGCAGTTGGCGGACGTCGAACAGGTCGTCGAACTCGGCACGGCTCAGCAGCGGCGTGGTGGTGTAGCCGGAGAGCGGGCGTTTACGGACCAGGCCGTCGGCCTCCAGCCGGGCGAGGGCCTCGCGGACCGGGGTGGGGGAGACGTCGAGCTCCCGGGCGAGCGCGTCGATGTTGACCCGCTCGCCGGGCGGAAGGATGTGGTCCATGACCAGCGTCTTTATCGACTCGTAGACGTCCTCGGCGAGGGTGAGTCGACGGGCGGGACGGAGTCGACCCTCGCGAGGTTCCTGCTGGGCCATCTCGTCTCCTCAGCAACCCCTTGACTGTGCCGGTGTGAGCGAGTACACACTAGCAAAGCAACATCCTATAGGAAATAGGTTCCTCCGCCACCGTCTCGCCACCACCACCCCCGAGGAGACGAACATGTCGCGCAGAATGCTGTCCCGAATCGGCTCCGGCCTGACCGTCGTGGCCCTCGCCACGACCACTGTGGCCTGCACGAAGAAGAGCGACACCACCGACGCCGAAGCCGGTGGCCGGGAACCGGCGCAGGTCAAGGTCGCGCTCGTGCCCGGCGGCTCGCACCCGTACTTCCAGCCCTGGAAGGACGCCGGTGCCAAGGCCAAGACGGAGCTGGCTCTCGGCGACGTCACCTTCAACGAGACCGCGGGCTGGGACCAGACCAAGCAGAACGACGTGCTCAAGTCCCTGGCAGCGCAGGGCTACAACGCCTTCGGCGTCTTCGGCGTCTCGCCGGACAACATCAACTCCACCTTCGAGGACCTCAAGCGGCAGGGCTTCCCCGTCGGCTCGCTGGCCTCCTGCCCGGCCGGGGCCAACAAGGCCGACTTCTGCCTCTCCACGGACGTGGAGGTCGCCGCCTACAAGGGCGCCAAGGCCGCCATCGACGCGATGGGCGGTCAGGGCAACCTGGTGCACCTGACCGGGAACAAGGTCGACTCCAACACCCAACGCCGGATCGCGGGCGTGGAGAAGGCGGTCGCCGAAACCGGTGGCAAGGTGACCCTGCTCCAGAGCGTCACCGACATCGACAAGGATCTGCAGAGCGCGCAGAGGGCCGTGGCCGACCTCCTCGCCGCGAAGGGCCGCCAGATCCAGGCGATCGTGAACACCGCCTACAACCCGGCGGTCGCCTCGGCCGAGGGCGTCCGCCAGTCGAAGCTGCCCATCAAGGTCATCGCCATCGACGACGACCCGACGGTCCTCGACGGGCTGCGCGGCGGCTCGGTGGCCGCCACCGTCCTGCAGAACCCGGTCGGTCAGGCCCAGGTCGGCTCGTACGCCCTGATGAAGCTCAGCGGCGGCTGCACCATGGCCGAACCCGGAGTGACCATCGACTCGGGCTCGTTCGTGGTGACCAAGGACAACCTGGACGGCTACGAGGCCGACCGTACCTCCACCACCGAGGCACTGCGGAAGAAGTTCGACGGCGACCTGCTCAAGTGCAGCTGATGTCGACCATCACCAGGGCCGAGGCGTACCTCGTCGACATTCCCGTCGAGACCGTCCGCACCGACGCGGTACAGGCGTTTCTGAAACAGGAGACGCTCTTCGTCGAGGTGCGCACGGCCGACGGCGGGCACGGCACGGGGTACGCGTACACGATCGGGACCGGCGGCACGGCGGTGCTCGCACTGCTGCGCGACTACCTGTTGCCGCACCTGGTCGGCCGAGATGCCGCCCGGGTGGAGGCGCTCTGGCGGGACCTGCACGCCGCCACCCGCGCCACCGCGGTCGGGGCCATCACCTCGTTGGCGCTCGCCGCGATCGACACCGCGCTGTGGGACCTGCGCGCCCGCGCCGCCGGCCTGCCGCTGTGGGTGCTCGCCGGCGGCGCGAAGGACCGCATCCCGTTGTACGACACCGAGGGTGGCTGGCTGCACCTCACCGAGGACGAGCTGGTCGCCGGCGCGAAGGCGTCCCAGGCGGCCGGCTGGCCCGGCGTCAAGCTGAAGGTCGGCAAACCCAACCCGGCCGAGGACGCCGCTCGCATCGGCGCGGTCCGGGCGGCCCTCGGCGACGACTTCGACGTGATGGTCGACGCCAACCAGTCGCTGACCGCCGCCGAGGCGATCCGCCGGGCCCGGCTGCTCGAACCGCACCAGCTCGCCTGGTTCGAGGAGCCGCTGCCCGCCGACGACGTCGCCGGGCACGAGCTGCTGGCCCGCGCGACGAGCATCCCGGTGGCGGTGGGGGAGTCGATGTACTCGATCGGCCAGTTCGCCGAGTACCTACGCCGGCAGGCGGCCGGCGTCGTCCAGGTCGATGTCGCACGCATCGGTGGCATCACCCCGTGGCTCAAGGTGGCCCACCTGGCCGAGGCGTGCAACGTGGTGGTCTGCCCGCACTTCCTGATGGAACTGCACGTGAGCCTCTGCGCGGCCGTGCCGAACAGCCGCTACGTCGAGCACATCCCGCAACTGCGCGCGATCACCCGGACCGAGATCGCGATCGTCGACGGCCACGCGCTCGCCCCCGGCGAGCCGGGCCTCGGCATCGACTGGGACCGCGACGCGATCGAGGACAGGAGGGTGGCGTGAAGACGGAAACAGCGCCGGAGGCGCCGGCGGTGCCTCCGGCCGCGGAGCCCAGGCCGTCGGCCAGGGCCCTGCCGGTCTGGGCGAACCCCCGGCTCGGCCTGCTCATCGTCATCGCCGTGCTGGTCGTCCTCTTCTCGTCGCTCACCCCCGCGTTTCTCGACCCCCGCCTCACCCTGGCACCGCTGCAGGCCGACATCAGCGTGTACGTCGTGGTCGGTCTCGCCCAGCTCGCCGTGCTCTCGCTCGGGCACATGAACATGGCCGTGGGCCGGATGGCCGCGCTGTCCACCTTCGCGATGGGCCTGGCCTACGACCGGCTCGGCGTCCCACTGCTGGTCGGACTGCTCGTGGGTCTCGCCGTCGGGGCGGGCATCGGCGCGCTCGCCGGCCTGCTCATCGCCAAGACCGGCGTGAACTCCTTCGTGGTCACCCTCGCGCTCGACTTCGGGCTGCTGGGCCTGGTCACGATCCTCTACACCTGGGCGACCGGCGGGGTGTCGTTCGCGGTGCAGCCGAGTGGACTCTCCGCCCTGCGCTTCGACACCTTCGCCGACTACTGCATGGGCGAGGTCTGCGGGCCGCGGATCCCGCTGGTCGTGCCGATCGCGGTCGCGGCGGCGCTCGGTGTCGGGGTGCTGTTCCGGCACGCCCGGCTGGGCCGGGAGATCCTGATGACCGGCTCCAACACGGTCGCCGCCGAGCTGTCCGGCATCCCCACGCACCGCCGGGTCGTCGCCGCGCACGCGTTGAGCGGGCTGCTCGCCGCACTGGCCGGGTTCCTGCTCGCCGCCAACAACGGGGCCTTCTCCGCCAACATCGGTGAGTCGTTCCTGCTGCCGTCGTTCCTGGCCCCGGTGCTCGGCGGGACGCTGCTCGCCGGTGGTGCGGTCAGCGTCCTCGGCACCGCGCTCGGCGCGACCCTCACCCAGGTCATCTACAAGGGCCTCAACCTGCTCCAGTTCTCCCTGGAGGAGCTGAAGCTCTACATCGGACTCGTGCTGCTCGCGGCGCTGTCGCTGGACCGGCTACGGGCCCTGCTCGCCGAGCGAAGGGCGGTGTCATCATCATGAGGAGCGTGATCCGGACCAACGAGTTCACCCTCGCGGTGATCGCGGCGCTCGGGTTCGCGGCACTCGCTGTCGCCACCGACTTCAACCTGCTCACCGCCGGCACCCTGGACGCCTTCCTGCGCTTCCTCGCCCTGCCGATCGTCATCGGCCTGGCCCAGATGGTGGTGCTCGCCGTCGGTCAGATGAACCTCTCGGTGGGCGTGCTCACCGGTTTCTGCGCGGTGGCCTCGGGCTGGCTGATGGTCGACGCCGGGCTGCCCGCCCCGGTCGCGGTGCTCGCCGCGCTGGCCCTCGGCGCCGTTGTCGGGCTGGTCAACGGCCTGTTGGTGATCTTCACCCGGATCAACGGGTTCATCGTCACCCTCGCCACCATGACGATCCTCGAAGGGCTGCGGTACGGGGTGAACGGCACCGGCACCTACCAGGGCTACTCGCCCGGCCTGCGCGAGTTCGGGCAGGCGTCAGTGGCCGGCGTACCCGTGGTCTTCCTGCTGGCGGTCGCGATCGCCGTCGCGGTCGCCCTCTTCTTCCGGCGCACCGTGCCCGGACGGCATCTGCTCGCCTCCGGCGGCAACCCGTTCGCCGCCCGGCTGTCGGGCATCTCCAACGACCGGGCGTTGGTGCTGGCCCACACCCTGTCGGGGCTGCTGGCCGGCTTCGCCGCGGTGATCGTGGTGGCCGCCTTCGGATCGGTGAACGCCTCGATCGGCGACGACCTGCTGCTGCCCAGCTTCGCCGCGCCGATCATCGGCGGGGTGGCCCTGGCCGGCGGCATGATCAGCGTGACCGGCACGGTGCTCGCCGCCTTCCTGGTGCGGCTGGTCGATGTGAGCCAGTCGCAGTTCGACATCAACCGACGGTGGGTGGACCTCATCATCGGCGCGGTCGTCCTCGGCGCGGTGCTGCTCGGTCAGTTCCGCGACAAGCTCTCCGGAGGTTCACGATGACCGTCGTGCTGTCCGCCGAGAAACTGGTCAAGACCTTCCCCGGGGTACGCGCCCTGGACGAGGCGACGCTGACTCTGACCGCCGGCAGCGTGCACGCGCTGCTCGGCGAGAACGGCGCCGGCAAGAGCACCCTGATCAAGATCCTGACCGGGGTGTACCGACCGGACGGTGGGCAGTTGCGGCTGCCCGGGCCCGACGGTGAGCTGCGCGCGGTGCAGCTGGGCAACCCGCAGGACGCCCAGCGGGCCGGCATCGGTGTCGTGCACCAGGAGCGGAACCTGATCCCGGCGTTCAGCGTCGCCGAGAACATCTGCCTGCAACACCTGCCCCGCCGCGCCGGCCTGCTCGACCGGGCGGCGCTGCGTACCGAGGCCCGCCGTTGCCTCGACCTGCTCGACCTCGACCTGGACCCCGACCTGCCGGTGTCGCGGCTGTCGGTGGCCCAACTGCAACTGGTGGAGATCGCCAAGGCGCTGTCGGCGGACTCGACAGTGCTGCTGCTCGACGAACCGACAGCGTCGCTGACCAACGACGAGGCCGACCGGCTCTACGGCATCGTGCGTCGGCTGTCCGAGCGGGGTCACGCCACCGTGCTGGTCAGCCACAAGCTGGAGGAGGTCTTCGCGGTCGCCGACACGGTGACCGTGCTGCGCGACGGGCGCAGCGTCGCCGAGGCGGAACCCCTCGCCGACCACAGCCGCGAGGAGATCGTCGACCTGATGGTCGGCCGGGCGTACCAGCAGGTGCACCTCGCCCCCAGGACCGTCGCGGCGGACGTCGAACCGGCGCTGGTCCTCGATGCCGTCGCCACCACCGCCGGCCACCACGACGTCAGCCTCGCCGTCCGCCCCGGTGAGATCGTCGGCCTGTACGGATTGGTCGGCGCGGGCCGCAGCGAGCTGGCCAAGGCGCTGCTCGGCCTCGACCGGATCAGCTCCGGGGAGGTGCGGGTACACGGCCGTCCGGCCCGGATCCGGGACGTGGGCGACGCCCTGCACCGGTACCGGATCGGCTACGTCACCGAGAACCGCAAGGAGGAGGGCCTCTTCCTCGACCAGACCGTGGCCCGCAACACGGCGGTGACGGTGTGGCGTCGGCTGGCCCGGCTGGGGCTGGTCCGCGACCGCTCCGAGCGGCTGCTGGTCAACGAGTACGCCGATCGGCTGGGCATCCGACTCGCCTCGCCCGACCAGCACGCCGGTCAGCTCTCCGGCGGCAACCAGCAGAAGGTCAGCCTGGCCAAGTGGCTGGCGGCCGACTGCGACGTGCTCATCATCGACGAGCCCACCGTCGGCATCGACGTGCGCACCAAGGCCGCCTTCCACGAGTTGATCGCCGGCCTCGCCGCGCGCGGAATGGCCATCCTGCTGATCTCGTCGGACCTGCCGGAGATGGTCACCCTCGCCGACCGGATCGCGGTGATGCGGGTGTTCGCCATTGTTGGTGAACTGGACAACGACCACGACTACGACCGGATGAGTCAGTCGGTGATCCGGTTCATCCATGACGGGCAGGGGGTGGTCGCGTGAAGGCCACCGAACCAGTGACCCTGGGGCGTACCGATGTGGCGGTGACCCGGCTCGGGCTGGGGCTCGCCCCGATCGGTGGAATGTTCGACGCCGTCGGTGACGAGGTAGCCCACGCCACAGTCGAGGCGGCCTGGGATCTCGGGCTGCGTTACTTCGACACCGCCCCGCTCTACGGCTGCGGCCTCTCCGAGCGGCGCGCCGGGGCGGCCCTCGCCGGCAAGCCGCGCGACGCGTTCACCCTCTCCACCAAGGTGGGTCGGCTGCTCGTCCCGGACGGTGGTGATCGGCAGGAGTTCTGGGCCGAGCCGACCGACCTCACGCCGCAGTTCGACTTCTCCGCCGCCGGGGTACGTCGTTCCCACGCGGAGAGCCTGGCCCGGTTGGGGCTGGACCGGATCGACATCGCGCACATCCACGACCCGGACGACCACCTCGCCGAGGCGGTCGCCGGGGCGTACCCGGCGTTGGCGCAGTTGCGGGAGGCCGGCGAGATCGGCGCGGTCAGCGCCGGGATGAACCAGGCCCCGGCGCTGGTCGAGCTGGCCCACGCCGGCGACTTCGACTGCTTCATGCTCGCCGGCCGGTACACGCTGCTCGACCAGTCCGGCCTCGACGAGTTGCTGCCGCTGGCTCACGCGAAGGGGATTGCGATCATCGCCGCCGGCGTCTACAACTCGGGCCTGTTGGCCGACCCGACACCGGGCGCCCACTACGACTACGCCCCGGCCGGGCAGGGGCTGCTGGACCGGGCCACCGCGATCCGGTCGGTGTGCGAGCGGCACGGCGTACCGCTGCGGGCCGCGGCGATCCAGTTTCCGCTCGGGCACCCGGCGGTTGCCAGCGTGGTGGTCGGCGCCCGGGACCCGGAGCAGATCGCCGACAACGTGGCGATGTTCGAGTGGGACGTGCCCGGCGCGTTGTGGGCCGATCTCAAGGCCGAGGGTCTGCTGCCGAGCGAGGTGCCGACGCCGTGATCATCGACGCGAGCAGCCGTCCGGCTTGTGTCGCGACTCGTACCTATGCACTGGAGGTTGGTTCGTGAGACTCATGCGCGTCGGGCCCGTGGGGCGGGAACGCCCCGTGCTGTACGTCGATGGGCGGCACTTCGACCTCTCGTCGCTCACCGCCGACATCGACGGCGAGTTCCTCGCCGGCGACGGCGTCCGGCGGGTCCGCGAGGCCACCGACCTGCCCGAGATCGACGTCACCGGTCAGCGGGTCGGCGCACCGATCGCCCGGCCCGGCGTGGTGCTCTGCGTGGGGCAGAACTACGCGGCGCACGCCGCCGAGTCGGGCGCCGCGCCACCGACCGACCCGATCATCTTCTACAAGGCGCCCAACACCGTCGTCGGCCCGTACGACGAGGTCCTGATCCCGCGCGGGTCGACGAAGACCGACTGGGAGGTGGAGCTGGCGGTGGTGATCGGCCGGACGGTGCGCTACCTCGCCTCACCGGCCGACGCCCTCGGGCACATCGCCGGGTACGTGCTGTCCAACGACGTCTCCGAGCGGGACTTCCAACTCGCGGTCTCCGGTGGCCAGTGGTCGAAGGGCAAGTCCTGTGAGACGTTCCAACCGCTCGGCCCGTGGCTGGTCACCGCCGACGAGATCGGCGACCCGCAGGCGCTGCGGCTGCGTTCCTGGGTCAACGGCGAGCCCCGCCAGGACTCCAGCACCAAAGACATGATCTTCGACGTGGCGTACCTGATCTGGCACCTGTCCCAGTACACAGTCCTGGACCCGGGCGACGTCATCAACACCGGCACCCCGCAGGGGGTGGCGCTCTCCGGCCGGTTCCCGTACCTGGCCGTCGGCGACGTGATGGAGGTCGAGATCGACGGCCTCGGCCGGCAGCGCAACACGCTCCGGGACGCCTGATGGCGGTGATCACCTCCGTCGACACGTACGACGTGCGGTTCCCGACCTCGCGGGACCTCGACGGCTCCGACGCGATGAACCCCGACCCCGACTACTCGGCCGCGTACCTGGTGCTGAGCACTGACGACGGCCCGGACGGGCACGGATTCACCTTCACCATCGGGCGGGGCAACGACGTCTGCCGGGCGGCCATCGACGCGCTGGTGCCGTACGTGGTCGGCCTCGACCCGGACACCGTGGACCTCGGCGCGTTCGCCCGCTCGCTCACCCACGACTCGCAGCTGCGCTGGCTCGGCCCGGAGAAGGGCGTGATGCACCTGGCCGCCGCAGCGGTGATCAACGCGATGTGGGACCTGGTCGCCAAGAGGGCGGGCAAGCCGGTCTGGCGCTACCTGGCCGACCTCAGCCCCGAGCAGATCGTCGACCTGGTCGACTGGCGCTACCTCACCGACGCCCTCACCCCCGACGAGGCGCTGGAGATCCTGCGCGCCGCCGAGCCGGGCCGGGCCGACCGGATCGCCCGGCTGACCGAGCGGGGCTACCCCGCGTACACCACGTCACCCGGCTGGCTCGGCTACTCCGACGACAAGGTGGTCCGGCTGGCCCGGCAGGCCGTGGCCGACGGGTTCACCCAGATCAAGCTGAAGGTGGGCGCGGACGCCGCCGACGACGTCCGCCGCCTGAAGATCGCCCGCGAGGCGGTCGGCCCGCAGATCCGGATCGCGCTCGACGCCAACCAGCGTTGGGACGTCGCCGAGGCGGTCGACCGGATGCGGGAGCTGGCGCCGTACGACCCGTGGTGGATCGAGGAACCGACCAGCCCCGACGACGTGCTCGCCCACGCGGCGATCCGATCCGCCCTCGCCACCAGCGCACCCGACGGCGGGCCGATCCGGGTCGCCACCGGCGAGCACGTCGCGAACAGGGTCGTGTTCAAACAGCTGCTCCAGGCCGACGCCATCGACGTCGTGCAGATCGACGCCTGCCGGGTGGGTGGCGTGAACGAGAACGTCGCCATCCTGCTGCTGGCCGTGAAGTACGGGGTGCCGGTGTGCCCGCACGCCGGGGGAGTGGGCCTGTGCGAGCTGGTGCAGCACCTGTCGATGTTCGACTTCGTGGCGGTGTCCGGTTCGATGCGCGACCGGGTCGTCGAGTACGTCGACCACCTGCACGAACACTTCCTCGATCCGGTGGTGATCAAGGACGGGCACTACGTGGCACCCAGCGCCCCCGGGTTCTCCGCCGCGATGCGTCCGGAGAGCCTCGCCACGTACGCGTACCCCGACGGGCCGGCATGGGTCTGACGAACCTCGACACGCACGACCGCACGGCCTCATCGACGGCGGTGCGTCACCTCAGCGGACCACTCGGAAGGGGAGAGCAGTATGCGGTGTGACGGTCTCGTGGCGGTGGTGACCGGAGGTGGATCGGGGATCGGCCTTGCCTGCGTGCGGGCGTTCGCCGCCGCCGGCGCCCGAGTGGGTGTCCTGGACCTGGAACTGGCCGGGTTGCCGGAGGATCCCGGCGTACTCGGCGTCCGGGCGGACGTGGCCGACCGGTCGTCCCTCAGCGCGGCCGTCGCCTCGGTCGCGGAGAGGTTCGGCGGCATCGACATCCTGGTGAACAACGCCGCCGTCTCGGCCGTGGGCACTGTGGAGGAGAACGACGACGAGCAGTGGAGCCGGGTACTCGACGTCAACGTCTCCGGCGTGGCCCGAACCAGCGCCGTCGCCCTGCCGTACCTGCGCCGGTCGTCGTCCGCGGCGATCGTCAACATCTCCTCGATCGCCGCGACCACCGGTCTGCCCAAACGCGCCCTGTACTCGGCGTCGAAGGGTGCCGTGCACGCCCTCACCCTCGCCATGGCCGCCGACCTGGTGACGGAGGGCGTCCGGGTCAACTGTGTCGCCCCTGGCACTGTCGACACGCCCTGGGTGGCCCGCCTGCTCGCCGGCGCGGCCGACCCGACGGCGGAGAAGCGCCAGTTGGCCGCCCGCCAGCCGACCGGCCGACTGGTGACCGCCGACGAGGTTGCCGCCGCCGTCGTCTACCTCGCCTCGCCCGTGACCAGGTCGGTGACCGGTTCGTCGCTGCCGGTGGACGGCGGTATGTCCGGCCTGCGCC
>NZ_QGSY01000143.1 GCF_003857035.1 Micromonospora arida
CACCGATGGTCGGCACCCCGCCCCCGACCATCGGTGGGGTGGGGCGGACCGAGGTGAGCGCGAGTTGCCCCTTGAGCATCCGGCCGCCGTCGGCGGTGATCCGCAGGTAGTAGTCGGCGGAGCAGGCGACGCCGTCCTCGTCGAGGGCCCGGATGTTCGCCCCGGCCGGGGTGGTGGCCTGGGTCTCGGACGTCTTGGCGATCTGGTTGCCCTCGTTGTACTCGTCGAACATGGACACGTACAGGCCCTGGGAGCCGAGCCGGACCATGTTGTAGATGTGCCGCCAGTAGAAGTCGCCGTGTTTGCGGTGCCCGCCGGCGAGGTCGCCGGGCATCACGCAGGGCAGGTAGTCGATGCCGCGTGCCGCGCAGTCGGCCATGTCGCCGATGTTGACGTTGTTGTAGTAGGAGTCGAGTTCCTCCACGGTCCTGGCCCGGTAGACCATCCACGGCGAGATCGCGTGGAACGCGTGGTAGACGTCGAGGAAGCCGGGGCGGGAATCCTCGATGCCCTGCCGCCACCAGGTGGGCACACCACCGATGACGTAGCAGCCCTGAGCCTTGAACCAGTTGATGACCTCCAGGCAGGGCCCGGGGGTGAAGGGTCGGCTGGGCTCGCTGAAGCCGAAGCCCCAGATGCAGACGACCGGTTTGCCGTTCTGCCGGGCGTACGCCGACGACGCGGTGTGCGCGGCCATCTTCGTCGTCCAGTCGGTCTTGATCTCCGATTGGAAGGTCAGCCAGTCGGTGACGTCGTACATGATGTAGAACTTGCGGTTGTACCGTTCGGCCGCGGAGCGCACCTTCTGCGTCATCGCGTCGCGGGTCGGGCCCTCGTCGCCCATCGGGTTGAACCGTTGCAGCGCGGCGGTGTCGCAGCCGTTCTCCTGCATCCAGCGGAAGTGGGTGTCCACCGTCTGCTGGTCGTACGAGGAGAAGAGGGTGGCCGGCTGGCCGTTGCCCAGGTTGGGGTACGCGGTGGGATAGGTGCGCGTGTACTCGCGCACGTCCGGCCAGGACACGATTGTGGTGTTGGCGGGTGAGGGCGGCTGGAACCGGTCGCGGCCCCAGTGCCACCATCCGCCGATCGGCGCCCCGTCGCCGGGAGCGCTGAACCAGCCCTGGTAGCCGACCGTCACCTTGCCGACCACGTCCCCGGGGGGACTGGCGGCGTGCGCGGGGCTGGCCAGGGTGGTGAGCAGCTCGGTGGTGGTGGAGGCGGTGGCGAGCGCGGACCCGGCCAGCACCGATGTGACGAACCTGCGGCGGGAGACCGCCATGAGGACCACTCCTTCGGGACGGAAGGCATTGACGGCCATCGTGGCAGCAGTCGATGCCGGCCCGCAAGAGTTAGACTGATCGATGAAAATCCCGATCAGATGACGGGAATTACGCGCTGGGTTGTCAGTGGCTGGCGGCCCGCTCCCGCGCCCACAGCGGGGACAGGATCTGGCTCGGGGCTTGACGGCGGCGGGCGTCGCGCACCGTTATCCGTACGCCCTCGGTGAAGCCGATCTTCGGATGCCACCCGAGCGACTCTCGCGCCTTCCTGGTGTCCAGCGCCATGTTGCGCACCTCGCCCGGCCAGGGCAGCGGCTCGTAGCGGGCCGCACTGTCGACGCCGGACGCCTCCCGGACCGTGTCGTACACCTCGTTGACGCTCGTCTGCCGACCCGAGGCGATGTTGACCACACCCACACCGTTGTGGTGACAGGCGACGGCGATCGCCTCGGCGACGTCGCTGACGTGGACGAAATCCCGGGTCTGGGTGCCGTCGTCGTAGATCACCACCTGCCGGCCACCGAGCAGCGCATCGACCATCAGGGACACCACGCCGCAGTCGCTGCCTTCCGGCCGCGGCCCGTAGACATTTCCGAACACCATCGAGGTGTACGACAGGCCGTGCTGACGCCCGTACCAGTCGAGGTAGTGCACACCGGCGGCGTTGCTGACGCCGTACGGGCTCACCGGGGCGATCGGGTAGTCCTCCCGGACCGGCAGGTCACGGGCGGCGACACTGCCGAAGATGGCGCTGCTGGTCGCGTTGATCACCAGCCGTACGCCGCTGCGGGCGCAGGCGTCCAGCACGTTGACGGTGCCGAACACGTTCACGTCGGCGTCGTAGAGGGGTGATCGCTGGGCCTCGGGGACGCTCGACTGTGCGGCGAGGTGCACCACCACGTCCGGCTGCCACTGGTGGATGATCTCGACACCCTCCGGCGTACGGATGTCACCCGAGACGACGTCCGCCTCGGTCAGTCCGCCGTACGCGGCGTCGGTCAGGTTTTCGATCCGGCCGGTGGAGAAGTTGTCGAGCACCCGGACCTGGCTGCCCATCAGCATCAGCCGGGCGACCACGTGGCTGCCGATGAAGCCGGCGCCCCCGGTGACCAGCACGCGCCCGGGAATCAGGTCCCTCGGCGGGTCGACAGCGACGGCAGTAGCGGGCAGGTCCATTTCGGACTCCTCGGAACGACGGAACGGTCGGCCCGCTGCGGCAACCGGACGGCCGCACACGACCGTAGCCCACCAAAGGCCACCAAACGGACGATCAGCCCGAATAACTTGCGTAGATATCACCCATTCATCACTATTCACCCCATACCGCTAGTAATTTCTCCTCCGGGGGTGTCCGCCGGCATGCCCTGGCTGCACCGGACGGAGAGGGAGGACGGCGTGTTGAGAGAGACTCCGGGCCCACCACCGCGACAACCGGGCGGTGGCGTGACGAGCGCTCCCCTGCTGTCGGTACTGCTGGTCAGCTGGAACACCCGCGAACAGACCCGACAGTGCCTGGAGTCGCTGGCGTCGACCGCCGATCCCGATCTGGACTACGAGGTGGTGGCCGTCGACAACGGATCGTCCGACGGCTCAGCCGACCTGCTCGCCGACCAACCCCGGGTCCGACTGATCCGCAACAAGCACAACAACGGTTTCGCCGCCGCCGTGAACCAGGCGTACCGACGGGCGAACGGGCAGCTGATCCTGCTGCTCAGCAGCGACATCCGGTTTCACCCGGGCGCGCTGTCCCGAATGGTCGACCATCTGCGGGAGCGGCCAGACGTCGCAGGGGTCAGCCCGCTGTACCTCAACCCGGACGGCACCTTCCAGCAGCACTACGTTCAACAGCCCAGCTTCGCCGCCACCATCGCGCTGGTGACCGCGCTACGCCGACTGCCCGGGTTCCGCCAGGCGCTGCACCGGTTCCAGATGCGGGGCGAGGACTTCAGCCGTCCCCGGCAACTCGCCTCGGGCAGCTGCGTGCTGCTACGCCGCACGGCGCTCGGGCAGCAGACCATCTTCGACGAGACGTTCCCCGTCTACTGGAACGACGCGATCCTCGCGCGGCAGCTCGACCAGGCCGGGCACGAGCTGTGGATGCTTCCGGACGCCGTGGTGACGCACAGCCGTGGCGCGTCCTGTCGGCTGCTCGGGCCGACCATCCGCTTTCGACACCTGCTGGGCAGCCTGGTCGGGTATCTGCGGATGACCCAGCCCCGGTACCGGTTGCCGGTGTTCCGGGCCGTGCTGCTCGCCGACCACCTGGTCAAGCGACTCTTCGGTCGATCCGTACCGCTGGGCCTGGGCGACCTGTTCGCCGCGCTGCGCGGCGACGTCGGCCCGCTGCCCGACGGTGACACCCGCGACTGGGTGGTGCTGTTCAGCCGAACCCGCTGGTCTGTCGACGGGCATCCGACGGTGCTGGGGCAACTGACGTCCGGGCAACGGTTGCTCTTCGTCGACCCGCCGGGACGCCGGCCGCGCTGGCGATGCGAGGTGAGCCCGATCGGCTCCGCGGCCTGGCACGCCATCGCACCGACCGCGCTGCCGCTGGGCGACTCGGTGCCGCTGGTCAACTGGATCAACCGGCGGATCGCGGCCGGTGCGCTGCGTGGCTGGCTGGACCGGCACGCCGGCGCTCGCCTGCTGCGACTCGACGACGAACGCGCCCGCGCGGTGCTCGGCCGCCTCGGCGAGGACGAGTTGCTGCCCGCCGGAGCGCCACGGCCGGTGGAACGGTCGCCACGATGAGAGTGCCGACTGTCGCGCCCGGTGTGCTGCTCGCCGGCGCCGGGCTGGGCGCGGTGCTGACCGTGGTCACCCTGCTGCCCGGACCGGTCGGCCTGGCCGCCGCCATCGGCGTGCTGTGTGCGGGGGCGTTCCTACTCTGGCCGTGGGCCGTGCTGCCGGTCGGCATCATCGGCGGCGCGGTGGTCGGCGCTACTCAGGCCGAGAAGTTGCGGAACAGCAGGGACGCCAGAGCGAGCGCCAACGCCAGGTTGAACACCGTGGCACTGGCGAACACCGCCACCGGTCGCCAACCCGCCTCCCGCAGCGACGCGACCCGGACCTCCAGGCCGATGCTGACGAAGGCCAGGATCAGGAACCACACGCGCAGGTCGTTGACGATGGCGATGGTGGCCTTGCCGTCCGCGCCAGCCGCGTCGAGGTACCAGGTGGCGATGACCGAGGCCGCGATGAAGCCGAGGACGAACTTCGGAAACCGCGTCCACAGCTCACCGAGGCCCGGTCGGGCCGCGCCGGGCCGTCGTTCCACCCGCAGGGTGAAGTACGCGGTGAGCGCGACCGCCACCACACCCATCAGGGCATTCTGGGTGACCTTGACGATGCTGGCGATCTGGAGCGCCTCCTCGCCGGCGAGCGCACCCGCCGCGGTGACCGCTGCGGTGGTGTCGATGTTGCCACCGATCCAGGCGCCGGCCACCGCGTCGGAGAGCCCGAACACGTCGGCCAACCAGGGCAGGACGAAGATGGACGGCAACGCGAAGACGATGACCAGACTCGCCGTGTAGGCCAACTGCTCGCGGCGCGCCCGGACCGCGCCGGCGGCGGCGATCGCCGCGCTGACCCCGCAGATCGACACCGCCGACGCGAGCAGCGCCCGCAGCTTGTCGTCGAGGCCGAACCTGCCGGCCAACCACCAGGTGAACAGGAACACCCCGCTGATCAGCAGAATCGCCTGGGCGATCGCCGGGCCGGCGGCGCTGGCGATGACGGCCAGGTTGATCGACGCCCCGAGCAGCACCAGCCCGGTCTTGATGAAGAACTCGGTCCGGAACGCGGCGGAGATCCGGTCCCGCCACCCGAGCAGCGTGACGGCGACATTGCCGAGCAGGCCGAGCAGGATCGCGTAGACCGGGTACTCGACCGCCGCTCCGATGTCCTCGACGGCGGTGCCCTCGGCCCAGGCCGGAACGTTCTGCTCCAGGTAGCGGGTGAGCGCGGCGAGACCGACCACGATCAGCAGGCCGAGCGCCGTCCACGCCCAGAACGCCCCGTCACGCGCCACGCTGGTCGGCTCGGCGGGATCGGCGGTGGAGGTGGCGTCGGCCGGGCCGGGCTCGTTGCCCGTGCGGGTCACGTCGGCGGTCATCAGGGCACCAGCCCGGCGGGGATGGCACCCAGCAGGACCAGGGCGAGCAGGGCCAGGCCGAGGATGGTCGCCACCCAGTCCTCGTTGAATGCGAGCCGGGACGCACCGTCCGTCGGCGGGGTGGGCGGTGGCTGGTCGGATGTCATGGCGTACCTCCATGGTGGTGAACCGATCCGGCCGTGCCGGATCGGTTCACCAAGCGCGGTGACGAACGTGCGGAGCCGCGCCGGGTCACGAGCCGGCGGCGCGGCCGGAAGAGGAGTGCGGTGCTGCGGTGCTCAGTCGGTGCCCGGTGCGCCCGGACAGAGCTCGCTGGCGGTTCGCATCAGGTCGACGACCCGACGCGAGGTGAGGAGCGGACCAACCGGCATTCCCGTATTTTCCTACCGACTCGATAGGAATTCAAGACCGTCGACCCGAATTCTCGCTCTGCCGTGCCGACCCACACGGACGACGGGGCCGGAGCCGTCGCCGGCTCCGGCCCCGTCGGTACGCCCGAACTCCGCTACGGGGCCGGGTACTGGGTCAGGTACACCGGAGCGCCGACCTTGGTCATGTCGGCCGCGTCCCCGATGCCGTTGACCACGTGGTCGATAGTGCCGGCGCTGAGGTTGACGGTCATGATGTGGTGCAGCCGCACCCCGGGCCGGTTCGGGACCTCGAAGCCGTTCTCGGTGTGGATCGACGGGTTGTTCTGGTTGAACACGTACACCCCACCCCCGTACAGGGTGTGGTGACGCACCCGGTCACCGACCTTGTATCCGGCCCAGCCCTCGACCGCGCCGTTCATCCAGTCGGCCTGCGTCGGCGGGTCGTACGGCAGCTCGTTCTGGTAGAGGATCGTGGTGCCGTGCTCGCCGTTCCAGACCGTGTTGTAACGCTGGAAGTGCTCGACGAAGAGGCCGGTCGCGGTCACGTGGTCCCCGTTGATGACGGCCCCGTAGCGACCGGTGTTGGTACGCCAGCGGTCGGTGTCACCGTTGACGCCCTCGGTGAAGCCCTCGACGCCGTGATCACCGCGCCACACCCAGGTGTGGTCGATGAGCACGTTGTCGCTGTTCACCTCCAGCGCGGTGTTCGTCCGCCCGATGTGCGGGCCGCCGACCCGGAAGTACACGTCGGAGAGCGTGGTCGGGTTGTGCGGACTGCTCGCGTTGCGGCCGTGCTCACGGCCGACCCGCAGCAGGACCGGCGACTCGACGAGGCCGGCGTCGATCGTGACACCGGCGACGATCACCCCGGGAACACCGGCCACGTCCAGCGGGATCGCGCCGTTCACGGCGGTCAGCGTGGCGTGGCCGATCCCGAGCACCACGGTGTTCGGACGCCGGACCTCGATGCTGCGCGCGATGTCGTACGTTCCGGGCGTGAGCAGCAGGTGCTTGCCGCGCGCCAACTGGCTGTTGATGACGCGCACCGAGTCCGACGGCTTGGCGATGAAGAAGTCGCCGATCCCGATGGTGCGCCCCGGCGTGATGCCGTCAGCCCAGGAGACGCCCCGGCTGTCGCGCTGCGCGGCGGGCACCCGCACCTGGTAGCGACCCTTGCCGTCGACGAAGAGGTAGGGCTTCTCCCGGCTGAGCGGGGTGGTCTCCAGGGTGGTGTACGGCGGGTCGGGGAACGTGGCGTCGTCCGGTGCGCCCTCGACCCCCGCGAACACCTGGTTCCACACCGCGTTGGACCAGCCGCCGACCTCGCTGTTACGGGTCAGCCACTGTTGCTGCGAACCGTTCGTCGTGGCCGGCAGCCGTGAGTCGGCGATGAACCCGCCGCTGGCGTACTGCGGGCCGGCGGTGCAGTAGTCCATCAGTGACAGACCGCCGCCGCCGATGTTCAGCCGGCGCATCGACACCGCCTGGGAGACCGCCCAGAAGTTCGCCGTCGACCGGCAGTCGTCCTGGCCGGCCGCGTTGATGGTGAGCGAGAGGTTGGACAGGGTGCGCCAGAAGTTGACCAGCGCGAGGCAGTTCCCGGTGCCGCCGTCGGCCAGGCAGCGGTTGTAGACCTCCAGCTTGCCGTTGACTGTGACGTCGGTGGGCGAGGCGCCCAGGCCGGACACCTCGGTGTAATAGCCGACCTTGGCCTGCAACGGCTGCGCGGCCGTGCCGTACGTGCCGGGCTTGAACAGGTAGGCGTGCCGCTCGGTGCCCATCTCGTTGTCGACCTGCCGGGCGTGCGCCGCGTCGAGGGTCTGCTGGATCTCGGCGACCGGCATGGACGGGTCGAAGATGGTCACGTTCGGGCCGAAGTCGGGTGCGCCGTGCGTCGGGCGGCCGGCGCTGGCCGCCGTGCTGGTCATGGTGACGGCGGCGGTCACCAGCAGAGCAAGGGTGAGGGTCCGTCGGGACGGGCTTGTCATGTGGTTCGTCCTCTCCGCTGGCCGAACATGCTTCCGGCGCAGCTGGGGGCGGTGAGAGCGCTCTCTGACCCCTGCCGCCGCCAGTGCGGTCGCGGTGAAGGGGTCGACATGTTTCTACCCGTTAATCCGGCCGCACGCCACGAGCGCCGCACCGCGAATGTCGGTGGGTGGGACGCTCGCGGTGCCGGTGCGCAACGGACGCGCTCGTGGTCGGCTTGGGTTCGCCTGCGCGCGGTTAGGATGACCGCCGTGCAGTTCGGGGTGCTCGGGCCGCTCGCCGTGACCACGGACGCCGGCGAGCCGGTGGTGGTGCCCGGCACCAAGGTACGGGCGTTGCTGGCCGACCTGTTGGCCAACCGCAACCAGGTGGTCTCGGCGGACCGCCTCATCGACGACCTGTGGGGTGACGACGCCCCCGCCAATCCGGCCGGGGCCCTCCAGGTGCGGGTGTCGCAGCTGCGCAAGGCCCTCAACGATGCCGAGCCCGGCGCCCGCGAGCTGGTCGAGTCCCGGCCACCCGGCTACCTGCTGCGGGTCGACGCGGTCGACGTCGACCATTTCGGCGAGCTGGCCCGCTGCGCCGACGTCGAACGGCTGACCGAGGCCCTCGCGTTGTGGCGCGGCGAGGCGTACGCCGACGTGGCCGACGCCGAGTTCGTGCGGGCCGAGGCGGCCCGCCTCGCCGAGCAGCGCCTCGTCGTTCAGGAGCGGTTGGCACAGGCCCGGCTGGCCCGGGGTGAGCATGACCTGGTGGCCGCTGACCTGGCCGAGTTGGTCGCCAGACATCCGCTGCGCGAAGGCCTGCGGGCGGTGCAGCTACGCGCGTTGTACGCGGCCGGCCGCCAGTCCGAGGCGTTGGAGAGCTACGCCGAGCTGCGGGCCCGGCTCGCCGAGGAGCTGGGCCTCGACCCCGGCCCGGAGCTGGTCGCCCTGCACCGCAGGATCCTCGAACAGGACGCCGGCCTGAACGCCCCGCCGAAGGCGGCGATCATCCGGAACAACCTGCCGGCCCCGCTCGACGAGTTGATCGGACGGGACGAGGCGCTGGCCGAGCTGCGGGCGTTGCTGCCCCGGCAGCGGCTGGTCACGCTGGTCGGGCCGGGCGGCGTCGGCAAGACCCGGCTGGCCACCGAGACGGCCCGCGCGACGTCCTACCCGGACGGTGTCCGACTGGTCGAGCTGGCCCCCCTCCCCGCCGGTGACGCCCGCGTCGCCGAACAGGTGCTCGGCGCTCTGGGCGCCCACGAGGCCGCCGGAACGACCCAGTCCCCCGCCGACCGGGTGGTCACGGCCCTGCGGCACCGGCAGCTGCTGCTCGTGCTGGACAACTGCGAACACGTCATCGAACCGGTCGCCGAGCTGATCGCCCGGCTGTTGCGCGACGTGTCCGGGGTGAGCGTGCTGGCCACCAGCAGAGAGCCACTCGGACTGACCGGTGAGCTGCTCTGGGAGGTACCCCCACTGCCGGTGCCCGACGACGGTGACCTGGACGCGGTCCGGCGCTCGGCGGCGGCCCGGTTGTTCGTCGCCCGCGCCGCCGCGCAGCAGCGCGGGTTCCGGCTCGACGGGCAGACGGCGACGGCGGTGGCCCAGCTCTGCCGCCGCCTCGACGGTCTGCCGCTGGCGTTGGAACTGGCCGCGACCCGGGTCCGCGCGCTGGGCGTACGCGGGGTGGTGGACCGGCTCGACGACCGGTTCCGGCTGCTCACCACCGCGCAGCGGGACGTGCCACAGCGGCAGCGGACGCTCACCGCGGTGATCGGCTGGAGCTGGGACCTCCTGGACGAACCCGACCGGGTGGTGCTCGCCCAACTGGCGGTGTTCCCGGACGGCGGCACCCCGGAGGCCGCCGAACAGGTCTGCCGAACCGACCTGGACGCCCTCGCCCGGCTGGTGGACCGGTCGTTGGTGGTACTCGACGACTCCGGCGCGGCCCCCCGCTACCGGCTGCTCGAATCGGTGGCCGCGTTCTGCCTGGAACGCCTCACCGACGCCGACGAGGTACGCGGGCGGCACGCCACCTACTACACCGAGCTGGCCGAACGGGCCGACCCCGGGCTGCGCGGGGCCGACCAGCGGCGGTGGCTGGCGCTGCTCGACACCGAGCTCGCAAACCTGCGGTCGGCGCTGACGCACGGTGGTGGGCTGCGCCTGGCGGTCGCACTGAGCTGGTACTGGTTCCTGCGCGGCCGGCTCACCGAGGCACGGCGGGCGCTGGCCGTGCCGGGCGACCCGGAGCAGGAGGCCCGCGCGGCCCCCTGGCGGGTCGGCTTCGCCCTGTCGCAGGGTGAGGTGATCGCACCGGACGACGTGCGCGCCGCGGTGGCCGCCGAGCCGGACAGCCACGCCGCCTGGTTCGCGGCCAACGCCGTGATCGAACACGGCGACCTGGCCCTGGTGTCGGAGCTGCTGCCCACCGCCGCCACCGACCCGTGGACCGAGGCCGCGGTGCTCACCTCCCTGGCCCACATCGCCCATGCCAACGGTGACCAGGCCACCCTGGAGCGCACCGCGACCCGCAGCGCCGCGCTCTTCGCCGACCTCGGCGACCGGTGGGGTCGACTCCGGGCGACCGAGTGGGTGGGTGGTCTGGCCGACATGCGCGGCGAGCACGAGCGCGCCGCCACGCTGCACCGGGAAGGGCTGCGCTGGGCCGAGGAGTTGGCGCTGTGGCCGCAGGTCTGCGCCGAGCTGTCCTGGCTGGCCTGGCTCGCCGTGCAGACCCGCGACTACGCCCAGGGTCGGGAACTGGCCGAACGCGCCTATGACCTGGCGGTGGAGCAGGGCTCGCCCGGCGCGCTGATCTTCGCGGAGATGAGCCTCGGGCTGGCCGCCCGCCGCGACGGCAAGCTCGATCTGGCTGTCACCCACCTCAGCCACCTCGCCGACCTGGGCCGGGGAGAGAGCCAGTCCGCGCTCTACCTGCCGATGGTGCTGGTGGAGCTGGGCTACGCGGTCGAGCAGGGCGGCGACCCGGACGCCGCGTTGGCCCTGCACATCGAGGCGTTCGAGGTCGCCGAGGCGATGGCGACGATGCGGGACGCGATCAACCCGCTGGAGGGGATGGCGGCGGCGGTGCGCTCGCCCGAGGTCGCCGCCCGGTTGCTGGGCGCCGCGGCCGCCGCCCGGCTCGCCACGCAGTCCCCTGCCGCGCCGGCCGAACGCGACGACACCGACCGGACGACAGCGCGACTGCGCGCCGAACTCGGGCCGGAACGCTTCGACGCGCTGCTCGCCGAGGGCGCGAAGCTGAGCCCGGGCGAGGCCCGGGCCCAGCTCTGACCGGTGCTCAGGAGGTCACCTTCGGCGCGTACGAGGCGACGATCACGCCGCTCTTGTGCACCCGGGTGTCGACCAGGTCGAACGACGCCTTGACGTCGGTCAGCGGCGCGGTGAGGCTGGGGCCGCCCTCCAGCACCGGGTGGATCCAGAACCGGACCTCGTCCACCAGCCCGGCGCGGATCAGCTGGGCGGTGACCGAGCCGAAGCCGTACTGGATGATGTTCTTGCCCGGCTGGGCCTTGAGCGCGGTGACCGCCTCGACCAGATCGCCCTGGAGCACCTCCGTGTTGTTCCAGGTGGGGTTGGTCAGGGTGGTCGAGGCGACGTACTTCTTGACGTTGTTGAAGTACGCGGCGCCCGTGGTCGGGTCGCTCTCGTCCCTGGTCGGCCAGGCGGCGGACATGCCGTCGTAGGTGGCCCGGCCCATCAGCATCGCGTCGGCCTCCTCGGTCTGCGCCCCGGCGAGGCTGGCCGCCTCCTCGTCGAAGTACGGCATGGTCCACATCGGGTTCTCGATGACGCCGTCGAGGGTGATGTAGGTCGAGTTGACGAGCTTGCGCATCGGGATCTCCTGGGTGTTTGTCGTGCTCTCCGGTGACACCCAGAACTCTGCCGGCCTCCGCTTACGATTCGCTTCAGGTGCTCTTACCCGCGTCGTCGACCGGGCCTTGCGCCGGGTCGGTCAACGGGATCGGCAGCGCCTGCGGGGTCACCGTGCCGCCGCCGGTCGAGTGGGCCGGGGCGGGGCGGTCACCGCCGCGGCTGTGCAGCCGCCCGCGCCCGGCCGGACCGGCCCGCCGGGTCACCTCGACGGTCACCATCCGCACCGGCGGTGGCGGCGCGGTGAAACGCCCGACGCCCCACCGCACCCAGATCGGGATCCGGCCGGCGTCCGCCTCCGCGCGCAGCTTCTGGACCGTACGGGCCCGGTCGGTGTGGTCGACCTCCACCACGACGGGCGGACCGTCCGGACGGGCACACGCCACGTCGAGCACCGAGTGCCGCTGCTCCATCGGTGGTGGCAACGGCAGCACGCTGGGCGCGCGCCGGTAGACCCGCCAGCCCTGGGCCTCGGCCCACCGCACCACCGAGTCGATCACCCGCGCGGTGACCTCGTCGGTGTCCAGGTCGACGAAGGTCACCTCGGCCAGCCAGCGACCCAGGTCCGCGGCCAACCGCTCGCCCTGCGCCGCGACCTCCACCGGCGCAGGATAACGCCTCAGCCGACGAGGGTCGCGGTCGCGGCGAGGTGCCGGGTCAGCCAGCCGGTGGTGGCCGTACGGGCCGCCTCGGCGTTGGTCCGCGACAGGAAGTCGTGCCCCTCCCCGGCGAGCACCAGATGCCCGTGCGGCACACCGCGGTCGGCGAGGGCCTGGGCGACCTGCGCCGACTCGCCCGCCGGCACGTTGGTGTCGTTGGCGCCGTGGATCAGCAGCACCGGCACGTCCAGCCGGTCGATGTGGGTCAGCGGGGAGAGGTCACGCAGCAGCTCGGCATCCCGGTGCGGGTCGCCGTACTTGCTGACGGCGGCGGCGGCGATCCACGGCTCGGTGCCGGCGAAGAAGGTCCGGAAGTCGGAGATGCCGCACTCGGCGACACCGGCCGCGAACAGACCGGGGAAGTTCACCAGCACCGCGAGGACCAGGTAACCGCCGTAGGAGCGGCCCAGGACGCCGAGCTGGCCGGGCCGGGCGACGCCGGCGTCGACGAGGAAGTCGGCGCAGGCCGCGACGTCGGCGATCGCACCGTAGCGGCCGGCGAGGTTGTCGGCGGCGACGAACGAACGGCCGAACCCGGACGACCCACGGACGTTGGGCGCGAAGACCGCGATGCCCTGCGCCACCAGTGCCTGGAACAGCGGGTTGTAGCCGGGGCGCTCCTGCGCCTCCGGGCCACCGTGCAGGCTGATCGCCGTCGGCCAGGGACCCGGGCCGGCCGGGCGGTAGAGCCAGCCGGAGAGCGGCAGCCCGTCGCGAGCCCGCAGGTCGACCAGTTGCGGCGCGACACCGGCATCGTCCGTACGCGGGACGCCCGTGTCCGGCCGCAGCGGGCGCGGCGCCCCGGTCGACGGGTCGACCAGCCAGACCTCCCGTGGTTGCACCGGCCCCTGCGCGGTGAGGCAGAGCAGGCCACCGTCGGCGGCGAAGACGGCGTCGCCGAGCACCTCGCCGGGGGCGGTGACGGCCCGCTGCACACTGCTGGCGAAGTCGAGCAGGCTCAGCTCGCTGCGCCCGCCGTAGGTGTTCCACAGCAACGCGCCGCGCTGCCCGTCCGCGCTGGCCGCAACGTGTTCCAGCTCGGCGTCCGATCGTCCGGCCAGCCGGGTCGGCGGCTGCTCCGGCCGGGTCAGGTCGACCCGTACCAGCGCGGAGAGTTCGGAGTACGCGTCGGTGCGGGCCAGCACGCTCGTTCCGTCCGGGCCGAACCAACCCTGGTCGGTGCTGCCCCGCCCGGTGTCCGGAAACAACCGCCGTCGAACGCCGGTGGCCACGTCGAGCACCTCCAGCCAGCGGGCGTTACGGGGGCCGCGGCGCAGCAGCGCGGTGCCCGCGTCCGGGGTCACGTCCAGGAGGGTGAGCAGGTCGCCCTGGGCGAGCACCCGCCGGTGCCCGGTGGCCGCGTCGACCAGCAGGGCCTGCCCGTGCTCGTCGGTCTCGGTGACCGCCAGCACCGCGCCGTGCGGCAGCCAGCCGGCCAGCGCGGCGCTGCGGCGGCCGAACCCGGCGACCTGGTGGCGTCGCGTGCCGTCCGGGCGCAGCACCCACAGCTCGGTGCGGGGCGCGCCACCGGGGGCGACGACACAGGCCAGCCACTGGCCGTCCGGGGACCAGCTCAGTGCGAGAACCGGTTCGTCGCCGACGGGCAGCGCGACGGGCGCACCCGCGTCGACCTCACAGACCCAGACGCCGGGCGTGCCGGCCCGGTCGGAGAGGAACGCCACCCGGCGGCCGTCGGGGGACGGCGCGGGGGCGAAGTCCTCGCTGATCGGCACCGGCGGTGACACCGGCCGCTGGCTCGCGAATCGGGGCCGCCGGGTGGTGCGCGGCGGTTCAATCCGTACGCTCATCTAAACCCCGATCCGCTGCAACCAGAGCTCCAGCAGCCCGAGCTGCCAGAGCGCGTTGGAGCCCAGCGTGGTCCGCCGGGCGTTCGGCGCGTCCAGCAACTCCTCCAGGTAGTCCTTGCGGAACAGGCCCCGCTCGCGCGCCGGTCGGGCGGTCAGCGCGTCCCGCACGTCGTCGAGCAGTGGGCCGGAGAGGTGCCGGATGGCGGGCACCGGGAAGTAGCCCTTCGGCCGGTCGATCACCTCGTCCGGGACGATGCCCCGGCTCGCCGCCTTCAGCACCCCCTTGCCGCCCTGCGCCAGCTTCAGGGCCGGGGGGCAGGCGGCGGCCAGCTCGACCACCTCGTGGTCGAGGAACGGCACGCGGGCCTCCAGCCCCCAGGCCATCGTCATGTTGTCGACCCGCTTGACCGGGTCGTCGACCAGCATCACCAGGCTGTCCAGGCGCAGCGCCGCGTCCAGCGCGGTGTCCGCGCCGGGCGCGCCGAAGTGCGCGGCGACGAACTCCAGGCTGGCGTCGTGGTCGAGCATCCACTCGGGCGCCAGGTGCCCGCCGAGCGCGTCGTGGCGACGATCGAAGAACACCCGGGCGTACGCCTCGACGGCGTCCGCGCGGGCCACGTTGGCCATTGGCGGGTACCAGTCGTAGCCGGCGAGGATCTCGTCGGCGCCCTGCCCGGACTGCACCACGGTGATCCGCTGCGAGACCTCCTCGGAGAGCAGGTGGAACGCGACGCAGTCGTGGCTGACCATCGGCTCGCTCATCGCCGCGATGGCCTGGTGCACGGCGGGGACGAACCGCTTCGCGCCGATGCGGATCTGCTGGTGGTCGGTGTCGAAGTGGCGGGCGATCAGGTCGGAGTAGTGGAACTCGTCGCCGCTCTCCCCCGCCGCCGCCTCGAAGCCGATGCTGAAGGTGGCCAGGCCGGTTTGGCCCTGCTCGGCCAGGAGGGCGACGATCAGGCTGGAGTCGAGACCGCCGGAGAGCAGTACGCCGACCGGTACGTCGGCGACCATCCGCCGTCGTACGGCGGTGCGCAACGCCGCCATGAGCCGTTCCTGCCACTCGTCGGCGGACATGGCGGGGGCGGCGGCGCGGTTGAACTCCGGCCGCCAGTAGGTGGTGTCGGTGCTCCGGCCGTCCGCGGTGATCACCCGCACGGTGGCCGGCGGCAGCTTGCGGACCCCGGCGAGGATCGTGCGCGGCGGCGGCACCACCGAGTGGAAGCTCATGTAGTGGTGCAGCGCCACCGGGTCGAGGTCGGTGTCCACGTCACCGGCGGCGAGCAACGCCGGCAGGGTCGAGGCGAAACGCACCCGACCC
The DNA here is from genome assembly GCF_003857035.1 of Micromonospora arida. Classification (GTDB taxonomy): domain Bacteria; phylum Actinomycetota; class Actinomycetes; order Mycobacteriales; family Micromonosporaceae; genus Micromonospora; species Micromonospora arida. The sequence continues at coordinate 15,424 of NZ_QGSY01000143.1, forward strand.
GGCCCCTCAGCCAGGTAGAGCGGTTTGATGCCGAGCCGGTCCCGGGCCAGCACCAGGGTGTGCGTCGCCAGCTCGACCAGGGCGAACGCGAACATCCCGTAGAACCGCTCGACGCAGGCCGTTCCCCACCGGTGGTACGCCTTGAGGATCACCTCGGTGTCCGAGGTGGACCGGAAGGAGTAACCGGCGGCGGTCAGCTCGTCGCGCAGCTCCCGGTAGTTGTAGATGCAGCCGTTGAAGACCATGGCCAGGCCCAGCTCGGGGTCGACCATCGGCTGGGCGCCCGCGTCGGACAGGTCGATGATGCGCAGCCGGCGGTGCACCAGGGCCGCCGGCCCCTGCTGCCACCGGCCCTCGCCGTCCGGGCCCCGCGAGGCCAGGGCGGGGAGCATCCGCTCGACGGCGGCCAGGTCCGGTGGCGCCCCGTCGAGGCGGAACTCGCCTCCGATACCGCACATGGCACTCACCTCTCATCGGCTGGATCCGCTGGGGGCCGCTGACCGGTCCAGGCTTGGCGGACCGGGTTGCGTCCCGATGACGGGTGGGTCAAGCGTCGGTTACGCCGACGGTTCGTCGGCTCCACCGAGCAGCCAGGTGTCCTTGGACCCGCCGCCGCGCGACGAGTTGACGATCATGCTGCCGGCCGGCGCCACCCGGGTCAGCGCCACCGGCGCGACCTCGGCGGTGTCACCGAGGAACACGAACGCCCGCAGGTCGACGTGGCGGGGAGCCAGCGCCGTGCCGTCGAAGACCGGGTGCGTGGTCAGCGCGATCATCTCCTGGGCGATCCACCGGTGCGGGGCGGCGAGGATCTGCTCCCGGACGGCGTCCAGCTCCTCCGCCTCGGCGCGAGGGCCGATCACCACCCGGTCACCGCCGTACCCGTCGACCGGCTTGAGCACCAGCTCGTCGAGCCGGCCCAGCACCTCGGCCCGCTGCTCGGGCAGCCCACACAGGTACGTCGGCACGTCCCCGAGCAGCGGCTTCTCGCCCAGGTAGTACTCGATCAGCCGGGGCACGTACGCGTACAGCGCCTTGTCGTCACCGACGCCGTTGCCCAGCGCGTTGGCCAGCGCGAGCCGCCCGGCGTGCACGGCGGCGAGCAGCGGCCAGCCCAGCGGCACCCCGTCCGCGCCGGGCGCGTGCAGCAGCGCCTCCTCGTCCATCCGCAGGTAGATCACGTCGACCTCGCGGCGGCTGCCCTCGCGGACCAGCCGGACCCGGCCCTCCTCCACCAGCAGGTCGCTGGTCTCGGTCAGCGGCACACCCATCTCGTCGGCGAGCAGCCGATGCTCGAACCACGCCGGATCACCGGGGCCGCTGCTGAGCACCACCACGGCGGGGTCGTCGGCCGCGGCGGGCGCGGCGGCGACCAGCGCCCGGTACAGCATCGCCGGCGTCTCGTCGGCGGGCAGCAGATCCTCCGGCACCGGCAGCTCCGGCAGCACCGCCCGGGTCAGCCGCCGGTTCTGCACCGCGTAGCCGATCCCGGAGGGCACCCGCAGGTTGTCCTCCAGCACGTACCAGCCGCCGTCCGGGTCCCGGACGAGGTCCGTGCCGGACACCTGGGCGCGGGTGCCCCGCCGGCCCATCAGCGCCCCGGTCGGGCGCAGTCCGGGTGAGGACTCCACCACCCACGCCGGCACCACGCCGTCGGCCACCACGGCCCGGTCCGCGTAGACGTCGCGCAGGAACGCGTCGAGGGCGCGGGCGCGCTGCACCAGGCCGGTACGCAGGGTCCGCCAGTCGGCGGCGGGCACCACCCGGGGCACCAGGTCGACCGGGAAGAGCCGGGTGCTCGCCTCGCCGGCAACGCTGAACGTCACGCCCCGGGCCCGCTGCTCCTCGTCCCGGTCGTGTTCGCGTTGACGCAAGACCCCGGCGCCGAGTTGGCGCAGGGCCGCGAGCATCGGGGCGTACGCCGGTTGCGGTCCGGCCGGTCCGAAGACCTCGTCACCGGCATCGGCGTACGTGGGCAGCGCCGGCAGTGTCGGCGCACCCGGCAGCGGACCGCGGACCCGGCCCCGGGTCTCGTCGAGCAGCAGGTCGACCACGTCGGCCAACCGGCCCCGTCGCTCGTACGCCCGCCGCTGCCGGGCGGCGGAGCTGCCACGTTCCAGCGTGTACCGGGTCAGCTCGCTGACCTGCTCCCAGTCCCCGGTCGCCTCCAACTGCGGGCGCAGGTCGGTCACCAGGCGGCGGACCGCCTGGGCGGCCGGCACCGGTCGGGCCGACCGGGGCAGGTCGAGCAGGTCACCCTCCAGCCCGGAGCGGGCCGCCCGCCACACGGCGGCGCGCAGGACCGGTGGTCGTACGGCAGTGCGCTCCACCCCGGCGCGCAAGGCGGCGACCTCCCGTCGGACGAGCGCCCGGAACAGGCCGGTGAGCAGGACGATGGTCTCCACGTCGGCGTTGGCGTCGGTGATCCGCAGCTCCACTGTGGGCACGTGCGCCGACGGCCGGACGTCGAAATAGATCATGGCGGGGTCGGTGATGGTCTCGGAGGAGATCAGCTCGGCGACCAGCGCCTCGTGGTCCGCGGCGCTGGTCACCTCGCCCGGGTCACCGGCGGTGGGCCAGCGTTGCCAGACCAGGGACCGGACGCTGGCGTAACCGCTGTCCTGACCCATCCAGTACGGCGAGCTGGTGGACAGGGCGAGCAACACCGGCAGCCACGGCTGGACCCGGCGGGTGACCGCCACCGCCAGGTCCCGGTCGGAGACGCCGACGTGCACCTGCGCGCCGCAGATCAACTGCTCCCGGGCGAGCAGCTGGTACTCGTCGAGCATCCGCCGGTAGCGGGAGGTGGGGGTGACACTCGGGTCGCCGTCGGCGCGCAGCGGCACCGTACCGGCCGCCACGATGCCCAGACCGGCCCGGTCGGCGACCTGGACGGCCGCCTGACGCAGCCGGGTCAGCTCGGCGCGGATCTCGTCCAGGGTGCGACAGACCGCGGTGTTGGTCTCCACCACGCTGCGGTGCAACTCGGCGGTGAACGACGCCGCCGGCAACCGGTCGAGCAACTCCCCGGCGCGGGGCACCAACTCCCGGGTGTGCAGGTCGACGACATGGAACTCCTCCTCCACCCCGATCGTGGCCAGGTCCGCCGGGTCGCCGTCGTCCAGCGACAGGACCGGGTTCGTACGCGGAGTGGGCAGCATCCGACCGTTGCCGGACCGGCCCACCGGCCCGTCGTACGTCGGCGCGTTCGTGGTGTTGTCGGCCATGGTCACCCCGGTTCGCGTGTCGGTGGTCTGGCTGTCCGACGAGCGTTCCCAGGGTTGGTACCGGGGGTGTTTCCGGCGCGTTAAGGTGACGGGCCCGTTCTGTCCGCGCTGCTCAGCGCTGCGCAGCCCCGTACTCGATGGTCGTGGCGACCCGGTCGGCGGTGGCGGTCGGTGATGTCGGGGTGTCCTGCCGGCCTGGACACCCCGACACCAGCAGTTCTGATTCGATCAATCTCGGTCAAGGAGCGGCCGGGATCACCTCATGTTCGCCACCACGAACGGCGCATGGCCGTGCAGGTAGTTGGTCCACCCGCCGGTCACCGGCGCGCCAGGGCTGAGCAGGTTGGTGGTGTCGGTGCCGACGTCGAGCTTCCAGGCCGTCCAGGAGATGCCGTTCGCCTTCATCCAGTCGATCCAGGACTGCGCCTCCGGCAGGCAGGCCCGGCCGTCGAGGCCGCCATCGGCGTTGCTGGCACCCCACTCCGTGACGAACAGCGCCAGACCCGCGCGGATCGCCGCGTCGCCCTTGGCGCGCAGCGACGCCCCGTGCGTGCAGGAGTAGAAGTGCAGGGTGTACATCAGGTTGGTGCCGGTGACCGGGCTGGCCGCCGCGACGTCCACGTCCTGTGACCAGGTCGGGGTGCCGAGCACGACGATGTTGTCCGGGTCGGCGGCGCGGATCGCGGACACCACCGCCTGGTGGTACGGCTTGATGACGTTGGTCCAGCTGACCTGGAGCGGCTCGTTGTAGGGCTCCCAGATGACGTTCGGCAGGTGGCCGTACCGGCGGGCCAGGTCACCGAAGAACGCCACCGCCTGGGACTGGTTGTTCTGCGCCTCGTGCGCGTGCCAGTCGACGATCACGTAGACCCCGGCGGTGACCGCGTTGTTGATGATGGTCTCCACCTGCGCGCGCGCCTTGTTCGGGTCACTGAGGTACGCCCCCGCCGGCTCCACGCCCATCGCCGCGCGGATCACCTGGAGGTTCCAGTTGTCCCGCATCCAGCGCAGCGCGGAGAGGTTCTCGGCGTACGGGGCGGTTTCCCAGTTGAGCCACATGCTGCTGATTCCCCGCAGCTGCACCCGCGCGCCGGACCTGTCGCACATCGTGGTGCCGCAGACCCGCAGTTGTCCGTGCCGCTCGACCGGCGTGCCGGTGGTCGGCGGCGGGGTGGTCGGCGGCGGCGTGGTCGGGGGCGGACCGCCGGCGCAGGACGCGCCGTTCACTGTGCAGTTGATTGGGGTGCCGGTGCCGTTGACGAGGAAGCCGAACGAGGTGGAGGCACCGGCGGCGAGGGTGCCGTTCCAGGACACGTTGGCGAAGGTGTAGTGGCTGCCCGAGGTCGTCTGCTGCGCGTTCCACGACTGGCTGACGGTCGAGGAGGACGGCAGGTCGAACTCGACCCGCCAACTGGTGATCGGCGCGGAGGTGTCGTTGGTGACGGTGACCTGCCCCTGGTAGCCGTTGCCCCAGTTGTTCGTCACGGAGAACACGGCGGTCGCCGCGCTGGCCGGTGTGGCGGCGACCAGGGCCACCCCACCGGCCAGCAGGCCGGCGACGGCCAGGGTCGTGACAAGTCTCAGTGTGCGCATGCGGAACCCGCTTCGGATCGACGGTGGTGGTCTGAGGCGGGGCGGCGCCTGCGCGCACAATATCGATCAATGCCTATGGGTGCAAGGCGGGGGCGCTGGCCGGAGGGCTCAGCATCAGCACCCGACACCGGGGACCGGCCCCGATCAGGCCGGCCCCCGCGCGGCGCTCAGGCCGCTCGGCGTACCCGGTAGGCCAGGTGCGTGACGCCGTCGCCCTCGACGACGCTGAACGGGCCGTCCAGCTGAAGTGGGGCGATCTTCAGGTCGGCGAAGAGCGGGACGCCGGCGCCGAGCAGAACCGGGACGAGCTCGACGTGCACCTCGTCGAGCAGGCCGGCCTCGACGACCTGGGCAGCGATGGTGCCGCCGTTGACGCCGACCTCCTTGTCGCCGGCGATCGCCTTCGCCCGGGCGATCGCGCTCTCGATGCCGTCGGTGACGAAGACGAAGGAGTCGTTCTTGGGTTCCCAACCCTCCGGCACCCTGTGCGTGACCACCACGACGGGCACGTCCAGCGGATGCCGGCCACCCCACCCGCTGGTGATGTCGAAGAGCCGCCGGCCGACGACGAGCGCGCCGGTCCGCTCGGTGAGAGCCCGCAGGTGTCGGGCGCTCGTGGCGGAGGTTCGAAAGGTCAGCTCGGGGTCGGCCGTGGGCGTCTCTCGATCCGTGCCGTGTCGGCTCGTCGGCGAGGCCGGCTGTCTCCGGCCCCCAACCCAAGGTCGAAGCCAGCGCACCGTCCTCGACACGTCGGCCGAGTTTCTCCCCAGTGTCAGCCGTGGCCGTCCGGAGCGCAGCGCGTTGAGCACGAGATCGGCGTATGCAGGTCGGCCGGTCCGGTCGTAGCGTGGGGCGCATGCGAACCACCACGTTGGGCAGCACCGGACCCGAGGTCGGCGTCATCGGCCTCGGCTGCATGGGCATGAGCCACGGCTACGACATCACCGGCCCTCGCGACGACGACACGTCGATCTCCGTCATCCGACAGGCACTGGACCTGGGCGCGACGCTGATCGACACGTCGGACGTGTACGGGCCCTACACCAACGAGGAGCTGGTCGGGCGGGCGCTGGCCGGCGGGCACCGGGAGCGGGCCGTACTGGCCACGAAGGTCGGCCTGGTGGCCACCTCCCCCACCGGCGGCCCCGGCAACTCACCGAAGATCGGCAACAACGGCCGGCCGGAGCACATCCGCGCGGCGATCGACGAGAGCCTGCGCCGGCTCGGCACCGACCACGTCGACCTCTACCAGCTGCACCGGGTCGACCCTGGGGTGCCCATCGAGGAGTCCTGGGGCGCGATGGCCGAGGTCGTGGCGGCGGGCAAGGCCCGGCAGATCGGGTTGTCCGAGGTGACGGTCGCGCAGATCGTGCAGGCCCAGGCGGTGCACCCGGTGGCGTCGGTGCAGTCCGAGTTGTCACTGTGGACGCGCGACCCATTGACCGAGGTGTTGCCGTACTGCGCCGAGCAGGGCATCGCCTTCCTGCCGTTCTCCCCGCTCGGTCGCGGTTTCCTCGCCGGCCGGTTCACCTCGTTCGACGACCTGCCCGCCGACGACTTCCGGCGTGGCCTGCCGCGCTTCCAGCAGGACGCGCTGCGCGCCAACCTCGCCATCGTCGCCCGGGTCCGGGAGATCGCCGACCGGGCCGGCTTCAGCCCCGCGCAGGTCGCCCTCGCGTGGGTGGTCGCCCAAGGGGACCAGGTCATCCCGATCCCCGGCACCAAGACCCCGAAGTATCTCGTGGACAACTGCGCCGCCGCTGATGTGCGGCTCAGCGCCGATGACCTGGCCGACCTGGACGCGCTGCCCGCGCCCGAGGGTGGCCGCTACTGAGGCTCCGGCGGCCCGGCACCGCGTGGCCGGGCCGCCACCGGCGGGCCGAACCTGACCCCGACACCTGGCGAGTAGAGCACGCTCACCGGTGGCCCGACCGGTGCCGGCAGCCCGGCGGCGGCGATCAACTCGTCATCCAGGTGCAGCACCTCGGCCCTGTGCAGCGGCCAGCTCGGATGCCAGTTCGGCAGGTGCAGCGTGCGCCCGTACGCCCGGGTGTGCAGCCCCCAGCGGGCGGTGACGAAGTGTTCGAGCGGGGTCGGCTCGACGATGGGCTCCCCCACCCGCACCACCATCCGGCTCGTCGCGCCCGCCGGCCCCGGCCAGCGTCGCCGGCAGCGGTAGGTGCGACGGTCGCCGTCGCGATCCAACCGCATCGACGACCAGAGGTACGGCAGACGCAGCGTCGCCCGCGCCACCAGCACCGGCAGCAGGCGGGACGCGTCGAGCGACCGGAACACGACCGCTCGGCGGCCGGCGTCGTCGACGGAGTAGAGCCGGACGTTGGTCTCCCAGAAGGTGCCGAAGTATGGCACCCCCGGGCCACGGCCGAAGCCCAGCCCGACCATCCGGAAACCGATCAGGCCCACGTAGCTGACCCCCTGGAGCGTGTCCGGACGAGTGCCGGCGGGCAGCAACGGCGCGACCACCTCCGGAGCGACGGCCCAGTGCAGGAAGGTGAGGTCCTCCCAGCGCTGGCGCAGGAGCGCCCAGGGGAACGCCTGCCGGGGTGCGTGGTCGACCGGTTCGGGTTGCACGCTCCCATCGTCGCCCAGGCGGTGGGCCGGCGTGGCCTCAGGCGTGCGGGCCGACACTGACGGTGCCGATGGTCAGCGACGCCTTGCCCTCCAGGATCTCGCCGACCCGCTCGACCTCCTCCCCCAACGCCCGCTGCTGGGCGGCATCGAGCGTCCGCAGCGGCTCAACGGTGACCCGGATCGAGCGGCCGGAACGGCGTTGATGCCACACGCCGGCGACCACCCCGTCCACCAGCAGCACCGGATAGTTGCCGGCCTGGCCACCGGCGAGCGCCCGCTCGGCGGCGGCACCGGGGAAGAGGCGTTCGCGGGGGTGGCAGCCGACCGCGTACGCGTCGAAGTACGGCAGGAGCCGCAACCCGGACGGCCGCTCGTCGGAGAATTCGGTGTCGTCGGCGGCCACCCAGGCCCGGGTGCCCTCGACTGTCACCTCGGTCAGGTCGAGCGAGTCGAACAGCAACGTCGCCCACGCCGGGGGCACCGCCATCCACCGGGCGAACTGTGCCGGGGTGGCCGGCCCGTACGCGTACAGGTAGCTGCGGACGAGTGCGGCCAGGGCGGCGGGACCGGGCATCGGCGCGAAGTCGGGCAGCCACCGGGTCGGGCTGGTGTACGTGCTGGCCCGACCGCGATTCGGGCCGAAGCAGATCACTCCGCCCCGGGTGGCGGCGGTCATCGCCGCGACCCACCGTGGCCACTTGTCCTGGAACGCCTCCATGACCAGGTCACCCGCCCACGGGCCGGTACGGGCGACGATCTCCTCGGTCAGCTCGGCGGTGGTCAGGTCGGCCTCGGCGACCGCGTCGGCGATGGCCGCGAGGACCTGCTCGGTCTGCCGGGGCGTCAGCAGGACAGCACTCCGCTCCCAGGACGGCGCCGGCAACGCGGTCAGCGCGCCGACCCACATCGGCAGGTCCGCTGCGGCGAGCAGGTGCACGGTCCCGCGTGGCCCACGGGTCTTGACCAGGGTGCGGTCGGTCCACAGTGCTCGGCGTACCAGGGTGCGGGTCGTGCCCGGCACCCGTAGCCCGATGGACAGCTCGGCGGCCGACGCGATCTGGGCGTGCGCGCCGCACATCGCCGACACCACGTCGGCGACGCGTGCGGCGTCCGGTGCCGCGTCCGCCGCCGGCGTGCAGAGCCGGTGCCGCGCAAGCCGTCGGGCGGAAACCTGCGCCCAGCTCAGCTCGATCATCGCAGGCCCTCGAAGAACGCGCGGATGTCCGCCGCGTGCGCCAGCGGCTCGTCCATCGCCACGAAGTGGCTGCCCGGGTTGCCCTGCGGCCAGTGGACGATCGTGTTGTCTCGCTCGGCGAGGCGGCGCATCAGCGCGGAGCCGCCGCCGTACACACCGGACGGCACCCGCCGCTGGCCCGTCGGCCAGGCGAAACCGCCATCGTCGGCGACGGTGAGTCGCTCGTACATGGGCCACGACGACGTTCCCGACGTGCCGGTGAACCAGTATAGGCTCACATTGGTGAGCAGGTGGTCCCGGTCGATGGCCTGCTCCGGCGTCGGCACCGTCATGGTGAACTCCTTGAACTTCTGCATCATCCAGGCCAGCAGCCCGACCGGCGAGTCGTTCCAGGCGTACGAGAGGGTCTGCGGCGCTGCCCGCAGCAGCGCGTGATGGTCGACGCCACCGCTCATCCACTGCTGCATCTGCTCCCACTCGGCGCGTTCCGCAGCGCTCATGTCCGGCACGTCGGCGGCGGTCGGGAAGCCGAACCCGCCGTCGATGTGCACGCCGACGACCTGCTCCGGCGCCACCGCGGCCACCCGTGGCGCGACGTACGCACCGAGATCGCCGCCCTGGGTGCCGTAACGGCGGTAGCCGAGGCGGGCCATCAGCTCGACCCACATCCGGGCGAGCCGGTCGATCGTGAACCCGGCCGGCGGCGCCTGCGAGAAACCGTAGCCGGGCACCGACGGCACGACCACGTGAAACGCCTGCGCGGGATCCCCGCCGTGAGCGCGTGGGTCGGACAGCGGGCCAATCAGCTCGGTGAACTCGACCACGGAGTTCGGCCAGCCGTGTGTCAGCAACAACGGCAGCGCGTCCGGCTCCGGCGAGCGGACGTGCAGCACATGCACATCCAAGCCGTCGATCTCGGTGACGAGCTGGGGGAAGTCGTTCAGGCGCGCCTCCTGGGCCCGCCAGTCGTAACCATTCGCCCAGTACTCGGTCAACTCGCGCAGGTAGGTCACCGGTACCCCACGGCTCCAGCCGGTGCCGGGCAACGAGCGGGGCCACCGGGTTCGGGAGAGCCGATCACGCAGGTCGTCGAGGTCCGCCTGCGGAATATCGATGCGAAATGGCGTCATGCCGCGAACGCTACGGCCCATATAGGTCAGCTTCTGGCACACATCGCTGGCATTCTGGGATCATGTCCGACACCCCCGCCCGACTGCTGGGCCTGCTGTCGCTGTTGCAGACGCCCCGCGAGTGGCCCGGCAGTGAGTTGGCCACCCGGCTCGGCGTCAGCCTGCGCACCATCCGCCGCGACGTGGAGCGATTGCGCGACCTCGGCTACCCGGTGCAGGCGACGATGGGCGCGATCGGCGGATACCGCCTGGTCGCCGGCAAGGCGATGCCGCCGCTGCTGCTCGACGACGACGAGGCGGTGGCGATCGCGGTCGGTCTGCGCACCGCCGCCGGTCACGCGGTGGCCGGCATCGAGGAGGCCTCGGTACGGGCGTTGGCCAAACTCGAACAGGTGCTGCCGTCCCGGCTGCGGCACCGCGTCAGCGCGCTGGGGGCGGCCACCGAACCGCTGCTCACCTGGGACCGACCGACGGTCGACCCGGAGCACCTGAGCGCACTCGCCGGTGCCGTCAACAATCGTGAGCAGCTGCGGTTCACCTACCGCCGTCGCGACGGCGTGGACACCGAACGGCTCGTCGAGCCGTACAAGCTGGTGTCGGCGGGTCGACGCTGGTATCTGGTGGGCTACGACAACGACCGCGACGACTGGCGGATCTTCCGGGTCGACCGGATCACCGACCTGCGCCCCACCCGGATCCGGGTCGCCGCCCGGCAACTGCCGGCGTCCGACGCCGCCTCGTTCATGACGGAGAAGCTGCTTGAGCTGACGCCCGTCTACCGGGCGGTGGTGACGCTGCACGCGCCGATCGAGCGGATGGCGGGCCCGCTCGGTGGTGCCGGCGTCGATCTGGAGCCGATCGACGAGACCTCCTGCCGGTTGCGCAGCAACGCCGACACTCTGGAGTGGCTGGCGTGGCGCCTGCTGACACTCGGTTGCGACATGGAGGTGCACGAGCCTCCGGAGTTGATCGCGCACCTGCGGCAGATCGGCACCCGGGCGACCCGCGCCGCCAGCCCGCGCGCAGCGTAGGACGGCCGGCGGCCCGGGCAATCGGCACGCTGGTCCGTCGTACGCTTGATGGAGCACAAGCGTTCAGAACAGGTGTTTCGGGGAGGAACTGGGCGTGACGCAGAGCGACGGGGAGTTGGTGGTGCTCGCGCAGGCGGGAGACGCGGCTGCGCTGGGGGCGCTGCTGGCCCGTCACGAGGCCGGGATGCGAGCCGTCGCGCTGAGCGTCCTCGGTTACGGGCCGGACGCCGAGGACGCGGTGCAGGACACGATGGTCGTCGCCCTGCGTCGCATCGGCGAGGTCCGCGACCCGAGCGCCGTCGGCCCCTGGTTGCGAGCTATCGTCCGCAACAACAGCCGGATGGCGTTGCGCGGGCCCAGAGCCGTCCCGGTCGCCGAACCCGAGTGGTTCACCCGCCCCGCCGACACGCCCACCCCGGAGGAGGCACTGGACCGGGCCGCGATGTGCGACTGGGTGTGGCACTCCCTCGGGCAACTGTCCGAACCTGACCGGCTCGTCACCCTGCTGCGGTACTTCAGCGACGCGTCCTCGTACGAGCAGATCGCGGCCGTGTGTGGCGTGCCGGTCGGCACCGTCCGCAGCCGCCTCAGCCACGCCCGCCGGGCGCTCGCCGGCGGCCTGCGGACGGCGGCGGACGCGGCACACACGGACGTCGCCGCCTCGAACGACTCGCGGTGGCGGGAGGGCAGCGACATGATCACCACGGCGATGGGCGGCGACTTCGAGCGGGTGGTCCGCGAGAGCTGGTGGCCGAACGCCGAGATGATCGTGCCGGGCGGCCCGCGCGGTGGCCGTGACCTGGCCATCAACGGCATGAACTGCGACCTGGCCGCCGGGGTACGTCAGCGGCTGCGCAACGTGGTGGCCAGCGGCGACGTGCTGATCTGGGAAACCGACCTGATCAGCCCACCCGACGACCCGGAGCACTGCCCACCCGCGGCGCTGTGGTTGCAGGTGCTGCGCGAGGGCCGGGTGCGCCAACTCACCCTCTTCCACCCCGTCCCCGCGCTGGTTTGAAAAGACTTCTCCGACCGAGCGAACTTTCCTCTCGACCCGCGCATCTGGTCCGCGTCATGCACCAGTTGCCGTGTCGGCGGACGCCGCGCGGGTCTCGGATCGGGAGATAGTTCATGGGTTTCACCAGCCACGACGTCAGCGCCCTCGCACCCGGTGCCCACACGTTCACAGTGGATGGCGTTCGGCAGGTCTACCACGTCGCCGGCACCGGTCCGGTCTGCGTGGCGCACTCCGGCGGCCCGGGCATCGAGTGGGCGTACCTGCGGACGCCCAGCCTTGAGACGCACTTCACCATGGTCTACGTCGAGCCGGTGGGCACTGGCGCGTCGGGGCAGCTCGACAACCCCGACGATTACCGTCTCGACACGTATGTCCGGTTCCTGCACGCCGTCGTCGAGCACCTCGGCAAACCCCGGGTGTACCTCCTCGGGCACTCGCACGGCGGTTTCGTCGTCCAGCGGTACGCGCTAGCCCACCCGGACCGGATCTCCGGCCTCGCCCTGTACGACACCTCGCCCGTCACCGGCGCCGAGTTCTGGGGCGAGGCCATGGCCGGCCTCGCCGCCTACCCGCAGCGACACCGGGACCGGCCAGAGGCGGCGGCGGTCCCGGCTGCCTTCGCGCAGATCGGCGGCGCGACGGACGACGAGTCGCTGGGGGGCGCTCTGCGCGCCGCCCTGCCGGTGTACTTCGCGGACTTCTGGGGCCGACAGGACGAGTTCGCCCCGTTTCAGGCGGCCGTCCGGATCTGGGCGACCCCGGCCGGTGCGCAGGACCCCACGCCCTTCGACGTGCGGGAGAACCTCGGTGAGATCACAGTGCCCGTCGTGGTGATCGTCGGGGCGTACGACTTCATCTGTGGCCCTCGCTGGGCCGAGCAGTTGCACGCGGGGCTTCCGGACTCGCGGCTGGTGATGCTGGAGGGAAGCGGACACTTCGCGCACATCGAGCAGCCGGTGGAGTTCACCGACGCCGTGGCGGAGCTGCTGAAGCGTTGACCCACCGCGGCAGCGCCCGCCCCGAGGTCCGTTCGTCACAGCGGGCAGGCCTCGGGGTGCGGGCGCGTTGCACGGTCATAGGCTGAACGCTTTGCTGCACCGCAACGAAGAGGAGACCGCCGTGAGCCAGACCGAACGAGTGGATTCCGTCGACGAGTGGAACGTGGCCGAGGACGACGGCGTCCTGGACGCCTCCGACACCCTCGACGACGACCGGGTCGGCGACCCCCTCGACACCGGCATCATCGCCGCGGACCACTGGACGGCGGCAAACCGGTTCGGCACGACGCCGGCCGAGGAGCGGGCGGGCGAGTCCCTGGAGCAACACCTCGCCCAGGAGGTGCCGGATGTCGACCCGTACGCCGAAGGTGGCGACGACGAGGACGAGCTGACCCGCCGGGGTTATGACGCGGAGGCGCGCGCCGGCCGTCTCGTCGCCTACGACGAGGGCGTCCGCGAGGACGACGAGGCCGAGGCGGTGGCGTGGGACGCCGGCATCGACGCGGGTGCCGCCAGCGCGGAGGAGGCGGCGATCCACGTGGTCGAGGACCCGGACGGGCCCGGCGACGGTCCTTTGCGCTGACGCCGTACCCGCCGCGCTCGACACCTCACCTGGTGTCGAGCGCGGCGGGGTCGGTCAGTGGATGACGACGGGCGTCCTGACCTGCTCGCCCTGCGGGTCGTCGAGCTGCGCCGGCTGACGTCGGCGCGGCAGGAACGCCGCCGGGATGATCGTGAGCACGACCAGCGCGAACGCCACCCAGAACGTGCTGGCGAACGACTTGGCGGCGAAGTCGAGCCCGCGCTCGATGAGCGACGGGTCGACCGGCATCTGCGCAAGCAGCTCCGGCCGCTGCTGGGAGGCGATGGCCAACCCCGCCTCGGTGACCGGCTTGCCGCTCTCGTCCACCAGGCCGGGGATCGGCCGGGAGCCGTTCAGCTCGTTGGTGAGGATCACCGACATCACGGCGGCGCCGACGGACCCGCCGATCTGCTGGAGGATGTTGACCAGCGTCGAGCCGCGCGCCACCTCCTGAGCCTGCAACGTCCGCAGCGCCGACGTCATGATCGGCATCATCGTGCCGCCCATGCCCAGACCCATCACGAACAACGACCCACCGAGCAGCCAGTACGACGTCTGCGGGTCGACCTGGGTGAAACCGAAGAACCCGACGACGATGAGCCCCAGCGCGAACGGGACGGTACGCCCGATCGGCACCCGGTCGGCCAGCGTGCCGGCGATCGGCATGGTGATCATCGCGCCGATGCCCTGCGGTGCCATCAGCAGGCCGGCGGCCAGCGTCGACTCACCGCGCACCTGCAGGAAGTAGCTCGGGAACAGCAGGCCGGCGCCCATGAACGCGATGATGAACACGAACATCGTCACCGATGCGATGGTCAGACTGCGGTTGCGGAACAGCCGCAGGTCGAGCAGCGGGTGCCGGGGCTTGAACGAGTAGAGCACGAATGCCACCACCAGCGCGCCGCCGACCAGCATCGGGGCCCAGACCTTGGCCTCGGCGAAGGTGCCCGCCTCCGGCAGAGACGAGACGCCGTAGAGGAAGAGGGCGAGGCCCGGCGAGAGCATGAGCATGCCGACGAAGTCGAACGACTCGGACGGCTCGGGCGCGTCCTTCGGCAGCGCGACCTGCGCGTAGATCAGGGCGATCAGGCCGATCGGCAGGTTGATCAGGAAGATCCAGTGCCAGCTCGCGGTGTCGATCAGCCAACCACCGAGGATCGGGCCGCCGATCGGCCCCAGCAGCATCGGGATGCCGAGGACGGCCATCAGCCGGCCGATCCGGTGCGGACCGGCCGCCCGGGTCATGATGGTCATGCCCAGCGGCATGAGCATGCCGCCACCGAGGCCCTGCAGGACCCGATAGCCGATCAGCTCGCCGATCGTGTCGGCCATGGCGCAGAGCCCCGACCCGATCGTGAACAGGGCCAGCGCCACCATGTAGAGGCGCTTGGTGCCGAACCGGTCCGCCGCCCAGCCGCTGAGCGGGATCACGGTGGCGAGCGCGAGGGTGTAGGCGGTCATGGTCCAGGCGACGCGGGCGTAGGACGCGTCGAACTCGCTCTGGAATGTGGGCAGCGCCACGCTGACCACCGTCACGTCGAGGATCGACATGATCGCGCCAAGGACGACGACGCCCGCCACCTTGAGCACCGCAGCGTCGAGTTTGTCCGATGTCGCGATGGATTGCTGTGTCACTAACTCTCCTGAAGTTGATTGAGCCGGCCGACGGTGGGCGGTGGCGGCGATGCCGCGCCTACCGGGCGCGGGGCGCGACGTGCCAGGACGACGACGCGCCGAGGAAGACTAACTGCCAGCTGTGACGATTCGCCGCCGTATTTCGTGACGGCCCGGCCGCGTATCCGATCGGCCGTGCGACTGTGGCCGGACGTCGGTGTGGCGATCAGCCGGCAGAGCCGCGAGCCAGGGAAGGGTCACGGTCCGGATCAGCGCGGTGAGGCCCGGAGATCGGCTGTGCGGCGGCCAAGCGATCACCGTCGTGACGGTTGGTGCGTCCACCACTGGCACGCGCCAGGCCTCTGGTCGGGCGCCGCTCTTGGCGTCGGTGGCCGCGCGGGATTGGGGCGGGCTGGGCTGCCACTGGATCGGCCTGCTGACCGGACTGATCGTTGTGTGCTGGCGGTGCTCACGTTCGTCGGTGGTAGTGGTTGCGGCGGGGGACCTGCTCGGGGTCGAGCCAGGCCGGTGGCACGAATTCGGGGTGGCCGTCGCCTGCCAGTCGCACGGCCCAGTCGCTGTGGTGCAGGTGCCGGTGGTGGTGGCCGCAGAGCAGGACGGCGTTGGTGAGGCTGGTGTCGCCGCCGTCGGCCCAGTGGTGGATGTGGTGGGCGTCGCACCAGCGCGGTGGTCGGTCGCAGCCCGGGAAGGCGCAGCCCCTGTCTCGCAGCACCAGAGCTCGCCGGAGGGGGCCGGTGACGAGACGACGTTGCCGGCCGAGGTCGAGTGGTTGGCCGGCTCCGCTGAGGACGGCGGGGAGGATGGCGGCGTCGCAGGCGAGGCGGCGCACGGCCTCGGGGGTGAGGCGCAGGCCGGTGTCGAGGGTGCCGCTGCCCAGTTGCCGGGTCAACCCGTCGTAGCTGGCGGTGACGACTATCTGGGCGGGATCGCCGCCGTGCTCGGGCAACTCCCCGGTGCGCAGGGCGAGGCGGCACACGTCGCTGAGAGCGTCGTGCCGGCGTTGCCCGGGAGAACGCTGGTCGTCAGGGCCCGAGGGTGCGCTGAGTGGGTCGATGGCGGCACGGAGCAGCCCGGCGGTCTCGGTGTCGAGGATGCCGGCGAGTCGCAGGCGACCGTCGGTGAGCGTGGAGAGGGTGAGGTGGCGGTCGCGGGTGGCACGGCGGGCTTCGGCATCCAGAGCGGCTTTGGCGGCGGCGTCGGCGATGTCGGGTGCGACGTGGTCGAGGATGCGGGTGCTGAGTTTGCGTAAGAGGGTGGGATCGAATTGCCCGGCCCACTCGACGAGCACTCCGAGGGCCTTGTCGGCGGCCTCGGGACCGACGGCGGTCTGCACGCTGTCGACCGTGTCGGCGATGACCCGGGCCTGGTCGACGGCGATGTGGCCATCGGCCAGTGCGTGTCGTACCCCGGGGTTGCCGGTGTCCAGGACCTCGGCGAGGTCGACGAGGCGGCGGGCGGCCGGGATCGTGAGGCGTAATCGTTCGCGGAGCCAGACCGCGGTGGAGGAGGCGCCCTGCGCGGTGGCGGTGCCTCGGCCGTCGAGCTCACGGATCAGGGCCAGTTTCACCGCGGCGAGACGCTGCTCGATGCGGTGCGCGGTGTCGAGCGCGGCGATCAGCTCGTCCTCGGGCAGTGCCCAGGTGGCCGTGTCGGCGCAGGCCGCGATGGCGCCCTCTGCCTGCGTCAACTCCTCGACCATGACCCGAGACTAGAACACGTGTACGACACTTCGAGCCATCATGATCGATCCGCGGCGGACCCGACCCAGGCGGCAAGCCGGCGATCTGGCTGCGATGGCCGGCAGAGAACTAGCTGCTGCGCCTGCTGGCGTCGAGGGCAGCCTGCTCCACTCGCCGGTGGTGATCCAGCCACCATGACTCGCCCACGGGGGGCAGGTTGTCGTTGCTGGGCAGCAGTCCGGCCGCGCCGTCGATGAGTTCGCGGACGATGTCGGCGTGGCCGGCGTGCCGTTGGGTTTCCGCGATGACGTGGACCAGGACGTGGTGCAACGTGACCGCGGTATCGCCCCACCACGGCACGCGGCCTACCTCATCCAGGGCAAGGGCTTCGATTGTGGTGTCGGCGTGAGCGATCGCGCGACGGTACAGCGCGACGATCTCCTCGCGGGTCTCATCCGCGCTCGCCCACATGTCGGCATTGGTCTCCGCCCCGTCGCCGACGTACGGCAACTGCTCGAACGGTCGGCCGAACACGACGCCGAAGTAGAGAGTCTCCATGGCCGTCGCGTGCTTCACCAGACCGAGCAAGTTGGTCGCGGTCGGGGTCAACGGACGCCGAATGTCGTATTCGCCGAGCCCGTCGAGCTTCCACAGCAGCGACTCGCGGCCGCCCTTCAAGTAACTGTGCAGGTCCGCCTTCATCGCGGCACTATGGCATCCGGTCGGGTGTCGGCGCTGCCCCGGACGATCCGCGAAGCTCGTGATCGGTAGGACCTAGGTGTGCTGTCCAGGGACGTTGGTCAACCTGGTGATGGGTGGTAGGCCGCCGGTGGCGGTGTGGGGTCGGTGGTGATTGTAGTGATGTAGGAAGGCCGGTAGGGCTTTCCTGCGGGCTTGCTCGGAGTTGTAGAACCGGGCGATGGCCCAGCCGTCGGTGAGGGTGTGGTGGAACCGTTCGACCTTGCCGTTGGTCTGTGGCCGGTAGGGGCGGGTCTTCTTCGGCGTGATCCCCAGCTCGGCGCAGGCGTCACGCCAGGCGTGGGATTTGTAGGCTGAGCCGTTGTCGGACAGGACGCGTTCGATTCTGACGCCGCGGGCGGCGAACCAGCCAACCGCGTTGCGCAGGACGTCGATGGCGGTGGCGGCTTTCTCGTCGTCGCGGATCTCGGCGTAGGCGACCCGGGAGTGATCGTCGACGACGGTGTGCACGAACGCGGTACGTGCAGTCGGCAGCGGGTCAGCACCGCGTGCACGGTCGAGGCCGGCACGCCCAAACGCCCGCCGATCTGCACGGGACCAAGGCGCTGCTTCCACCGCAAATGCACGATCTTGCGCACCACCGGCCCCGGTGTCTTCGCAGGGCTGCGGTGGGGCCGCGACGAACGGTCCTGCATGCCCTCGGCGCCCTGCTGCCGATATCGCTGCGCCCACCGGTCCGCGGTTCGCCAGGACACCTCGTAACGACGCGCCGCCGCAGCGACCGACCAGTCCTCATCCACGATCAGACGCGCCAGGCGCAGACGCGCGCGAGGAGTCAAAGCAGCGTTAGCGTGGGACATGAAGGCCTCCTGGTTGGCGGAGCGGTTCCTCAACAGCTCCACTCCACAACCGGAGGCCTTCACCTACCTACGACATCAAACCGTGTCGTCACACAACCTCAACCAACCTCCCTGGACAGCACACCTAGGCAGTGACCACCGGCACGGCGGCGGTGAGCGCCCAGTCGTGCCCGATGTCGGCGGCCGCGCGCAACAACCTCGGAAGGTGCTCCTCGCGCAGGGTCTCCAACGAGGTCTCGGCGGCGTGCACTGTCACGTTGATGGCGGCGACGACCCGCCCGTCGCCGTCGCGTACGCCGGTGGCGACGGACCGGATTCCCGGCGCCAGGTCCTGGTCGGCGAGCGCCCAGCCCTTCGCCCGGACCTCACGCAGCACGGCGTCGAGGTCGCCCGGTCCAGGCTGCCAGCGCGGCGTGATGCCGGAGCGGCTGGGCTCGGCGAGGACGGTCGCCAGCGTGTCCGGTGGGAGGGCCGCGAGCAGCACCTTGCCCATCGACGTCGCGGGTGCCGGAAAGCGGGTGCCGATGGTGACATTAAGCGTGACGATCTTGGGTACGGCCACCCGGGCGACGTAGACGATGTCGCTGCCGTCGAGCTGGGCCATCGAGGTCGACTCGTTGGTCTGCGCGACGAGCTTCTCCATGTGCGGCCGGGCCACGTCCCACATGTTCAGCGCGTTGACGTACGCCATCCCCAGCTCCAGGACGCGCGGGGTGAGGGTGTGGCCGCGGCCGACCGCGCGGACGTAGCCCAGCGATTCGAGCGTGATGAGGATGCGCCGGACGGTGGGGCGGGCCAGGCCGGTGGCGGCGGCGAGCTCGCTGAGCGTCATCGAGGGGCAGGCGGGACGGAAGGAGCGCAGGACGTCGAGGCCACGGGCGAGAGCCTCGATGAAGTCGGGCCCGGCGCCCCTTCCGTTGTCACTCATGTCCTTAATGCTTCCATTGCGCCGACCCGGCGTCCCACTCGGTGTACTGGTACGGGTTCTCCAGGATCGCGGTCTCGGGGACGTCCGGGTTCATGCCCCGCTGCCACGCCTCCTCCCCCATCGTCTCGCGCAGGTGGTCGATGGTCGCGGCCACCCTGGCCCGCGCTGCGGCGAGGTCGACGCCGACGAGGCGGCCGTCGCGCTTCACGACCCGGCCATCCACCAGCACGGTGTGCACGTCGGCACGCTGGGCCTGGAAGACGACGTGACCGTGCGGATTCAGGATCGGGAACATCACCGGCGAGGCGTCGTTCTTGATCAGGACGACGTCGGCCTGACGGCCGGGGGTGAGCGCGCCGATCGTGGCGTCCATGCCGAGCGCACGGGCGCCGCCTCGGGTGGCCCACTCGACGACCTGCTCGGCGCGCAGGTGGCAGTGGGTGATGGTCTCCTGCTTGGCGTGCGCCTCCAGGTGCTCCCGGGAGCGGTCCGCGCCGAGCGTGCTGCGCATCGCGGAGAAGAGGTCGCCGCTCCACCACACGCTGGTGTCCATCGACAGTGACACCGGGATGTCGTGGTGGCGCAACTGCCAGGTGGGTGGGTAACCCTGGCCGGCGCTCTGCTCACTCTCGGTCGAGACGGAGACCGAGCCGCCGGTCGCGGCGATCCGGTTGTACGAGTCCTGGGTGAGCGTCGCCGCGTGCACGTACACGTTCGACGGGGTCATGAACCCGTTCTCGTGCATCAGCCGGATGCCGTCGTCGTTGGTGGCACCCCACACGCCCGCGTGGGTGGTCACCGCGGCGCCCAACTCCCGGGCCACCTCGAACGCGGCCCGTTCCGGGAAGGCGGGGTCACCGGTGACGTCGAACGCCAACTGGAAGCCGGCCAGCTTGCCACCGTCGAGGCGGCGGCGGTGGAAGTCGCGGAACTCCGGCGAGGTGGCCCACTCCCACGGCCCCTGCTGGATGTTGCCGTAGGCGAGCACGAACCGACCGTCGACCGCCTCCAGGGCGTCCACGGCGGCGTCGGCGTGCTCGGGTGTCTGCAACCCGTGCGACCAGTCGACAGTGGTGGTGACGCCGGCGTCGATCGCCTCGATGGCGCCGAGCAGGTTGCCGGCGTAGACGTCCTCGGGCCGGAACAGCTTGCCCGACTCGAGGTAGTACCAGACGAAGTACTGCGTCAGGGTCCAGTCGGCGCCGTACCCGCGCATCGCGGTCTGCCACAGGTGCCGGTGGGTGTCGACCATGCCGGGCATGAGGATGCCGTCGGTGGCGTCGATCTCCAGGGCGTCGTCGGGTGCGGTGAGACCGACGCCGACCTGCGCGATCCGGCCGCCGATGACCAGCACGTCGGCGCCGGGCAGCACCGTGTGCGCGTCGTCCATGGTGAGAACCAGGCCGTTACGGAAGACCACCGGCCGGTCGGTTGCGCTCATTCGCCACCCATTCCTTTCACGGTACGAGGGGAATCCGGACTCTTGTCCGCTGTGCGGCCAGCCCGAGTGGCGCAAGTGTGGCCCCGGTCACGATTCGTGTCAAGAGGGTGGCCCCGCTCAATGAACGTACCGTTGACACGCACCGTGCGGTATCGCAAGCTGTTCCGGCGGACAGGTGTCCGCAGAACGGGCGGAAACATGGTGCAGCATTCGACAGGCCCACTGGCCGGCCTGCTCGTCGCGGACTTCTCCCGGATCCTCGCCGGGCCGTACGCGACGATGCTCCTGGCCGACCTGGGCGCCCAGGTGATCAAAGTGGAGGGCCCCGGTGGCGACGACACCCGCACCTGGATGCCGCCCACCCGCGACGGGGTCTCGACGTACTACCTCGGCATCAACCGCAACAAGCGGTCGGTCGCCCTGGACCTCAAGAAACCCGACGACCTGGCCGCCGCGCAGGAGTTGGCCCGCCGCGCCGACGTGCTGATCGAGAACTTCCGGCCCGGTGGCCTCGCCCGGTTCGGCCTCGACTACGACACGGTCACCGCGACCAACGACAAGATCGTGTACGCGAGCATCAGCGGCTTCGGCACCGGCGCCGGTAAGGACTTTTCCGGCTACGACCTCATGGTGCAGGCCATCTCGGGCCTGATGAGCCTCACCGGCGACCCGGACGGTTCGCCGTACCGGGCCGGCATCTCCGTCTTCGACGTGATGGCCGGGCTGCACGCCAGCATCGGCATCCTCGCCGCGCTGCACCACCGTGGTGAGACCGGACGAGGCCAGCACGTCGAGGTCAATCTGCTCAGCTCGGCGCTGTCCGGGTTGGTCAACCACTCCAGCGGCTACGTCGCCGGCGGCACCGTCCCGTTCCGGATGGGCAACGCGCACCCCAGCCTCTTCCCGTACGAGCCACTGCCCACCGCCGACGGCGAGCTGATCGTCATCGCCGGTAACGACGGGCAGTTCCGCAAGCTCTGCCAGGTGCTCGACCTGCCCGGCCTGCCCGACGACCCGCGTTTCGGCCGCAACCAGGACCGCACGGCCAACCGCGAACAACTGCGGCCCCTGCTGGTCGAACGCCTCGCCAAGCGGACCAAGGACGAGTGGTTCCGGGACCTGCTCGCCGCCGGCGTCCCGTGCGCGCCCATCAACACCATCGACGGTGGTGTGGCGCTCGCCGAGGAGCTGGGGCTCGACCCGGTCGTCACCGTCGCAGACGTGCCCGGTGTCCGCAACCCCATCACCTTCTCCGACACCCCGGCCCGGTACGAGCTGCCGCCGCCGGGGCTCGACGAACACGGCGAGGAGATCCGCGCGTGGCTGAAGAACTGAACTTCCCCACCGGGATCGGCACCTCCGACCCGACCACCATCTCTCTGCTCGGTCAGGACCTGGCCGCCGACCTGATGGGCACTGTGGGCTTCGGCGAGCTGGCGTACTGGCTGGTCGCCGGCCGCCGTCCCACCCCGGGCGAGGTACGGGTCTTCGAGGCGGTGCTGGTGGCCCTCGCCGACCACGGCTTCACCCCGACGGCGATCGCCGCCCGGCTGACGTACCTGTCCGCGCCCGAGTCGTTGCAGGGCGCGCTCGCCGCCGGTCTGCTCGGCGGCGGCTCCCGATTCCTGGGTGTCACGGAGGACTGTGGACGCTTCCTCGCCGACACGCTCGCCCAGGCCGGCGAGGTGACCGACTACGACGCGGTGGCGCTCGACGCGGTCACCCGGGCCAAACAGGAACGCCGGCTGGTCCCCGGGCTCGGGCACCCCGTGCACAAGGAGCAGGACCCGCGCACCCCCGTGCTGATCAGGATCGCCACCGAGGAGGGTCTGCACGGCCCGCACCTGCGGCTGTTCGAGGCGATCGGACGCGTACACCCCCAGGTGCTCGGCCGCACCCTGCCGCTCAACGGCGCCGGAGTCTGCGGGGCGGCCCTCGCCGACCTCGGGCTCCCGGTCGAGATGTTGCGCGGTTTCGCCCTGCTGGCCCGCGCTGCGGGGCTGCTCGGGCACCTTGCCGAGGAGCGACGACGGCCGCTCGGGATGGACATCTACCGCACCGTCGACCGCAACGCCGTCTACGAGCCCTGATCTCCTCTTCCACCCCCCGAAAGGAGCGGGAATGGCCTCCATCGTCGCGGTCATCGCCTCCACCCACCACCCCTTCTACTACCGGGCCAGCACCGCCACGGGTGAGGATCGGCCACCGTTCGCCGACGAGTGGACCCGCAAGATCCTGGCGTTCCGGGAGACGTTGACCCGAGCCCGACCCGATGTGCTGGTGATGGTCGGCTCCGACCACTTCCACCAGCTCTGGCTGGACAACATGCCGCAGTTCCTGGTCGGCAAGGCACCCCACTACGACGCCAACTGGTACAACGAGGAGCGCGAGTTCGGGCTGCCCCGGATGCTGCTCAAGGGCCAGGAGGACCTGTCCGGGCACATCCTGCGGGCCGGCCTCGACGCCGGCTTCGACCTCGCCTTCAGCAACGAGCTGCGCATCGACCACAGCATCACCTGCCCGATCATCACGCTGCGGCCCGAGGCCGACCTGCCGATCGTGCCGATCTACACCAACATCTTCGCGCCGCCGCTGCCGCAGCCGAAGCGCTTCGTCCAGCTCGGCCAGAGCATCCGCGACATCGTCGAGTCGTGGCCGTCGCACCTGCGGGTGGCCGTCATCGGCACCGGCCATCTCTCGCTGGAGCTCGGCGGCCCCCGGCAGTTCGGCCCGCACGGCCCGGACCCGGAGTTCGACCAGCGGGCCGTCGAGTGGATCGCCAACGGCGACCTGGACGAGTGCCTGCGCGAGGTCACCCTGGACAGCCTGCACTCACCGGGCAACGCCACCCACGGCTTCATGGACTTCATGCTGATGATGGGCGTGGCCGGTGCCGGCGTGAAGGCCGACTACGTGGACACCCTCGATCTGTTCCACACCATGGAGGCGTACTTCACCTGGTACCCGAACGGAGCGCCGACGGCATGAGCAAGTACCTGCTGAACAAGTTCCTCTTCATGGTCGACCGGGACCCGGAGCTGGTCGAGCGCTACCGCAGCGAGCCGCGTGAGCTGGTCTCCTGGTGGGAGGCAGAGTGCGCCAACACGGTGCTGAACTGCCACACCGGCGAGGCGAGCACCTGGCTGCGCTTCGACGACGTGGAGCGCGAGGCGTTGGCCACCCACGACCACGTGAAGCTCTTCGAGCTGGGCGCGCACCCGTTCCTCACCCTGACCCTCTTCATCGCCCTCTTCGAGCGGGACAACACCGAGCCGCTGGAATACCAGAAGTCCTACGGCGCGCGGCTGGCCCACTTCTCGATGCCCTACCCGGACATCGCGACGTGATCCGCGCGGCCCTGCTCACCACCTGCGGCACGCCGCCGACGATCGCCGATCGGCCGGAGCCCGTACCGGCCGACGGTGCGGTGGCGGTCACCGTCGAGGCCGTGCCGATCACCCCGCTGGACGTGCTCTGCGCCAGCGGCACCAGCTACTTCGGACCGCCGAGCACCCCGTACGTGCCGGGTGTGCAGGGGGTCGGTCGGCTCGCCGACGGCACCCCGGTCTGGTTCGGCACGTCGGCCGGGATGCGCTCCGGCGTCGACGGCAGCATGGCGACCACGGTCACCGTGCCCACCGTCGACGTGGTGACGCTGCCAGCTGGCGTACCGCTGACCCTGCTCGCGGCTCTCGGTCTCTCCGCGGTCGCCGCGCACGCGGCGCTGACCCACGCCGGCGGCCTGGCGGCCGGCGAACAGGTCATCGTGCTCGGCGCAGGGGGTGTGGTCGGCCAGGCCGCCGTCCAGCTCGCCCTGCTCGGCGGCGCCCGCCGGGTCATCGCCGTGGCCCGGTCGGCCGCCGCACGGGCCCGCGCCGAGGAGCTCGGCGCCGCCGTCACGGTCCCGCTGCTCCCCGACGACGATGTCGCGTCGATGGCCGACCGGCTGCGCCACGCCGCCGACGGGCCGGTCGACCTCGTCCTCGACCCGGTCTTCGGTGTCCCGGCCGCGGCGGCGCTGCGGGTGCTGCGCCCGGGAGGGCGACTGGTCAACCTGGGCAGCGCGGCCGGCGCGACCGCGCCCATCGAGTCCGCGGTGCTGCGCAGCGGCACGCTGCGGATGATCGGCTACACCAACAACGGGTTGTCGACCGCCGAGCGGGCCGCGGCGCTGACCGTGGTGGCCGGGCACGCGGCGGCCGGCCGGCTCACCGTCGACCACGAGATCGTGCCGTTCGACGCCATCGCGGACGCCTGGGCCCGGCAGGACGCGGGCACCACCGCCGGCCGGATCGTCCTCGCGCTCTGAGGGGCCGAACCCCAGCCAGGGATCGCTGAACCCTGGATAAACCGCACCTGGTTGGGGTTCGGCAGCGGTGCGACGGTCGGTCCATGACACCTTCCACCTACACCGTCGCCGGCCACTGGATCGGTGGCGAGACCGTCACCGGCTCCGCCGACACCCTTCCCGTCGTCAACCCGGCCACCGGCGAGGTCGTCGCCGAGACCCCGGCCGGCACCGCCGCCGACGTCGACCGCGCCGTCGCCGCCGCCCGAGCCGCCTTCCCGGCCTGGTCGGCGACCACCCCGCAGCACCGGGCGGACGTGCTGCGCCGCCTCGGCGCCGGCCTGGCTGCCCGCACGGAAGAGATCGCCCAGGCGATCACCGCCGAGATGGGCTCTCCGATCGGTATGTCCCGGACCGCCCAGGTCGCGTTCCCGGCCGCGGTGGTCGAGTCCATCGCCGGCCTGGCCGACGACTTCGCCTGGACCGAGGAGGTCGGCAACTCGCTGATCGTCCGCGAGCCGATCGGCGTGGTCGGCGCGATCACGCCGTGGAACTTCCCGCTCCAGCAGATCGTCTCCAAGCTGGCGCCGGCCCTGCTCGCCGGCAACACGATGGTCTTCAAGCCGTCCGAGAACGCCCCGCTGACCGCGCGCATCCTCGCCGAGGTCGCCGCCGAGGCCGGCGTACCGGCGGGTGTGTTCAACGTCGTCTACGGCACCGGCGCGACCGTCGGCGAGGCGATCTCCGCACACCCGGACATCGACATGATTTCCTTTACCGGCTCCACCCGGGCGGGACAGCGGATCTCCGCGGTGGCCGCGGCGACCGTCAAGCGGGTCGCGCTGGAGCTGGGCGGCAAGGGCGCGAACATCATCCTCGACGACGCCGACCTGCCCGCCGCGGTCGAGCGGGGTCTCATGATGGCGTTCAGCAACGGTGGTCAGGTCTGCGGCGCGTGGCCGCGGATGCTGGTGCCCGCCTCCCGTCAGGACGAGGTCGTGGCGTTGGCCGTCGAGGCCGCGAAGCAGTACACCGTCGGCGACCCGGGCGACGAGGCCACTCGGATCGGCCCGATGGCGTCCGAGACCCACCGGCAGAAGGTCGTCGGCTACATCGAGCGGGGCATCACCGACGGCGCCCGGCTCGTGTTCGGCGGCCCGCAGCGACCCGAGGGGCTGCCCGTCGGAGCCTACGTCCACCCGACGATCTTCGCCGACGTCGACCCGACCTCCGCGATCGCCCAGGAGGAGATCTTCGGCCCGGTGCTGACGATCATTCCCTACGCCGACGAGGACGAGGCCGTGGCCATCGCCAACGGCACCCTGTACGGCCTGACCAGCGGCGTCTTCGGTGAGCCGGAGCACGCGCTGGCGATCGCCCGGCGGCTGCGCGTGGGCCAGGTCGACGTCAACGCCGGCCACTGGAACCCGCTCGCCCCGTTCGGCGGCTACAAGCACTCCGGCAACGGCCGCGAGTTCGGCCGCTTTGGGCTGGAGGAGTTCCTGGAGACGAAGTCCATCCAGCGCTGACCGCCCCAACGGCCCCGACCCACACCTGTCGGTCGAGATCGGTCCCGCACGTCTCGCCCTGCCC
>NZ_QGSY01000299.1 GCF_003857035.1 Micromonospora arida
GAGTGGTCGTCGGCGGGGTGGTGGTGGGCGGGTTGGGTGCGCCGTTGGCCAGGCTGAAGGCCAGTTCGGGCTGGAACGAACCGGCCGTGAAGCGGCAGCCGTCCGCCTCCCCCGGCGGCTTCACCCACAGGTACGCGTCGATGTTGGCATCGCCGGTGTTTGTCGTCGGGTACTGCCCGATGCGCCGATCGGTGTTGTCGTCGCCGCACCAGTCCCCGCTGGCGCCCCCGTTGCGGCTGGTGTCGATGACCTGGCGCTTGCCCGAGATCCCCATGCCGTTGAGGGAGGAGATGACCGCCCGACCGAAGTTCGCCTCGCTGGAGGTCGAGTTGTAGTTCGACACGTTGGTGAAGAAGCCGTCGGCGTACTGCACGCCGGCCGCGCGGAGCCGGTTCGCCGTCTCACCTGCGCTGTTCCAGGTGGAGTGGCCGCCGTCGAGGTACACCTTGGCGTTGGGGTTGCCCGACTTGATGGTCCGGGTGGCCGTCGAGATCGCCTGGTTGCGCGCGTTGATCTCGGCGGTGCTCAGGCACGTCAGCAGAGCGAGCGAGTCGGTTTCCAGGATGATGATGACGGTCTGGTTGCCCAGTCCCCTGGAGAAGTTGGACACCCACGTCTGGTACTGGTTGAGGTCCGGCGCCCCACCGGCGCTGGCCCCGCCGCAGTCCCGGTTGGTGATCTCGTAGACGGCCAGAACCGGGATCTGCTGCGCCGCGTTGGCGGCGCCGATGAACCCGGAGACCTCGGACTGCACGGTCGAGGGGTTGAAGTTGGCGAACCAACGCGCCTGCGGCTGACTCGCGATCTTGTCGCGGATGACGGCCGTACGAGAGTCGCCGGGGTTGGCGGCGACCCAGCGGACGACGGCCGAACTCGGGTCGCGGTAGAGCGACCCGGACAGCGTGCCGGCGGAGGCGCTGCTGACGGCGAGGCAGACGCCGACGGCGGTGGCGCCCGCGACGGCCGCCACGCTGATGGCCGCCGATCTGCGGCGGAGCGAGGAGAGGATAGCCACGACGTGTTGCCTCCAGATCACATAGATGTATCTAAGTTCATGGGAGCGTTCCCATGGACGTTAGCGGAGGCGCGCACCGCTGCCAAGGTGTGAACGCTCGTCGATGAGCCAGAAGCCCGTATTTGGGGGTCCGTGTCCGGGTGCGACGACTGGTAGGCAGTCAGGAGCCGTAGATGCTGATCTTCAGCTTTTCTCGAATGGCTGCCGCCTGCACCTCGTCACGTCCGTCATAGACGTCCAAGGCTTGATGCCACACCTTCCACGCGGCGGCCAGGTCACCCGCGGCCTCGTAGGTGTCGCCGAGGCGGGCCAACGCGCTGGCTTGGAGAGTGGTCTCGCCGACCTCCGCGGACAGGTTGACCGCGCGCCGCCCACAGGAGAGCGCCTGGGCGTGATCGCCTCGTTGATGGTGAACGTGCGCCAGGCTGTCCCACACGTACGCCTCACCGTGGAGGTCGCCCAGGCGTTGCATGAGAGCAACGGCGCGTCCGCAGTAGTCAAGAGCGCGGGTGTGGTCGCCCAGCAGGCTGTGGTACCACCCGACAGCGTTGAGTGCGCTGGCCTCGCCAGATTCGGGGCCCGCATGCCGATGGAGGTGCAGCATCTGTTCGGCGTGCGCCAGCGCGTCACGGTAGCTTCCCTGACGCTCGGCCAACCAGGACAAGTTGCTGTGGACCTGCGCCTGTCCGGTCCGATCCCTGATCTCGACGTACAGCTTCAAGGCAGACCCGTGGTGCTGGCGGGCACGTTCGTAGCGCCCCAGGCGGGTGTGGGCGTTGGCGAGGCCGCGATGGCAGCGGGCCTCGGCCCTGCGGTCCTTCAGTCGCTGCGCAGCGACGAGACCCGTGGCCTCGACCGCAGCCCACTCGTGCCACCACCCGCATCGGTTGAGGAAGGTGGTCAGTGTCCAGCCAAGTTGCCACGCGTGCGAGTCGAACCCGTTCGAGGCTGCCATGTCGACGGCCGTGACGAGTGCCCGCCGTTCGCTCGTGTACCAGGCGAACGCCGCGTCGCTGTCGGTGAGGATCTCCGTGGTCACGCCGGGCTGCGGCGCTGCGAGGTCGATCGAGTCTCGCCGGTGCGGATAGATCAGGCGATCGGCGACATGGGCGGTGTGCAGGTAGTGGTCGAGCATCCGATGCCGCGCGGCGCGCAGATCGCGCTCGGTCTCGTGAACATTGACCAGTTCGCGCGCGTATGCGCGCAGGAGGTCGTGGAGCGCGTACCGGTCGGTCGAACGCCGCTCGACCATGTGGACGGCTACGAGGTCGGCCAGCAGTCGGCTGGTCTGGTCCAGGGGCAGGCCGGCCAGGCTGGCGCAGGTCGAGACGGCCATCTCCAGGCCGTGATGCAGGCCGAGCAGGCGAAACAGTCGGGCGTGTTCGGGGCTGAGAGCGCGGTAGGAGCCGGAGAGAACTGTCCGAAGGTCGGACCGCGGATCGTCTCCGGCAAGGACGTCCAGATCCCCGCCGCTCCCGAGGCGGCCGGCGAGGACCTCGATCGAGAGCTGGGCGTCGGTGGCGGCACGCGCCGCGACGATGGCCAGCGCCAAGGGTAGACCTGCGCACCGGCGGATGATCTGGTCGACGGCTCCCGCGTCCCGCACGACCCGGGCGACGCCGAGTCGGCGGGTGAGCAACTCGTGCGCTTCCACCTCGGTCAGCATGCCGAGCGAGACGGGTTGAGCCCCTTCGTTCACGACGAGTCCGGTGAGCCGGTTTCGGCTGGTGACCACGACCAGGCAGGACGGGCTGCCCGGGAGCAGCGGGCGCACCTGTGCCGCATCGCGGGCGTTGTCCAGTACGACCAGCACCCGCCGGTCGGCCAGGACACTGCGGTAGAGACCCACCTGGGCGTTGAGCCCGGGAGGTATCCGGTCTGGCGGAACGTGCAACGCTTCCAGGAAGTCTCGTAGGACGTCGGTGGGCTTGAGGGCCGTCGTTCCGTCCGGGCCGAACCCGTCCAGGTTCACAAAGAGCTGCCCGTCCGGGAAACGGTCGCGGACCCGATGTGCCCAACGGACGGCCAGCGCGGTCTTGCCGACACCGGCATGGCCCACGATGGACAGGACCGTCGGGTGCGGCTGGTCAGTGGGATCGGTCGCCAGAGCCGCATCCAACTCGGCCAGACTGGCGGAACGGCCGACGAACAGGGCCCCTTGCATAGGCAGTTGAGCCGGGCGAACAGGTGTCGCACCGGTGCCGGACGCAAGGGCGACGCCCTCGGGACGCGCCGGTGGGTCGAGGGCCCGGTCTTGCCGAAGAATCGCCTCGTACCTCTTACGCAGCTCGTCGCCCGGGTCGACGCCCAGTTCATCGGCGAGCGTGGCAGCGACGCGCTGGTACGCCTCGATCGCCTCGGCCTGCCGCCCGGACTGGTAGAGGCCGGTCATCAACATGGCCGCGAGCCGCTCGCGCAGCGGATGTCTCGCCACCAGATCAGTCAGTTCGGCGACCACGGCGGCCCCGCCGCCGAGGCTCAGCTCGCACTCCAGACACTCTTCGAGAACCGCGATGCGCATCTCCTCCAACACGGCCGCCTCGCGCTCCAGCACGATCCCGCTCAGATCCGCGAGCGCGGGACCCCGCCACATCGACACCGCCTGACGCAGCACGACGGCGGCCTTGCGCTTGTCATCGAGCGCTACGAGGCGTCGCCCCTCGGACACGGCGTCCTTGAATCGGGCGAGATCCAGCTGACTCGCGTCGACGCGAAGCCGGTAGTTGGCGCGCTCACCATCCAGCAGGTGCGCCGCACCGTAGCGATCAAGTGTGCGACGCAGCTGCCAAATCCCGCTGTGGATCTGGTTGCGAGCTGTCGCGGGCGGGTCCCCGCTCCAGGCGATGGCGATCAGGTCCGCGGCGGACACAAACTGACCGTGGCGGAGGAGCAGACCGGCCAGCAGCCTTCTCTGCCGCTCGCCGCCCAGCTCAACGCGTAGGCCGCCAGCGCGGACTTCCAGGGGCCCGAGCACCATGAAGTCGATCGGCACCGCCACGATGACACCCCCGTTGTGCAGATCGGCCCGTAGGGTAGTCATCTGGTATCACAGTGTCAAGATCGCGCTTTGCTGGTCGTCGTAAATCGTCTGGAGACCGCCCGGGGACGGGCCGCCGCAGGAGCAGCGGCCCGCGCTCCGACTGGCCCGATCAGACCCGAGCCAGCCCCAGCGCCCGCACGTCGACCGCAACGTCCGGGCCGTAGGAGTCGGCGATGCGGCGCTCGAATACGTCGGCGTCGACCGTGTATTCCTGCGGGCCCTCGACCTCCAGCACGTGCGCCGCCAGTACGCAGCCCACCTGTGCCGCGCGCTCGATGGGCAGGTCGGCGGCGAGCGCGGCGAAGAAGCCGGCCCGGAAGCCGTCGCCGACACCGGTCGGGTCGACGATGCGGCCCACCCGTGCCGCCGGGACCAGGAAGTCACCCTCCTGCCCTGTGACGCGTACCCCGTTGGCCCCCAGGGTCACGACCCGCACGCCCACGCGGCGCAGGATGTCGTCTTCGCTCAGCCCGGTCTTCGACTCCAGCAGCGCCGCCTCGTACTCGTTCGTCAACAGGTAGCGAGCGCCGTTGATCATCGCCTCGATGTCGGCCGACGGCATCCGGGCCAGCTGCTGTGACGGGTCGGCGGCGAAGGGCAGGCCCAGCCGGCGGCAGGCGGCGGCGCGGGCGAGCATCGTGTCCGGGTTCTCCGCGGCGACGATGACGAGCCCGAGCGCGCCGGCCCGCGCGGCGACACCGTCGAGGCTGATCCGGTCGGGCTCACCCATCGCGCCGGGATAGAACGACGCGATCTGGCAGAGGTCGGTGTCGGTGGTGCAGATGAACCGGGCGGTGTGCGCGATGGAGCTGACCTGCACCTCCGAGCAGTCGACCCCGTGCCGCTCCAGCCAGCTGCGGTAGTCGCCGAAGTCGCCACCGACCGCGCCGAGCAGCACCGGCCGGTGCCCGAGTTGAGCGAGCCCGAAGGCGATGTTGGCCGCGACCCCGCCGCGCCGGACGACCAGGTCGTCGACGAGGAACGAGAGCGAGACGGTGTCGAGGCTGCCGGCGATGAGTTGCTCGGCGAACCGCCCCGGAAAACGCATCAGATGGTCGGTCGCGATCGAGCCGGATACGGCGATCATGCGGGGCGGGCCCTCTCAGTAGCGGTAGTGGTCGGGCTTGTAGGGCCCTTCGACCGGGACGCCGAGGTAGTTGGCTTGTTCCTTGGTCAGTTCGGTGAGGCGGACACCCAGCGCGGAGAGGTGGAGTCGGGCCACCTTCTCGTCCAGGTGCTTGGGGAGGGTGTGCACGCCGACCGGATACTGGTCGGTGCTGGTGAACAGCTCGATCTGCGCGATGGTCTGGTTGGCGAAGCTGTTCGACATCACGAAGCTCGGATGCCCGGTGGCGTTGCCCAGGTTCAACAGCCGGCCCTCGGACAGCACGATGATCGAGTGGCCGTCCGCGAACCGCCACTCGTCCACCTGCGGCTTGACGGTGATCCGCTCGACGTCAGCGCGTTTCGCGAGACCGGCCATGTCGATCTCGTTGTCGAAGTGACCGATGTTTCCCACGATCGCCTGGTGCTTCATCCGTGCCATGTGCTCGTTGGTGATCACGCTGAAGCAGCCGGTGGCGGTCACGAAGATGTCCGCGGTCTCGACCACGTCGTCGATGGTCGCGACCTGGTAGCCGTCCATCGCCGCCTGGAGGGCGCAGATCGGATCCACCTCGGTCACGATGACCCGCGCACCCTGACCGCGCAGGCTCTCGGCGCAGCCCTTGCCGACGTCGCCGTAGCCGAACACCACGGCGACCTTCCCGCCGATCAGCACATCGGTGGCCCGGTTGATCCCGTCGATCAGCGAGTGCCGGCAGCCGTACTTGTTGTCGAACTTGCTCTTGGTCACCGAGTCGTTCACGTTGATCGCCGGGAACAGCAGGTTCCCCGCCTGCTGCATCTCGTACAGCCGGTGAACGCCGGTCGTGGTCTCCTCGGTCACCCCCTTGATCCCGGCGGCGACCCGCGTCCAGCGGCGGTTGTCCTCACGCAGCGACCGCGTCAACACACCGAGGATGACCTCGTACTCCTCCGAGTCGGCGCTCTCCGGCGACGGGACCGCCCCGATCGCCTCGAACTCGGCGCCCTTGTGCACCAGCAGCGTGGCGTCACCACCATCGTCGAGGATCATGTTCGGGCCCTGCCCGTCCGGCCACAGCAGCACCTGCTGGGTGCACCACCAGTACTCGTCGAGGGACTCGCCCTTCCAGGCGTAGACCGGGACACCGGCCGGGGCGTCCGGGGTGCCGGTCGGGCCGACCACGATCGCCGCCGCCGCGTGGTCCTGGGTGGAGAAGATGTTGCAGGACGCCCACCGGACCTGCGCCCCGAGCGCCACCAACGTCTCGATCAACACCGCCGTCTGGATCGTCATGTGCAGAGAGCCGGTGATCCGCGCACCCTTCAACGGCTGCCGCGAGGCGAACTCCCTCCGGATCGACATCAGACCCGGCATCTCATGCTCGGCCAGCTCGATCTCCTTACGCCCGAAGGCCGCCAACGACAGATCCGCCACCTTGAAATCGCTGAAGTTGCCAGTCATGCCCGCACCCTCCCCCACCCGCGTCGAGGACCGTTGGAGGCCCGTTCAACCGGGCTCATGCTCCGCACACCGGGCCACCCCGGGCCCGGGTGCGGAGCAGGCGCCGTCAGGAGTTGCGGCTGGCCGGGTCGACCCGGGCGTACGTGAGCAGGTCGGCCATCGTGAACTGGCCCGAGAAGCGGGCGGGCAGGGTCGGACGCCAGTTGGGCTGCACCTTCAGGTAGCTCGCAGGGTCGAGCTGGGCGATGCCGATGAGCACCTCTGCCACGATTCGCCCACCTACCGCGCCCAACGAACCTCCGCCGGCCTGGAGCTGTGCCTCCTTGAGGATGTAGTAGAAGAGCGGGGTGTTCGAGTCCAGGCCGAGGCCGTACCCACTGAGCTCCGGGAAGTTGAAGCTGTTCAGTGCGGGCGCCCCGATGTGGGCGGCGATCCGCTGGCCCGACGGGATGCCGAAGGTGAGCTGACGGAGCAGGTCGCGTCCGAGCAGGTTGGCCGACGGCGAGCCGGACGGCGGCGGTGGCAGCGGGAAGCCGAACAGCGGCGTCGAGTTGCGGACGTCGACCCACTTGCTCCAGCGCACCTGACCGTCGAAGAACTGGAACCAGAACTGGTAGTCGAGGTAACGACGGGCGGCCCGCTTCCCGCCGCGCAGGTCGGCCGGGTCGGCGCCGCTCAGCGCCGGGTCGAAGAGCATGGCGTAGAACTCGTCGCCGCCGTTGCCGGTGCGGTTGACCAGGTAGGCCGGTCGTGGCTGGCTGTGGCCGAAGCGGAACGCCGCCGCGGTGAACTCGACCGGGATGAACGTCGCGTTCGGCTCCGGCTTGTAGAAGCGGCGGCCTCCGCTGAGCACTGTGGAGACCGCGCCCGGGCCGGCGATCAGCGGAAGGAACTCGTTGAGCACGATCCACTGGTAGTGCCAGGTGACGAGTTGCCGGGCGGCGGCGAAGACCTGTGCCGACGGTGTGCCCTGTGCGCGCACCAGGTCGACCACCCGGTTGTGGAAGAGGATGAACGCGGCCGTGATCTGCGCGATCGGCAGGTTCTCGTCGTTGCGGGGGTCGAAGACGATCGCCCTGCCACTGGAGTTGCGCGGCAGGTCTTCGAAGCGCCCGCCCGATTCGATCTTGAGTTTGGCCGGATCGGTCGAGCTGTAGAGCTCCGGGTTTCCGGTCGGCCCGGCACCGTAGAGCGAGTCGAGGTCAAGGGCCGGCGTCCGGGGGTTCGGCACCGTGGTCGGGTCGACCGGTGTACCCAGCGGCGCCGTCGTCTCAAAGGCCAGGTCGTGGTCGACGAACTGCCCGAAGTACGTCATGCCCTGCGGGATCGAGAAGTTGTCGGGGTTGTTGATGCTGTGCTGCTGCTGGTCGGCGAGCGCCTCCGCACCAACGTTGAGCGGGTCGCGGGCGTCCATCGGGCCGCCGACGCGCGACAGGTCGATCAGCGCGTTCCGCATCTGGGTCGTCGCGGACCCGAACGCCGGCAGCGACGGGAACATCCGGCCGAACCGGTTGGAGAACGCGGCCGCCGCGGGCGTCGCGTCGAGCAGGACTCCCCCGGTGCCGGCCACGAGCGCCCCCGCGCCGACTCCGGCCAATAATCGCCGTCGGCTGACACCTCGCGAAGCGTTGTCAATTGCCATGTCGGCCACCTTCCGTCCGCGGGCGCCCGCGTGGACGCACGGGCCGCAAACCCGCGAACCGGCAGCAGTGTGAACCCTTCGGTTAGTGGCGCCCTGGAGTTTCGGTGGTGTCCGGCTGGAGGCCGGTGAGCATGGTGTCGACCAGCGAGGTGTCGTGTTTCGCGGCACGGAACAGCGGGTGGTCGAGCGTCGATCGGAGGAAGTCGCGGGTGGTGGCCACACCGGGCCCTTCGACGGCGCACTCGTCGAGGGCGCGGGCCATCCGGGCCAGGGCCTGGGTGCGGTCGGGCGCCCAGACGACCACCTTCGCGAGGAGGGAGTCGTAGTCGGCCGGAACCCGGTAGCCGGCGTACCCGTGCGTGTCGACGCGGACGAACGGGCCGGCGGGCAGGTCGAAGCGGGTCAGCTCACCCGGCGTCGGTACGAAGCCGCGCGCCGGATCCTCGACGTTGAGGCGACACTCGATCGCCGTGCCGCGCGGCGTCACGTCGGCCTGGGTCAGCGCGAGCCGTTCGCCGGCCGCGACGAGGATCTGTTGCCGCACCAGGTCGACGCCGGTCACCAGCTCGGAGACCGGGTGTTCGACCTGGAGCCGGCAGTTGACCTCCATGAGGTGGAAGTCGTCCCCACCGCCGACCAGGAACTCGAAGGTACCCGCGCCCACGTAGCCGACACCGAGTGCGCCGGTGACCGCGGCGGCGGTCATCCGGTCGACCATGTGTTGCGGCAACCCGGGCGCGGGCGACTCCTCGATCAGCTTCTGGTGACGCCGCTGCACCGAGCAGTCGCGCTCACCGAGGTGGATGCCGTTGCCGTAGCGGTCGGTGAGCACCTGCACCTCGACGTGGCGGGCCGACTCGAGGTAACGCTCGATGTAGACCCGGTTGTCGCCGAAGAGCAGCTGCGCCTCGGCCCGCGCGGCGGCGAACTCGCCCAGGAACGAGGCCGGGTCGCGGACCACCCGTACGCCCCGACCGCCGCCACCGGCGACCGCCTTGATGATCAGCGGGAAGCCGATCTCCTCGGCGACCGCGCGGGCGTGGGCCGCCGACTCGACGGCGTCGGTCGTGCCGGGGAGTACGGGCAGGCCGAGGCCCGCCATGATGCCCCGCGTCCGGGCCTTGTCGCCCAGCGCGGCCATCACGGCGGGCGGCGGCCCGATGAACGTGATCCCGTCGGCCTCGCAGATCTCGGCGAAGTCCGGGTCCTCGGAGAGGAATCCGTAGCCCGGGTGGATGGCGTCGGCCCCCGTGCGGCGGGCCGCCTCGATGATGGCCGGGGCGCTCAGGTAGCTGCGCCGGCTGGGACCCGGCCCGATCTGGACGGCTTCGTCGGCCAGCCGCACCACCGCCGAGTCCCGGTCGACGGTCGAGTAGACCGCCACGGTACGCAGCCCCATCTCCCGGCAGGTCCGGGCGATCCGGACCGCGATCTCGCCCCGGTTGGCGATCAGCACCGACTCGAACACTGGGTCAGCCCTCCGACACAGCTAAGGCGATCAACCGTTCGCCGTACTCGACCGGGGTCGCGTTGGGCACCAGCACCTTCACGACCTCGCCCGCACGGTCGGCTTCGACCGGGATCATCATCTTCATCGCTTCGAGGATCGCGACCTGCTGGCCGGGCACGACCTGGTCGCCCTCACGGACGAACGGGTCAGCGCCGGGCGACGGCGCGAGGTAGAGCGTCGCGACCATCGGCGCGCACACGTAGTGCAGACCGGCGTCGGCCTCCACCGGCGGGACCGGCGCAACCGCCGCCACCCCGGGTGCGCCGTCCGGCCACTCCACCTCGACCACCAGGTCACCGTGCTGGAGCCGGGCGCGGCGGACCGGACCTGGCGTCGACCCGATCAGCCGCGCGAGACTGCGGACCGCGGCATCCAGCGGGTCGGCGTTACCCTCCGGCATTCGTCAAACCTCCGATCTGTCGGAAGCGGGCCCGGCGATGGGCCCGCACCTCCTCGCGGTCGAGGCCGGCCAACTCCGCGAACGCGTCGACAACCGCCCGGTGTACGGCCGACGCGGTCGCAGCGGGATCGGCCGGTGCCCCGCCGGGCGGTTCGGGAACCACCCCGTCGATGACGCCGAGCGCCAGCAGGTCGCCGGCCTGGAGCTTGAGCTGCGCGGCGGCCTCGTCGGCCCGACCGGAGTCGTTCCAGAGGATCGCGGCGCAGCCTTCCGGGCTGATCACCGAGTACGTAGCGTTGGCGAGCATCAGCACCCGGTTGCCGACGCCGAGGGCGAGCGCGCCTCCGCTGCCGCCCTCGCCGGTCACGATGGCGACGACCGGAACCGTCAGCCCGGCCATCAGCCGAATGCTGTCGGCGATGGCGAGAGCCTGCCCGTTCTCCTCCGCCGAGATGCCGTGGTAGGCGCCGGGCGTGTCGATCAGCGTCACGATCGGCGTGCCGAGCTTCTCGGCCAGCCGCATCAGTCGGGCCGCCTTGCGATAGCCGGCCGGTGTCGCCATGCCGAAGTTGCGGCTGGCCACCTCGGCGACCGTGTGGCCCTTCTGGTGGCCGATCACCACTGTGGGCCGGCCGTCGATCAGGCCGACGCCGCCGACGATCGCCGGGCAGTCACTCGCCAGCCGGTCGCCGTGCAGCTCCACGAAACCGTCCACGAAGTGGCCGATGTAGTCGAGTGTGGAGGGCCGGCCGAGATCGCGGGACAACGCCACGACCGCCCACGGGTCCCCCGACTCGGGGGGCGTGGTGGCCCGTACCGGGTAAGGATCCGGCGCGGACCGGTCGGCCCCCGCGAAGGCCAGCAGCCGGCCGATGGTCGACCGCAGGTTCGACCGGGGCACCAGGTCGTCGAGCATGCCGCGGGCGAAGAGGTACTCGGCGGTCTGGAAGCCGGCCGGCAGCGGCTGACGCAGCGTCTGCTGGATGACCCTCGGCCCGGCGAAGCCGAGGCGCGCCCCCGGCTCGGCGAGAATGACGTCGCAGAGCGTCGCGAACGATGCCGCGACGCCACCGTAGGTCGGGTCGCTGACCAGCGAGATCGTCAACACCCCGGCCTCGTCGAGGGCCCCGAGCGCCGCACTGGTCTTGGCCATCTGCATGAGCGACAGCACGCCCTCCTGCATCCGGGCACCGCCGGAGGCGCTGACGATCAGCAGCGGCGTACGGGTTTCGAGCGCCAACTCGGCCGCCCGGGTGATCCGCTCGCCGACGCCCGCGCCGAGGCTGCCACCGAGGAACCGGAAGTCCATGACCGCCGCGATCAACGGCTGCCCCTCGACCGTGCCCCGGACGCAGACGACTGCCTCGTCGAGCCCGGTGCGCCGGCGGGCCGCCTCGATCCGTTGCGGGTAGGGCCTGGTGTCGACGAACCCGAGCGGATCACCGACGGCATCGACCGGTGGCAGCTCCTCGACCGAGTCGAGATCGAAGAGCTGCTCGATCCGCTGGTGCGCGGTGACCTGGTCGTGGTGGTCGCACTCCGGGCAGACGCCCAGGTTGCGCTCGACCCGGCGCTGGTAGAGCAGCGCCCGGCAGCCCGGGCAGATCAGCCAGCTCTTGCCGACGGGCGTGTTGACGGTGGCGGTCATGACTGCCCGCGTTCGGCCGCGGCCTTCTCCACGATCTCCCGGATGCGTGCCTGCTGCTCACGTGTGGTCCGGTTGAGGTGGGCGGTCATGCCCTCGTCGTCGGCGTGCCCGCCCGGCCGCATCTCGAAGTCCTGTACCCACCGCATCCGCACCCCGCCGTCCGGGAGCTCGGTGTATTCCCAGAACAGGTTCATGTACTTGAAGGCGCCGGTCTCCAGCCGCCGTGCCCGCACCACCCGGTCGGCGCGGTCGGGCACCCGCTCGGAAACCCAGCTCCAGACCCGGCCGGCCGGGTCGGGGTGCATGGTGAGACGGAAGACCACGGCCCCGTCGTCGGACGTCGAGAGCACCTCCGTGCTGGCGTACTCGCTGAACAGGGAGGGCCAGTTGGGGATGTCGTTGGTCAGGTCCCAGACGAGGTCGAACGGTGCGTTGATGACGACCGCGTTGTCCGTGTGTCCGGCCATGGGGTCACCGATCCGCGAGTCGTTGGTTGACGTAGTCGACGGCGAGCCGCGGCGTCTTCATGATCGACACGGCGTCGTCGGGGATGCGCACCTCGTACTCCTGCTGCACCCGCGCCGCCAGCTCCAACAGCGCGAGCGAGTCGTAGCCGAGGTCGTCGAACGGCGCGTCGAGCGTCGCCGGATCGGCCCAGTCGGTCTGCTCGACCACACCGGAACTGGTCTCCAGGATCCGACGCAGGTCGTCGAGGGTCAGCTGGCTCATGAGTTTCCTCCCGTCGGTCGCTGCCACCCGTCGCGCACGCCGCCGACCTGCGGCACCGGCGACTCGGGGTGCGGGACCTCCTCGGTGTCGACGTGGCCCAGCTCGGGGCGCGGCGCGAGCGGGCTGATCTGGAACACGATCAGCGCGATCTCGACACCGGCGTTGACGATGCGGTGCCGCTGGCCGCGACGGACCATCAGAGCCTCGTCGGCCGCGAGCTTGACCTCCGCGCCGTCGACCCGGATCACGACCTCGCCGCGCACCAGATAACAGAACTTGTCCGAGTACGGGTTGTACTGCTCCGCCAGGAACTCGCCCGGCTCCAGGCGGACCGTGCCCATGAAGCCCTCCGTCGCGTCGACGGTCTTCGGGCTGAGCAGGATCCGCACCTCGCCGCCGATCCGGTTGATGCCGGGCACGTCGGTGGCGGCGACCTTCACGATCGGTTGCCGATGCATGGTCATCCCTTCTCTGCGACGAGCACTCGGAACGGCAGGTCCGTCGGGTGGACGGTGGCCGGGCCGAAGCCCGCCGCGGCCAGGGCCCGGTTGTAGGCGGCCACGGAGTGCGACTCCCCCTCGAAGGTCCAGACCAACATCAGCACTGAGAAGAGGTACGGCGCCGGGTCCAGTGCCGGCGACTCGTCGCCGGTGGTGAAACCGACGATGACCAGCCGTCCACCCGGCTTGACCACGGAACCGAGCCGGTTCACCAGCTCATGCACCCGCTCCTCGGAGAAGTGGTGGGTGACGTTGGTCAGCAGCGCGACGTCGTAGGGGCCACCGAGATCGGTGGTGAACATGTCACCCGGCAGGAACGACGCCCGGTCGCGCACGCCGAGCCGCTCGGCGTGCTTCTCCGTCACGGCGAGCACGTTGGGCCAGTCCAGCGAGGTCACCGCCGCCTGCGGGTTGTGCTGCGCGAGGGTGTAGCCATAGACGCCGTGGCCACAGGCGACGTCGAGGATGTCGAGCTCGGCGCGCTCCTTCGTCCACGGTGCGAGCGCCTCCGCCATCACCTCGGCGGTCGGCTGGGCGACCTTCGTCGCGTACGCGGCGAAGTCCTCCCAGTAGGTGTACTCCGGGGTTTCGGCGTGCACGTCGAGCACGGTGCCGCCGGCCCGTACGGCGGCGCTGAGGTCGCGCAGCGCGTCCCACTCCCAGTCGCTCGACATCACCTTCACCATTCCGCCCAGGTAGTCGGGACGGGTGCTGACCAGGTGGTCCGCGGCCGCCGGGGTGAGCGAGAAGTGCTCGCCGGTCCGGTCGGTGAGGCGGATCGCGGTGAGCGCGTCGAGCAGGATGCGCGCGCCTCGCGGGTGGATGCCGAGCTTCGGGGCGAGCCCGCTGGCCGTGGCCGGGCCCGCGGCGAGGGCGTCGAACACACCCAGCTCGACCCCGGTACGCAGCAGGCTCGTCTTCTTGTATGCCTGCATCATGTCGTTGATGTCGCGGCGGGTCAGCGTCACGTGATGCTCCCTGTCTCGGGGCTCCAGGTGTAGAAGGGCGTGGCCAACGAGTCCTGCAACTCGGTCATGCTGTCCGGCGCGTAGCGCTGCAGGTAGGCCGAGAGGCGCCGGTTGACCTCCTGGAAGTCCGCGCGGGCTCGGGCCGCGAGGAGCTTGTCGAAGACGTCGGTGTCGGCCTCGAGCAGGTGCATGTAGAGGTCCTGGTAGCGGAAGAGCGTGCGCCGCGAGATGCCGACGACGTGGGGCATGTCGCCCTTGTCGTGCTCGGCGAAGAGCTCGGCGACCGCGTCGGCGTGGCCGGGGGCCATCCGCATGACCATGAGGGCGCGGTAGGACATCTGCTCACGCTCCCCGCAGGATCGTGGCCAGGGCGGCGGTCAGGGTCTGCGCCTGGTCGTCGACCGGGCCGGCGCTGCGCCAGGCGACGATGCCGTCGGGGCGTACCAGCAGCGCCCCGCCGGGGCCGACCCCGCAACTCGCGAGCCACGAGCCGTCGTCGGCGAGGTCACCGTCGGGGCCGGCGGTCAGCGCCTTGATCGGGAGCCCGGTCTCCACCGAGACCGCCTCGGCCGCCGCGAGCCAGGTGTCGTCGCCGGGGGCCGTGGCCAACGTCCAGCCCTCGGTCAGCACGTCGATCGTGGAGACCCGAGCGCCGTTGTGGTCGACCCAGCCGTGCGGGGCACGCGATCCGGGTTGGCCGGTGAAGGTCAGCTCGCGGGGCAGCAGCTCGGTGTCGGCGGGAGCGCCGACGATCGCGTTGGAGGTGTAGCGGTAGCCCATCGTCACGATGACGAAGTCCCGGTAGGCGGCCTTGTCCTCGTCGGCGAGCTGACCCCGGGTGCGGAAGAGCATCCACGCCTGGTCGGCGGTCGCCGCGCCGACCGGACGACGCTCGGCTTCGTAGGAGTCGAGCAGGCTCTCGTCGGCCCGCCCCTGAAGCACGTCGGCGAGCTTCCACGCCAGGTTGTGCGCGTCCTGGATGCCGGCGTTGACGCCGAAGCCGCCGGCCGGCGGGTGGGCGTGACAGGCGTCGCCGGCGAGGAAGACCCGCCCCGACTGGTACGCGTCGGCGACCATGTGCCGCGCGTCCCAGGGCTGGGCCGACTCGACCTCGACCTCCAGCTCGGGATCACCGGCCGCGATCCGGGCCAGTTCGACGCAGCGTTCCGGGGTGAAGTCGGCCGGCGACTGCCCCCGCTCGGGGTAGTAGTTGACGCCGAACATCCACCGCCCCGGCTCGATGAAGAGCAGCAGACCCTGGGCCAGCTGGTTCATCAGGTAGATCAGCGTGAACCGGGGTGCCGACTCGGGCAGGTCGACCTTGGCCCGGAAGATGATGCTGACGAAGTTGCCGGCGACGCCGTTGCTGCGGTTCCCGATCTGGAGCAGTTCACGGACGGGGCTCTTCACGCCGTCGGCCGCGACGACGTAGCGCGCCCGGATGGTGCGTGTCGTGCCGTTGTCGTTGACGGTCGCGGTCACCCCGTCCTCGTCCTGGGTCAGCCCGATCAGCTCGTTCTGGAAGCGGATCTCCGCGCCCGCCTCGACGGCGGCGTCGTAGAGCAACGGCTCGTAGTGGTCCTGGCCGCACCAGATCGGCCAGCTCGGCGTGAACTTGTCGTAGTCGACGTCGTGCGCCTCCATGACGAAGGACTTGTGCAGGTCGGCCAGCGACTGGGCGCCGAGCATGACCAGTGGCGTGGCGCGGCCGGCGCGGACCAGGTCGAGTTCGGCGCCCGGCCCGACGATCTTCATGCCGGCCTGCTGCACGGCCGGCTCCAGGCCGACGGTGCGGAAGATCTCCACCGTGCGGGCGTGCAGGCCGGTCGCGCGGGGGATCGTCGACAGCCGGGGCCGACGTTCGACCAGGATCGGCCGGATTCCCTTGCGGGCCAGGAAGAGCGCGGTCGACAGGCCGACCGGGCCGCCGCCGACGATCAGGACGTCGGTGCTTCCGTCAGACATGAGCGTCCTCCGTGTAGACGACTTTGTAGAGGTGGCGTTCCGGCGTGGCGATAGCGCGTACCTCGCCGAAGTGGGGGTGGACCTCGGGGTTCTGGAGCATCGCGGTGAAGTGCTCTTCGCTCTTCCACTGCGCGTAGTTGACGACCCGGGTCCCGTCGAGGCTGACGTGGATGTTCGCCGACACGAACCCGTCGACCTTGGACATCACCGCGTCGGTCGCCTCGATCAGGATGTCGACGAGCTTCTGCTGGTTGGCCGGCTCGACGGTGAAGATGTTGACCATCGTCACGACCGGCTGGTCGATGCCGATGTGTGCCATTGCGGGCTTCCTTTCCTAGATCGGACGCGCTTCGAGCAGGGCCCAGCCGCGGGACGCGGGGGTGTTGGCCAGCTCGAAACCGGACGCGGTGAACAGCGCCTGCCATTCCCGGAGGTCGCGCTCCTTGCCGCCGAAGAGCACCAGCATGTCGATATCGATGATCTTGGCGTGGTCCCACTGGTTGCGTGGCGGCACGATCTGGTCGATCGCGATGAGGCGGGAGTCGGCGTCGCCGATCGCCGCGCGGATCCGACGGAGCAGCCTGACGCAGGTGTCGTCCGGCCAGTTGTGGACGATCGACTTCAGGATGTACGCGTCGGCACCCGCCGGTAGCTCGTCGGTGAAGAAGTCGCCGCCCCGCACCTCGACCCGCTCGGTGACACCGTGCTCCTTGAGCAGCGGTTCGGCGTCGGCCACGACCTCGGGCAGGTCGAAGAGGACACCGGTGCCCGCGGGGTGACGCTGGAGCATCTTGGCGAGGAAGTAGCCGTTGCTGCCGCCGATGTCGGCGATCCGGCCGAACCGCTCGGGCGCCAACTCCGCCGCGAACCGGTCGGCGAGCCGCCGGCTCCAGTGGGCCATGAAGCCCTCGAAGAACCGGTTGGCCTCCGGGTGGGCCTGGAGGTAGTCGTAGAAGCCCATGCCGAAGACCTTGTTGAAGGCCGGCTCGCCGGTGCGGACGCTGTGCAGGATCTCCGCGTACGGGAGGCGGTTGAAGTCGGCGCCGCTGAACTGAACCATCGGTCGCAGCCCGCCGATCCGGGCCGACGTCAGCCCCTCGCCGAGCGGGGTCAGCGCGAACGACCCGTCCTCCTGCTCGTCGAAGATGCCGACCGCGGAGGCCGCGCGCAGGATCCGCCGTAGCGCGTCCTCGTGCGACTCGGTCTCCGCAGCCAGTTGGGCGACCGGCACCGGTCCGTTGACGAGCAGGTCGGCGATGCCGAGCTCGGTGACCACATAGATCACGTTCGCGATCTGTTTGGCGCTTCCCAGCACCGCGATCTGCCGTTCACGCAGGTCAAGTGCCTGCTGCTCGTCGAAGTTCGCGACGGCGGCGAGGCTGGCGTCGGTCATCGTCCATTCCTTTCGTCGGTCACGACCATGGCTGCGTTGAACCCGCCGTAGCCCCTGGCGAGGACGAGCGCCGCGCGTACGGGTGTCTCCCGCGCGACGTCGCGCACCAGGTCGAGGTGCAGGCCCTCGACCGGCTGACGGATGTTGGTGGTGGGCGGGATGACGCCGTGCCGGATCGACAGCAGCGCGGAGACGAGGTCGAGCGCCGCCCCGCCCGAGTAGAGCCGGCCGGTCATCGTCTTGGGCACGGTCACCGGCACACCGCGTGGGCCGAAGACCGCCGTGATCGCCTCGGCCTCGACGCGGTCGAGCTCCGCGACACCGGCGCCGTCGGCGAAGACGACGTCGATGTCGGCCGGTGTGAGACCGGCGTCGGACACTGCCATCTCGGCCGCCCGACGCAGTCCCGGCGGGCGGCCGGAGCCGGGCCGGGGGTCGAACGTCGCGCCGTATCCGGCGATCACCCCGTAGACGGCGGCCCCGCGCCGGGCAGCGGCGTGTTCGTCCTCCAACACGAGGATCGCCCCGCCCTCGCCCGGCACGTAACCCGACGCGTTGGCGTCGAACGGCAGGAACGCCGTGGCCGGATCGCGCCCCGTACTGAGGAGGCCGTTGGCGAGTTGGGCCGTCCAGCCCCACGGGCAGAGCGACGCGTCGACACCGCC
Organism: Micromonospora arida; assembly: GCF_003857035.1. Classification (GTDB taxonomy): domain Bacteria; phylum Actinomycetota; class Actinomycetes; order Mycobacteriales; family Micromonosporaceae; genus Micromonospora; species Micromonospora arida. The sequence goes on from NZ_QGSY01000299.1 coordinate 18,024, forward strand.
GCTCATCACGAGCTGCACGCCCTTGCGCACCTGGCGCCGGGCCTGCGCCACCGCGTCGAGCCCACCCGCCTGCTCGGTGACGAGCACCCCGGTCGGCCCACGCATCCCGTGGCGGATCGAGATCTGGCCGGTGTTCACAGCGTAGAACCACGCGAACGACTGGTACGCGCTGACGTGCTCGGAGCCCTTGCTCCAGAGCTTCTCCAGCTCACGGTGGCCGAACTCGAAGCCGCCCGACGCGCTGGCCGTGACGACACCCATGCCGAACTCGGGCAGCGCCGACGGGTCGACCGACGCATCGGCCAGCGCCCACTGCGCCGCCGTCAACGACATCCGGGTCATGTGGTCGGTCTGCGCCATCAGCCGGCTCGGGATGTGATCGGCCGCCTCGTATCCGGGCACCTCGCCGGCCAACTGGGCCGGGTAACCCGAGGGGTCGAAACGGCTGATCGGCCCGATGCCACCCACCCCGGCGACGGTGGCCGCCCAGAAGGCGTCGCGGCCCAACCCGTTGGGCGCCGCCACGCCGACCCCTGTGACGACAGTGGTCATGCCACACGCGCCAGGAGCATCGCGCTCTGGAAGCCACCGAACCCGCTGCCCACGCTCAACACCACGTCGGTCTGCTGCTCACGGGCGGTGAGCGGCACGTAGTCGAGGTCGCACTCAGGGTCGCGTTCGTGCAGGTTGGCCGTCGGCGGCACCGCCCCGTGCTTGATCGCCAGGGCCGACGCCGCGATCTCGATCGAGCCGATGGCACCGAGCGAGTGGCCGATCATCGACTTGATCGAGCTGACCGGGGTGCGGTACGCGTGGTCGCCGAGGCTCCGCTTGAACGCCGCCGTCTCGTGCCTGTCGTTCTGCTTCGTACCCGAGCCGTGGGCGTTGATGTAGTCGACGGCGTCGCCGGGCAGCCGGGCGTCGGCGAGCGCGACCCGGATCGCCTCGGCCATCTCCCGCCCGTCGGGCCGCAGGCCCGTCATGTGGAACGCGTTGGAGCGCGAGGCGAACCCGACCAGCTCGGCGTAGATCTGCGCGCCTCGCCGGCGGGCGTGCTCGAGCTCTTCGAGGACGAACATCGCCGAACCCTCGCCGAGAACGAACCCGTCGCGACTGTTGTCGAACGGCCGCGAGGCGTGCGTCGGGTCGTCGTTGCGGGCCGTGGTCGCCTTGATCGCGTCGAAGCAGGCCACCGTGATCGGCGAGATCGGGGCGTCGGTCGCGCCGGCGATCATCACGTCGGCCGAGCCCTCCCGGATCAGCTCCCGGGCGTGGCCGACCGAGTCGAGGCCCGACGTGCAGCCGGTGGAGACCACCGTCGCCGGACCTTCCGCCCCGACCGACCACGCCACCTCGCGGGCGAACGAGCTCGGAACCAGATAGTCGTAGAGGTGCGGGGTCGCGTACCGGTGGTCGGTCAGCCATTTCCGGCCGCCGTCGCTGACCACGACGTACTCCTCTTCGAGGCTCATCGTGGCCCCGACCGCCGTGCCGACACTGACGCCGACCCGGGTCGGGTCGACGACCTCGAAGCCGCTGTCGGCCAGCGCCTCCCGGGTGCAGACCACTGCCATCTGGGCCGCCCGGTCCATCCGGCGGACCTCCTGCGGCGACAGACCCTCGGCGACCGGGTCGAAGTCCGCCTCCGCGGCCACCCGCGACCGGAAGGGGGTGGCGTCGAAGAACGACAGGGTACGGGTGGCCGTACGGCCAGCGGTCAACAGTTCCCAGAACGCCTTGGTGCCCAGTCCACCGGGGGCGATGACGCCAATCCCGGTGATGACCACCCGACGGTCGGATGTGCTCGTCATGGAAGACCTCCTGGCCGCGATGTCCGTGTGAAAGCTAGGGACGGCCGGTCGAACGGCGCTGGAGCGTCGGTCGAGGGCCTGTCACGAGGCCCTGGCAAGCCCCGGGCGCAGTGGCCCGCCGGCTGCCAACACCTCCCGCTGGAGCCGCTGGAGGTCAGGCGAAGGGTCCAGGCCCAACTCCTCACTGAGCACCCGGCGCAGGTGGTGGTACGCCTGCAACGCCTCGCCACGGCGCCCCGAGCGGCTGAGCGCCACGATGAGCTGGCGGTGGAACCACTCGTTGAGCGGGTACGTGCCCACGAGATAGCGCAGCTCGCCGATCAGCTCGCGGTGACGGCCGAGCGTGATGTCGGCCTGGATCCGCAGCTCCAGCGCACGGATCCACTGCTCCTGGAGGTGGATCGCGTGCGCCTCCAACGCCGGCCCGAAGGTCACGTTGGCACCCACCGGCCCCGTCCACATGGCCAGCGCCCGCCGGAGCACCTCGGCGCCCTCCTCGGGCCGGTCCGACTCGATGTGCGAGCGGCCCTGGTCGAGCATCGTCTCGAACACCTCGGCGTCGAGCTGGCCCGGCTCCACCCTGAGCAGGTAGCCGCGGGCACGGCTCTCCAGCACGGTCCGGTCCGGGGTCTCAATCCCCTCTTTCGCGAAGAGCTTGCGCAGGTGGTAGATGTAGGTCTGCACGGTGGTGACGGCGCTGCGCGCCGGATCGTCACCCCACAGCTCCCGGATTATCGAGTCGACCAGAACGACCCGATTGGCCCGCATCACCAGCAGCGCCAACACGGTCCGCACCTTCGGCGGCGTCGGCGTGCAGATCCGGCCCTCGTGGATCACTTCAAGCGACCCGAGAATCTCGTACCTGACCACAGTGGTCCCCCATTCCCCATAGCACTCGTCGAGACGACCTCAAGCTATGGATGAGCGGGGCGTGTCGGAACGACCGCAGGTAGCGACATCGCGGGTTCTTCCGAGGATCGATGCGTGTCGAAAGTTGTACGGCGGATACCCCTTCGATCGCTCGATGCTTCCTCCAGGCAACCTCCACCAGGGGCGGGAAGACTCGCCGGGCCCCCACGCCCCTCGGGTTAGGAGTCACACATGTCGCGCCGCCTCTTCACCTCCGAGTCGGTCACCGAAGGTCATCCCGACAAGATCGCCGATCAGATCAGCGACGGGATCCTCGACGCGTTACTGGCGCAGGACCCGCACAGCCGGGTCGCCGTCGAAAGCCTGATCACCACCGGCCAGGTCCACGTCGCGGGCGAGGTCACCACACAGGCCTACGCCGACATCCCGCGCATCGTGCGGGAAACGGTCCTGGGCATCGGGTACGACTCGTCGAAGAAGGGCTTCGACGGCGCCTCCTGCGGCGTCAGCATCTCGATCGGCGCCCAGTCGCCCGACATCGCGCAGGGCGTCGACACGGCGATCGAGCTGCGCGACGGTTCGTCCGGCGGTGGGCTCGACGCCCAGGGCGCCGGAGACCAGGGCATGATGTTCGGCTTCGCCTGCTCGGAGACGCCGGAGCTGATGCCGCTGCCGATCGCGCTGGCCCATCGGCTGGCCCGTCGGCTGGCCGCCGTCCGCAAGGACGGCACGGTGCCCTACCTGCGGCCGGACGGCAAGACCCAGGTAACCGTCGAGTACGACGGCCTACGGCCGGTCCGGCTCGACACCGTCGTGGTCTCCACGCAGCACGCCGCCCACATCTCCCTCGACGAACTGCTCGCCCCCGACATCCGGGACCACGTGATCACGCCGGAGCTGGAGGCGCTCGACCTCGACACCGAGGGTTACCGGCTGCTGGTCAACCCGACTGGCCGGTTCGAGATCGGTGGCCCGATGGGTGACGCCGGCCTGACCGGACGGAAGATCATCGTCGACACCTACGGCGGGTACGCCCGGCACGGTGGTGGCGCGTTCTCGGGCAAGGACCCGTCGAAGGTCGATCGCTCGGCCGCGTACGCGATGCGGTGGGTGGCGAAGAACGTGGTCGCCGCGGGCCTGGCCGAGCGGTGCGAGGCGCAGGTGGCCTACGCGATCGGCAAGGCCCACCCGGTGAGCCTGTTCGTGGAGACGTTCGGGACGGAGACGGTGCCGCTCGACCGGATCGAGAAGGCGATCGGCGAGGTCTTCGACCTGCGCCCGGCGGCGATCATCCGCGACCTGGACCTCCTGCGTCCGATCTACCAGCAGACCGCCGCCTACGGCCACTTCGGCCGTGAACTCCCGGACCTGACCTGGGAGCGCACGGATCGCGCCGCCGACCTCAAGGCCGCTTGTTGAAAAACGTCGCCGATCGCTAGAACGGCGGGCGGCGCGGGCGTGGCACCAACCGGTCGTGTGGCAGCGTCACCAGTGACGCTGCCACCGCCTTGTTGACCGCATCGATGCGGGAGACCGCGCCGAGCTTCGCGAAGATGCGACGCAAATGGCTCTTCACAGTGGCCTCGGTCAGGTCGAGTCGCCGTGCGATCTGGGCATTGGTCATCGCCTCGGCCGCGAGTTGCAGGATCTCCAGCTCGACGGGGGACAGAATGGCGGACTCGGCGTTCTGCACCTGCACCAGGCTCTGACCGGAGACCGAGAGAAGCACCGAGCCGCTGCCGTCGCGCGCCTTACGGATCGCGGCGACCAGCTCCTCACGACCCACGCTCTTGAGCAGGTAGGCGCGCACCCCGGCGGCGATCAGACGGCGCAGCAGGTCAGGGCTGTCATACATGCTGAGGATGACGACTGCGCTGTCGGGCGACACCTCACGGATGCGGCGCACCGTGACCACCGGGTCGTCGCCGGGAATCTCGACGTCGAGCAACACCACGTCGGGACGCTCCGACGCCGCCTTGGCGACCGCGGTGGCCGAGTCGCCCGCCTCGTCGACCACGTCGAGATCGGTGTGCACCTCGAGCACCCAGCGCAGGCCCTCGCGGACGAGAGCGTGGTCGTCGACTATGAGGATGGTGGTGGCGCCGGCGGAAGAACCGCCGTCGGACCGCGTCAACCTAACCCCCAGACCCCATCCCCCGCCGCAGCGTGCACACGATTGGCACCGTATCGCGGGCGTGTGACGCCACAGCTATCGTGGCGTCCTCCCGACACGAAGAACGCCACGATCGCCGCGCGATTCTGTCAGTCTCGTGTGGACAGACGGACCAACTCGCCGATGCCGAGACCCTTGTTGGCGATGTAGAAGCTGCCGTCGGAAGCGATGGCGAACGACATCGGGGAGTCCAGGCCGGCGCTCGCCAACTCCCGGTGGCTACCGTCGCGCTCCACCCGGATCAACGCACCGGTGGAGTCCCCGGAGCTGAGCCCGTTCTTCGCGATCTCCAGCACGACCAGTCGACCCCGCTTGTCGAACGCGATGTCGATGATGTTGGTGAAGCCGGTCGCGAAGATGGTCGGCTCCTGCCCGGGCACCAGCCGCCACACCCGGGCGCCGCCGTTCGGGAAGGGGTGCCCGGTCAGCTGTCCGATGTAGAGGGCATCGTCCGGCCCGCGGGTGATGGTGGTCGGCACGAACTGGATCGGCGTCGTCGAGCCGGGCGGCAGGCCCCACTCCGGCGGCGCAGGAACCTGCTCCTGTGGCCACACGTGTTCGGCCGTGACCACGCCACGGCGGTCGATCTTGAGCACGTCGTTGGCGGCCGCGTCGAGCGCGTAGACGTCACGTCCGTCGGCGACCACGGCGTACGGCTGGCTCTCCGGAATGACCCCGTCGGGGTTGTTCTGCCCCTCGTAGGCGGAGAGGTCGCCGACGACCGACCAGCGGCGCTTCCCCTCGACCCGGAGGATTGTCCCCATCGTGGCCCCGGCCGCACCGAGCAGGTCGCGCGAGACCGGGTCGGTGCTGTAGCCCATCGCCACCAGCAGCTTGCCCTGCCGGTCGAAGGCCAGGTCGTGGGCGCCGTAGACGGAGAAGCCGCCGCCGGTGCTCCGCAGCGACGGCAGACCCGTCACGACTCGCTTCTGCCAGCCGTGACGGACCGCCGTGATCGCACCGGTCGAGCCGTAGCAGAGGTTGGTGCCGAACGTGCCGGGGATGCACACGTCGTCGCCGCCGAGCCCGGCCTCGGCGACGTAGATGATGCCGGCCCGGTCGATGGCGACACCGCGAGGGTTGTCGAGGTTGCGGGCGACGACGGTCAGTCGCCCAGTGGTCGAGGTGGCCGCAGTGGCGGGCGCGGCAATGCCGGCCACCAGTACCAGCGGCACGGCCAGCGACAACGTTCGTCGCATCGCGTCGAGCATGGGTTCTCCTCAGCATGCGGGGTTCGGATGCGAACGACGCTGCCGTCGTCGCCTCGAGGCCCGGTGGAGGAAGGCTCGACAGGCTCGCCTACTCGGGCTGATTGGGGGTGCCGCGCCCCAGCTCATAGGGGGATGTCACGCCCTCGTAGGCGAGGTGCATCACCATGCCGTTGGCCGCGTGGTCGAGGTTGTGGCAGTGGTCCATCCAGAGCCCCGGGTTGTCCGCCTTGAAGCCGATTTCGTAGATCTCACCGGGGATCACGTCGAGGCTGTCGATCCACCACGGTGACCCGGTCGCGCGGACCCCGTTGCGGGAGAGCACCAACGCGTGATGGCCGTGCAGATGCATCGGGTGGTTCTGGTGGCTGCGGTTGACGATCCGCACCTTGACCACGTCGTCCATCCGAACCATGAGCGTCGGTGTGTTGGGGAAACTGTGCCCGTTGATGATCGGCACCAGGTGGAGCCCACCGTTGTAGAAGGACAGCCGGTCGTCGAGGAGCTGGGTGAACGAGCGGTCGTACGACGAGCCGGCGTCGAACGGCCGGGAGCCGCCAGAGCCGTACGAGAGCGGGTCGAAGTGGTCCCCGTCGTCGACGATCTTCGGCGTCGAGGTGTCACCCGGTGGCGCCAGGATCAGTCCGCCGTCGCGGTTGGCGAGGTCGGTCAGGCGCACCGGGCCCGCCGGCATCGTGAACGTCACGTCGTAGCGTCCACCGGTCGCCAGCCCGAACCGCGGGTCGGTCAGCGGGGTCGGACCGTTGACGTCGACCCCGTCGATCGCCGCCACCCGCACCGGCGTGCCGTTGACCGTCAGAGCCCGCGGGCGACTGTCGGTGGACGGGTTGTTGTCGGTGTTGATCAGACGCAGTCGCACCGGCGTGCCCGGGTCGACCTCCTGGCGTTGCAGCGTGTCGCTGGTGCCGAACGAGACGATGTTGTCGTCCGGCGTACGCCACTCGTGGGCCTGCACGACGAAGTCCCGCTCGCCGGGGGGTGGGCCGTCGCGCGGCTCGACGATCAGCGCGCCGAACAGACCTCGCCGGATCGCCTCGAGCGGGTTCTGGTGGGTGTGGTACCAGAACGTGCCGACCTGCTCGGCGATGAACCGGTAGGTGAAGCTGCCGCCCGGCTCCACCGCGTTCTGCGTCGCGCCGGCCACGCCGTCCTCACCGTTGGGGACGTCGAGGCCGTGCCAGTGGATGGTCACGTTCTCGTCGGGAATCTCGTTGTGCAGCGTCACCTCGACGAGGTCACCCTCGCGGACCCGCAGCTCCGGCCCGGGCGACTGTCCGTTGTACGTCAGCGCCTTGATCTCGGTGCCCGACGAGAGCCGTACCGTTGCGTTCTTCGCGGTCAGCGTGAAGGCCTTGTTGGGCTTGCCGGTCCGCGGCCCACGCAGGTCGTCGACCGAGGTCCCGCCGTGACCACCGTGACCGATCGAGGGGCCTCCGCCGTAGTCGACGTTGTCGTGGGACGTCATGGACATGCGGTCGGGCAGCCTGCTGCTCTGGGCCACGTAGGTGATGCCGGCGGCGACGACCAGCACCACGACGGCAGCCTGTGCGGTGGCGCGCAGGGCGCTGGCACGCCGGCCCCGGCGTGCGAAGTCGGTCGCGGTGACGGCCCGCCGGCGACGCCCCTGCCAGAACCACAGCACCACCACCGACAGCAGGATCGGCGCGGCGTGGGTCGCGATGTCGTCGAGGTAGGACGGAACCGGACGGGACACGTACGCGAAGTAGACGCCAATGACCGTCGCCACGGCCGTCACCTGGACCGGCACGACGAATCGGGGATCGGCGGCGGCGGAGCGCGTCTCGACGTCGACCGGTGCGTCGTCGCGGTTGGCCAGGGCGCGCAGGCCCGGCAGGGTCCAGATGACGACCGCCAGCATCGGCAGCAGCAGGAGCGGCATCTGCACGATCACGCGGTTGTCGGCAAAGATCCAGTCGACGGCGAGCATCAGCCCGATCGCGACGCACTTGACGACCAGCACCACCAGCGCGGCGACGAGCAGACGCAGCAGCCGACGGGCGCTCTTGCGCAGCGCCTCGGGCGTCGGCCGCCAGGCCAGCCGCGTGGCGAGTATTGCCGCGGACAGCCAGATCAGGAACAGGACCCCGGCCAGGATCCCATCGGCGTTCTCTCCGACCTCAAACATGACGCCAACATACGAAGGATGCGCACCCCACGGCATCCGTTGAGGAACGGCCGGTGCGTACGGTGATCGCCGTAGCCGGCACCGCCTGCGAAACAAGTGCCGTAGTCAGCTACCGGGCGCGACGAGCCCCGTCTGGTAGGCGAGGACGACGAGTTGCGCGCGGTCGCGGACGCGGAGCTTGACCATGGCCCGGTGGACGTGGGTACGGGCCGTGGCCGGGCTCATCGACAGCCGGCGCCCGATCTCCTCGTTCGTCAGCCCGCTGGCCACCAGGCTCATCACCTCGCGCTCACGGTCGGTCAACACCGCCAGCCGGCCGCCGTCGACCGACGTCGGCGCGACCTTGCTGACGAATGCGCTCACCAGCCGGCTCGTCACCCGCGGCGAGATCAACATGTCGCCGCCGGCCACCACCCGTACCGCCTGGCGCAGCTCGTCGGGCTCGATGTCCTTGAGCAGGAACCCGCTCGCACCGGCGCGCAGCGCCTCGAAGACGTACTCGTCGAGCTCGAAGGTGGTCAGGACGATGACCCGCACGGCCGGGAACCGCTCGACGATCGCGGCCGTGGCCCGCACGCCGTCGAGCACCGGCATTCGCACGTCCATCAGCACGATGTCCGGCCGGGTCGCGGCGACCATCTCGACAGCCTGGGCGCCGTTGGATGCCTCACCGACCACCTCCAGGTCGTCGCTGTGGTCGAGCAGGCCCCGGAAGCCGGCCCGCACGAGTGTCTGGTCGTCCGCCAGCACCATCCGGATCGTCACGCTGTCTCCTCCACCTCGACCGGCAGCCGCGCGGCCACTCGGAACCCAGCGCCCTGCGGCCGGGGCCCGGCCTCGAGCGACCCGCCGGCGGCCGTGGCCCGTTCCCGCATCCCGGCCACCCCGTGCCCACGCTGGCTCGCCCCGGACCCGACACCGTCGTCGACGATCTCCACCGTGACGGCGTCGCCCGCGTAGGCGATGGTGACGTCGACGGTCGTCGCCTCGGCGTGTTTGACCGTGTTGGTGATCGACTCCTGCACGATCCGATAGACCGAGAGCGCCACCTCCGGCGGGATCGGGCGCGGGGTGCCGGCGATCCCCGACCGCACCTTCACGCCGGCCTGTTCGGCGACCGCGAAGACGCGGGCCAGATCGGGCACCTCCCCGGCGTCGCGGAGCATGCCGATCGCCGAGCGGACCTCGTGCATGGCGTCGCGTGCCGCGCCCCGGATGCTCCGCAGCGCGGCCCGCGCCTCGGCCGGCTTGCTGTCGAAGACGTCGTCGGCGAGGCTCGCCTGCACACTGATGGCGGCGATCGTGTGACCGAGTACGTCGTGCACCTCGCGGGCGATCCGGAGCCGCTCCTGGGCGACCTCGTGTTGACGCTCCTGGCGCATCACGGCGAGGCGCTGCTGTGCCTCGGCCAGCCGGACCCGGCGGGTGCGGATCGTCTCGGCGAGCAGCACCACGGCCGCGAGCAGCGAGCCCTCTTCGAGGGTGGCCGAGAGGGAAGGGAAGAAACCCTCGCCGAGCAGCGTGTACCGCATGATCAGCTCAAGGACGACGAAGAACCCGGCGACGATGAGCGCCCAGGTGAACCGGCCGGCGGCCGCCACGGAGAAGAGCGCGGCGGCCAGCGGGAGGGCGGGCGGGATGCCCGGGTACTCGAGCGCGTAGTAGATCATCAGCGCGGTGACCGAGCCGACCAGCACCAGCAGCGGCCAGCGGCGCCGGAAGACCAGCAGCAGCCCGATCACCGCGCCGATCGCGTAGGCGCGCGCGTCCGGCGGCCGGGCGCCGGGCTCGTCGGCGACCCGGATCGCCACCGCCACCACGGCCGCGACGACGATCGCGATGAGGGCATCGATCGCGATTCGTCGGATGGCCGGGTTCATGTCCGCAACGGTACGACGCGCGCACGGTCCGTTAGCGAGGGCCCCTTCCCAACCGGAAACCGTCGGCAAGGGGCCCGTCGGCTCAGCCGCGGCGGAGCGAGAGCAGGGTCTGCCCGGTGGGGATCACCGTGCTGCCCGCCACCTGGAGCCCGGCCTTCTCGCCCAGTTCGGCGTACTCGCGCCAGGTCCTCGCCTTGCCCGCCATGAGCGAGAGGAGGCGCAGGTCCATCTGGGTGATGAACATCAGCCGGGCCGGGTCGTCGGGGAAGTTGTCGTTCTCGTCCTTCACGAGGATCTGCACGATCAGCACCTTTCCGGTCGTGCCGATCGCGTCCGCCGCCCGCTGGAGGATCTTCTCGGCGGCGCTGTCGTTCCAGTCGTGCAGAACGTTCGAGAGGATGTAGACGTCGGCGCCGGCCGGGAGCGGGTCGAAGATGCTCCCGCTGACGACCTCGGCGCGGTCGGCGATGCCCGCCGCCTCGAACCGGGCCCGGCCCTGCTCGACGACGCCCGGCAGGTCGACCACGGTGCCGCGCAGGTGCGGCTGGGCCTTGAGGATCTCGGTGAGCAGGGCACCGGTGCCGCCGCCGACGTCGACGACGTGGTTGACGGTGCTCCAGTCGTAGCCCTGGACGACCTGGTCGAAGTAGCTCGCGTGGGTGGCCATCAGCGCGCCGAACGACGTGGCCCGGTCGGGGTTGGTGGCCAGGTCGTCCCAGAACTCGATGCCGTAGCGCACGGGGTACGCGGCGTCGCCGGTGCGGATCGAGTGGGTCAGCGAGCTGAACGTGCCCTCGATCCGGCCGGCCATCGAGTCGACGTCGAGCCAGGGACGTTGGGCGGCGGGGTGGTCGGTCTTGAGGAACTCGGCGGCTTCCGTCAGGGCGTACACCCGCGGCTCGGTCTCCTTGAAGACGCCGCGGACCGAGAGGTAGCGCAGCAGCCGGTGCAGCGCGTCGGGATTGGCCTTCGTCGCCGCGGCGAGCTCGTCGAGCGTGGTGGTGCCCGCGGCGATCAGGTCGGCGAGGCCGAGCGTCGCCGCGGCTCGCACTGCCCACGGCGTGATCGTGTCGGTCAGCGAGTAGAGATTGACCCGATTTTCCGTCATGGCGGCGAGCTTCGACGACGGCGCTCGAGACCGGCTCGAAGCCGCGTCGATCGACCGGTTCTCCAGCCGGGTTCGAGTGGGCGGGCGCAGGCTGCGCCTGTCACGGCCGCCATGCGAAGGGGACACGATGGGCGCCAGCCACCAGGAGCGCGGAGCGATCGAGGTCATTCAGGACCTCATGCAGCAGAAGTGGGTCTACGAGCTGTTCGGCGAGATCGGCGCGCGCCAGGGTGCCTCGGCCGCGCACGTCGAGAAACTGAGGGCGGTCGATTCCGCCGCGCACGTGTTCTGGCCGTTCCAGGCACCGCCGTTTCCGGTCATCGCGGCCACCGCGAGCGGATCGACGTTGACCGACATCGACGGCAACGACTACCTCGACTGCCACATGGGATACGGCGCTCAGGCGCTGCACGGGCACAACCCGGCACCGGTCGTCGACTTCGTCCGCGAGCACCTCGGCAAGGGCACCGGCAACGGCTACACCAACGCGTTGGAGCTGGAGCTGGCGACGCTGCTGAGGGAGATCCTCCCGCACAACGAGAAGTTCGCCTTCCAACACTCGGGTACGGGCGCCACCCAGTCGGCGATCCGGCTCTGCCGTGCGCACACCGGACGGCGGATGGTCGCCAAGTTCGAGGGCACCCTGCACGGGTCCCACGACCTGGCCGTCCACAACACGGCGCCCTGGTATCACGGGCATCCCGCGGTGCCGTTCCCGGAGATCGGCAAGGACGGCATTCCGCTGGTCTCGGCGTTCGCCGGCGTCACCCCGGCCGAACCGCGCGACCTGCTGATCCTGCCCAACGACACAGCGCTCGCGGTCGAGTTGATCGAGCGCCACGCGGGCGAGTTGGCCTGCATCCTGGCCGAGCCGGCCGCTTCGTCGTTCCCGTTCGAGGAGACGACGATCCCGATGATCCGCGAGGTGGCGGTGGCCGCCCGGCGACTCGGGGTGCCGTTCATCCTCGACGAGGTGCTGACGGGCTTCCGTTCAGGGCTCGGCGGCGCCGCGCAGAAGTTCGACATCCCCACCGACCTCGTCACCTACGGCAAGGTGATCAGCGGGCTCGGGCTGCCGCTGTCGGCGATCGGCGGTCGGGCCGACATCCTCGACATCTCGCAGACCAGTGGGCAGTCCTGGACCGACTTCGGCCAGAAGACCGGCCTGCAGGGCAGCCACACCGGCAACTACCTGTCGGTGGCGGCGTCGCTGGCCACGCTCCAACTGCTTCGCGACAAGGGGCCCGCCTACTACACCGAACTGCGGGCCAAGGTCGACCGGGTCCAGGCGCGGCTGGCCGCGTTCCGGGCGGCCGAGGGGATCCCGCTTCGCATGGTGGGGTTCGGCGACTACATCGGGTGCTTCCAGTTCCTGCCGGAAGACTCCTACACCGACTACCGGGTCTACTCGCGGGCACTCAACCCGGCGACGTTCATCCTCACCCTGCTGCTGCGCAAGCGCGGCATCTACACGCTCGGCATGCCGATGTTCTTCGCCGGCGGCGCTCACAGCGACGCCGACGTCGACCGACTGACCGACGCCGTACTGGAGAGCACGCTGGAGCTTCGCGCCAACGACTTCCCCTTCGACCTGGCGTGGCTGGCGACGTCCGCGTGGGGCTCCGGCTCCTCCGAGTGGGGTTCGGGTTCCTCCGACTGGTCGTAGCCATCTCTGCGTCACCGGGCCCGGGTCAGTTCCTGACCCGGGCCCTCCTCATGTGCCGTACAGGTCATACGCAAATAGCCGTACTTGACTAATCGTACGCGACGGCGTGTAGTCGAAGGGTGGGTCCGCTGTCGACCCCCGTCCGACTTCAGGAGGAACGCGATGACGGAGAGCTGGACCGACGAACGCAGCGCCGCCCCACCCAATCCGCGCCGATGGCTGATCCTGGCCGTCATTCTGGCCGGGGCATTCATGATTCTGCTGGCCACGACGATCGTCAATGTTGCGGTCGCGCCGATCCAGCGCGACCTGCGGTCGACCTACACGGCCATGGAGTGGGTCATCGCCGGCTACGCGCTCGGCTACGGCCTGTTGCTCATCCCCGCCGGCCGGATCGGCGACCGCTTCGGCCACCGCAAGCTGTTCCTCATCGGCGTCGCGGGGTTCACGCTCGCGTCGGCGGCGTCGGCCCTCGCGGCCACACCCGGCCAGCTGATCGCGTTCCAGGTGGTGCAGGGCATGATGGCCGGCATCCTCAACCCGCCGGTGCTGGCGCTGATCCAGACCACGTTCCCGGCGAAGGAGACCGGCAAGGCGTACGGGATCTACGGCGCGATCGGCGGCATCGCGACCGCCAGCGGCCCGCTCCTCGGCGGCCTGCTGATCGCGTGGGACCTCAACGGCTGGGACTGGCGGCCGGTGTTCCTGCTCAACGTGCCGATCGGCCTGGCCACTTTCGTCGCCGCGCTGATCCTGGTGCCCGAGTCGCGAGGCCGCCGCGGTGGTCTCGACGTGATCGGCATGCTGCTCGTCTCGGCCGCCGTCCTGCTGCTGGCCGTCCCCCTGGTCGAGGGCCAGCGCCTGGGTTGGCCGGCATGGACGTTCGTCTCGATGGCAGCGGCGCTGCCCGCGCTGGCCGTCTTCGCGGTGTGGGAGTTGCGCCGCGCCCGACGCGCCCAGGTCCCGCTGGTGAGCATGCGCCTCTTCGCGCACCGCTCGTTCTCCGCCGGCGTCGGCATCAGCCTCTGCTACTTCGCGGGCTTCATCGGCCTGCTCTTCGCGCTCTCGCTGCACCTCCAGATCGGCCTGGAGAAGTCCGCCCTGACGACGGGCCTGATCCTGCTGCCGTTCTCGTTCGGCACACTGGTCGGCGCGGCCATCTCCGACAACGTCGCCCGGGCGCTCGGTCGTGGCGTCCTGATGCTCGGCGCGGGCATCGTGATCGTCGGCATGGTGGGCATCATCGCCACGATCCACTGGTGGGGCTCCGGCCTGGAGCTACTGCCGGCCCTGCTCTTCGCCGGCTTCGGCTCCGGCCTGGTGATCGCGCCGAGCGTCGAGATCGTGCTGGCCGGCGTGCCCTGGCAGGACGCGGGCGCGGCGAGCGGTGTGCTCGGCACCGCCCAGCGTCTCGGCCAGGCGATCGGCGTCGCGGTGGCCGGCGTCGTCCTCTTCGGAACGCTCGGCTCCTACTCGGGGACGGCTGCGGAGAAGGCGAGCCCGGAGCTCCAGGCATCGCTCGTGGCGGCGGGCCTGCCGCCGGCAGAGGCGAGCGCGGCGACGACCACCTTCGCCGACTGTTTCATCCGCCAGTCGCGCGCGTCGGATCCGACGGCCACCCCGCCCGGCTGCGCGGACTCGGCGCCTGGTCCGGTCGGCGCGGCCTTCGACAGCGCGGCCACGTCGGCGCTGGAGATCAACTTCAACCGGGCGGTCCAGTGGACCGTCGGCGCCGTCCTGGTCGGCGTGATCCTCACGTTCCTTCTGGTCTACCTGCTGCCCCGCCGGCCCGAAGAGCCCTGGGCCGAGGCGAGCAAGCCCGACTGGAACGTGACCACCCAGACTGAGCCCGCTCAGTGACAGGCCGCCAGCCCCGGCACCGGAGATGCCGCCGGGGCCGGGGCTGGCACCGTCACGAGGTCGTCATCGAGGTCGGTTGGTTGGCCATCAGCTTGGGCAACTGGTCGAGCAGCTCGTCGTGCCAGGCGAGCTCGGTACGGAGTCGGAGCTCGGTATGACGGAAGGTCGTCCATTCCAGACCACGGATGTGCGGCGCCGCCAGCTCTCGGAGCGCGAGCCACGAGTCGAGCTGCTCGGCGAGGGCCTTCCGGCGCGCCACGATGATCGCGCGCAGCGCGTCCTCTCCGAGGTCGATCACGTTCTGCAGGGCCAGGTCGACCGGGTCGTGACGGAGCTTGGTGTCGCGCAGCGCCTCGTCGCGGTGGTCGATCAGCTCGGCCGCGCCGGCCGAGGTGAGCGCGTAGATCGTGCGGGCGGGCCGGTTGCCCTCCTGCTCGGTCCGGACCGCCTCGATGACGCCCTCGACCTGCATTCGGTGCAGCGCGCCGTAGAGCGACCCCGGCTTGACGTCGCTCCACAGCTCGGTACGGTCGACCTGGGCCGCCCGGCGGATCTGGTGCCCGTGCATGGGGCCCCCGCGCGCGAGCGCTCCGAGCACGAACAGGCGAGTGCTATTCACGGCATTAGTCCAACACGAGTGCCCGTTTGCGGGCAAGTTACCCAGAGCAATCCTTGAGCGGGCTGCTATCCGTGGAACGTCGGGTCGACGCAGAGCCTCGGCAGGACGATCAAAGAGGCCGCGATGGCCCTGTTGACCGCGTCGATCCGGGACACCGCACCGAGCTTGGCGAAGATGTTGCGCAGGTGGCGCTTGACCGTCGCCTCCGACAGGCAGAGCCGACCGGCGATCTGAGCGTTGCTCATCGCCTGACCGACCAACTGCAGGACCTCGCGCTCACGGTCCGACAGCGTGCTGTGCACCGGCCCCTGCACCTGGGTCAAGCTCTCCCGCGAGACCGCCAGCATCACCGGCGCGTCATCGGCGCGGGCGCTGCGGATCGCCGCCACCAACTCCTGGCGCGTCGAGTTCTTCAGCAGGTAGCCGCAGATGCCAAGGGTCAACAACTCACGCAACAGCGTCGGGCCGTCGAACATGCTGAGGATGATGACCCGGCTCGCCGGCGCGACGTCACGGATCCGGCGGACCGTGGTGGTCACCCCGTCGCCGGGGATCTGCACGTCGAGCAGCACGATGTCGGGCTGGCGGATTCGGATCTCGTTGATCGCGGCGCCGCTGTCGCCGGCCTCGCCGACGACCACGAGGTCGCGCTGGGCGTCGAGGATCTCCCGGAGGCCGTCGCGCACCACGACGTGGTCGTCGACCAGCACGATGCGGGTCGGCTCGATCATCGTGACGGTCACCGGCCGGCCCCCGCCCCGACGGCGAGCAGCGGCACGACGAGCTCGACCGAAGCGCCCTGGTGGCCCGCCGCGCGCACCGCGAGGCGACCGCCGACGACGGCCGCGCGCTCAGCCATCGCGCGCAGGCCGGAGCCGTCGCGCACCGTCGCGAGGTCGAAGCCCACCCCGTCGTCGGTGACGGTCGCCCGCAGTTCGTGCGGGGTGATGTCGATGACCGCATGGATCACCCGAGCACCGGCGTGGGCCACCGCGTTGCGCAGCGCCTCGCGGACGACCAGGAACACCTCGTCGAGCACCTCGGGCGGCACCCACGACTCGTCGCCGTTGATCTCGGTGTGCAGACGCGTCTCGCCCGTCTCGACCGTCGACAGGAAGTTGGCCAGCGCCTCGTCGAGTGACCCGAGCGGCTGAGAGAGCCGAAGGTCGGCGATGAGCACACGCAGATAGCCGACCGCGTCGTGGAGCGACTCCCGGGCGATGACCACCCGACGGTCCACGTCGTCGTGGCGTCGTTCCTGGGCGAGCTCGTGGGCCTCCAGGTTGCGGTACGCCGCGCTGAGACTGTGGCCCAGCCGGTCGTGCAGCTCGCGGGCGATCAGCGAACGCTCGGCGATCTGCGCCTGGTGGACCTCGTTCATCAGGCCGGCGGCATAGCGCGAACTCGCGTCGACCAGCCGGGTCAGTGTCGTACGGGTGAGCGCGTCGGCGACCAGCGCCAGGATCGCGCCCTGGTCGGGCCGGCCGACCAACTGCTCCAGCGCGTCGGCCAGCACGATGTCGGCCAGCGCGACGACCGCGCGAAAGCACTCGCGTGGGTGAAGATCGACGTCCTCGGTGGACAGCGCCGGCGGCGGTGTCGACAGCGGGTCGGTCGCCTCACGACGAACCTCGGCCATCGTCTCCCGGAGCAGGCCATCGGCCTGCGCGGTGTAGTTGTCGACCAGGTCAGCGGCCCCTTCGAAGTCGTCACTCGCAGCGGCAAGACGCTGACGGTAGGCGGCAAGAATCGGTTGATGCCTGCGTTCGAGAACCTCGGCAGCGGTCCTCCGCAGCGCATCGTTTCCAACAACCATTGCGGATCCCCCGGTCTGTGCCCTATTGCTCCCCAGGTGCGGGCACGAACGGCTCTCCCCAGCGCCGCTGCCCGCCGTGTCGCCGACTCCCCCCGTCGTGGGCGACAAAGCACTCAGATCGGATCGGCCTTCTACGAGTTGTCACGGCCGACTACTCGCACGAGTCTACGGTCTCACCGTGCGTCGTTGGAAGCATCGAAGCTTAGCTTTTGGTAGTCACACCAAAACTTAAGGTGAAATCCACATTTGGCCGCGACCAGTTTTCGACGGCGCGTCGAGGGACCTCCCTGACAGTTCACCCGAGACCTCGACCACCAGGAGTGGAGCGACCAATGGTGAGCAGACGCAACGTCATGAAGGCCGGTGCCACCGCGGGAGCAGCCGCGCTGGTCACGACCACCGCGGCGGCAGCGGCCCGCGGTTCCACCCCGTCCGCGACACCGGCCCACGGCACCCACACCGGCCACGGGAAGACGGCACACGTCGCGGCCGTCGCCGCCCCGTTCGCTGTCCGGATGCCGATACCGCCCGTGCAGAAGCCCATCGCCTCGGTAGCCAACACCGACTTCTACGTCGTTTCCACACGTAAGGCTCAAGTGGAGATCCTGCCCGGGACGCGTACCGAAGTGTTGACCTATGACGGGCTTTTTCCCGGCCCGACGTTCCGGGTCAAGACGGGCCGGCTCGCGGTCATCGCCCACAGCAACCACCTCGACATGCCGACCGCGGTGCACGTGCACGGAGGTCACACGCCGTCGAGCAGCGACGGGTTCCCGACCGACGTGCTGGACCCGGGAAAGAGCCGGATCTACAGCTATCCCAACAAGCAGCGGGCAGCCACGCTCTGGTACCACGACCATGCCCATCACATGGAGGCCGAGCACGTGTTCCGCGGGCTCGCCGGTTTCTTCCTGATCGACGACCCAGCCCAGGCCGAACTTCGGTTGCCCACCGGCAACTACGACATCCCGATCATGTTGCGCGACGCGCGGTTCGCCGACGACGCGAGCCTGATCTTCGAACACGACGACTTCCAGTTCCGCAACACCATCCTCGTCAACGGCAAGCCGCAGCCCTACTTCCCGGTGGCCGCCCGCAAGTACCGGCTGCGCTTCGTCAACGCGTCCAACCTCCGCACGTTCACCCTGCGGCTCGGCAACGACGCCGAAGTCGCCCAGATCGCGAGTGACGGCGGGCTGCTCGCCGGACCGACGCCGATCCGCTCGTGGAGCCTGACGCCCGGCGAGCGGGTCGAGATCGTCGTCGACTTCGGCGCGTTCCCGGTCGGCAGCCAGGTCTTCCTCGACGACGCGGTGGCCGGACCGGTGCTGCGCTTCGACGTCAACCGGGCCGCCGCCGACACCAGCCGGGTGCCCGACCGGTTGAGCACCATCCCCGCGCTGCCGGCGGCCACGAAGGAGCGGGCGTTCACGCTCAACTTCAACCCGTCGACCGGCCAGTTCCTCATCAACGGGCAGCAGTTCGATGCCGAACGGGTCGACACCGAGATCAAACGCAACACGACCGAGGTGTGGACGGTGACGAACGGCGACACGCTCTTCGGCATCCCGCACAACTTCCACCCCCACCTGGTCCAGTTCCGGGTGCTGGCCCGCAACGGTCAGCCGCCGGCGCCGGGCGAGGCCGGGGTGAAGGACACCATCTCGGTGGGGCCGGGCGAGACGGTCCGACTCCAGGCGACATTCGGGCCATATCTTGGCCGATATGTCTACCATTGCCACATGATCGACCATTCCGCGAGTGGGATGATGGCACAGATGAAGATCGTTCCCTGACCCCTGAGAAAGGTTTCTTGTGCCCTCGGCAGAGAAGACTGTGCAGATCGGACGGACTCCTGAGGTCGTCTTCGCCTTTCTCGCCCGTGGCGAGAACGACGCGCGCTGGCGTCCCAACGTGCTCGACGTCGCGCGCGTCTCCGGCGAGGGGGTCGGCGCTCGCTACAAACAGGGACTCAAAGGCCCCGGTGGGAGCCGCATCCCGGCCGATTACGAGGTGACCGGGTTCGAGCCGGGTCGACGTCTGGCGTTCCAGGCAACCGGCAGCGTCGTACGCACCCAGGGTGAATACACGCTCACCCCGGTCGACGGTGGCGGGACCCGGCTCACGCTGAAGTTGGCGTGGCAGCCGAGCGGGCTGTCGCGCTTCCTCGGCCCGGTCGTCGGCAAGACGTTCGAGGAGGAGATCGCCGCCCTCGACACCCTTCGCAACCTGCTCGAGAGCGAAGCCTGAGCGCAGCGTGCAGCCGGTGGCGCCGACGGCAACCGCCGCCAGTGGATGTCACCCGCGGGCCCGGAGCCAGTTGGCTCCGGGCCCTCATCCTGCCCCCGGTCAGGGGCTGGTGCAGGTGACGTTGCTGGGTGCGGTGGCACCGTTGCCCGTGGCGGTGAACCCGAAGGTGGTTGAGGCGCTCGGGCCAACTGTGCCGTTGTAGGCGGCGTTCTTGACGGTGACGCTGCCGGTGGTGCCCGTGTTGGTGCCGCTCCAGAGACTGCTGATGGCCTGACCACTGGCCAGGGTCAGGCCCACCGTCCAGCCGTTCAGCGGCGCGGTGGAGTTGTTGGCCACTGTCACCTCAGCCTGGAAGCCGCCGGGCCAGGTGTTGATCGTCCGGTAGGTGGCAGCGCAGGTGCCGGGCTCCCCGGTCGGCGGCGGGGTGGTCGGCGGCGGGTCGGTGGGCGGCGGGTCGGTCGGCGGTGGGGTCGTCGGAGGCGTGGTCGACTCGAACTGGCTGAAGAACCTCCAGATCTCGGCCGAGGTCCAGGTCCGCGAGTCGTTGGGGCTGCCCGACCCGTCCACCGGACTGGGGGTGTGGTCCCCGTCGAACGCCGCCCACTGCACCGGGTAGCCGGCCCGGCAACCCGAGTAGGCGGTGGTGATGTGGGTGAGGCTGCCCCGGCTCGGCTCACGCGGGCTCTGCGCGGTGCAGCCGTTGTTTCGCACGAACGTGTCGCGCAGTTGCCGACCCTGGGAAATGTTCAGCACGCTGTCGTAGATGCCGTGGATGCCGAAGTAGGCGACCGGCTGCGTGCCCCCGTTGCATCCGCTGAGGTTCGCACCGGAGATGACGGTGACCGCGCGGATGACCGTGGGCCGGGCACAGGCCACCGCGTAGCTCATCGCCCCGCCGTAGCTCCAGCCCAGTGCGAAGCGCTGCGTGGTGTCCACGCACAGGTCGTTCTCGATCTGCCCTGAGATGTCGTCGAAGAGGGTCAGGTCCCGACCGTTGGTGTTGGCCCAGCCGGCGTTGAGACCCTGCGGAGCAACGAAGATCGTGCTGTTGTTCGACAGCGGCTGGAGCCCGTAGTAACCGGCCGAGGTGACATTGTTGGCCGAGCCGTTCAACCAGTGGAAGCCGAAAATCAGCCGGTAGGGGCGGTTCCGGTCGTACCCGTCCGGGATCCGCAGGTTGTACGTACGACTCTGGCCGCTGCTCTGAATCGTCCGCGTCCCGCTGGCGAGTGTGGGGGCCTTGCCACAGCCGGCGGTCGCCGCGAGGGTGCCGTTGGTGGCGGCCACCGCCGTCGCACCGAGGCCGCCGCTCAACACGCCGCCGGTGGTGGCCGCGAGGAGAAGCGCCGCGGCCGCGATGGATGGGAGGAAGAACCTACGTCTCAGCATTGCTGGGGCTCCTTGCCGTTCGGCGACCAACCATGGTCGCCTGGCATCGACGGGGGCCCGGACTGGTCACCGACCGCGAAGGCGGCGGGAGGGGTTGGCCCCTCGGCGCGTCTTCGCCGGCTGGCTCGGGTGACCGGGAGCGTGCCCTTCACTCCCGGGGAGAAGATAGCATGTTATCGATAACATGCCGAGTCGATCCGGCCTCTCCGGCTCACGTCCCGAGCGGTCGGGCCGCCCACTCGGCGGCCACTTTGTGCAGGTCACCGGTGCGGAAGTGCGGGGGCTCGTGCAGCAGGAAGTCACGGTGGCTGATGTTCCAGGCGTACGCCCCGGCCATGGTGAAGGCCAGCACGTCGCCCACGCCGATCGGCCCCGCGGTGGCCGAGCGGGACAGCACGTCCTTCGGGGTGCAGAGTTGCCCGACCACGGTGACCGGCCCGCCGTCGGTGCGGGGGCCGCCGGCACCGTGTCGCGGGTGCACGGTGAACGGCTGCGCGTGCCCCTTCGCCGCGGGAGTCCGCAGGTGGTGCGTCCCGCCGGCCACCACCACGAACCACTCGCCGTAGGAGCGCTTCACGTCGACGACCTCGGTGAGGTACGCCCCGCAGTAGGCGGTGACCGACCGGCCCGGCTCGATGCGCAGCCGCACACCCGGGTGCCTGTCGAGGACGTCCGCCAGGGCCCGGCCGTAGCCCTCCCAGTCGAACCGCGCGTCCGGGTCGGCGTAGTCGACGGTCATGCCGCCGCCGACGTCGACCTCGGCCGCGTCGACCTCGGCCGCAGCCCAGCCGACCACGGCGGCGGCGACGGTCGCGGCGAGCGGTGCGTCCAGTCCGCTGGCCAGGTGGGCGTGGATTCCGCGTACGTCGATGCCGGCCGGCGGACGCCGGGCGCAGGTGATCGCGTCGGCCGGGTCCATGCCGAACGGGCTGGGCCCACCGCCCATGACCAGGCTCGCGCCCGGCGCGTCGACCGGCAGGTTCACCCGCAGCAGCACCTGGGCCGACCGGCCCGCCGCGGTCGCCAGCGCGCCGAGCCGCGCCAGTTCGCTGGGCGACTCGACGTGGATGCGGTGCACCCCGGCGGCGAGAGCGGCGGCGAGGTCCTCATCGGTCTTTCCCGGCCCGGCGTACGCGGCCGGCGCCCGTCCCGGCAGGACCTCGGCCAGCCTGCGCAGCTCACCCCGGCTGGCAGCCTCGAACCCGTCGACGATCGGGGCGAGGGTTCGCAGCACACCGGCATCCGGGTTGGCCTTGACCGCGTAGAGCAGCTCGACCGGCCGGGGCAGCGCCGCCCGGATGGCTCGAGCCTGCCCGGCCAGCGCGTCGAGGTCGTGGACGTAGACCGGTCGGGTCATCGTGGCCCACCCATCGGGTTCGGCACCGGCACGAACGGTGCGGCCCGGTCGGCGTCACGCCGCCACCGGACCAGCAGGTTCGCCTTGGCCAGCAACGGCTCCCCGGTCAGCAGCGCGCGCAGCTCCGCCGGCTCACCGAGGTCGGCGGCCACCGCCTCGACGACGGCGCGCAGGTCCTGCCACAGCCGCCGTTCGATTCCCGGCCGGGCGTCGGCGAGGGCCCCGCTGATCCCACCGAGATGGTTGACGAACAGGCAGTAGACGATCCGGCGGTGGGCGGCCCGGGGACCGTAGCGGACCTGCGCCGGGACGCCGTCCGGCCAGGTGCTCCACCGATCGGCGTCCAGCTTCACCCCCTCCAGGTCGCGCAGCAGCATGCGTACCGGACGGCGATCCCGGTCGAGCACGACGACCACGTTCTGCAGGTGCGCCTCGTGCACGACACCGTGGCTGAGCCAGCTGCGCAGCACCGCCGGCACCAGCAGGCCGACGTACGCGCGCCACCAGGCCACCGGATCCGGTGTCACCAGCGGCGTTGCGGCCAGGGCCGCCGCCAGCACCGGTGTGTCGCCGGGACGCAGGTGCGGGCGCAGACCGCCGCGCAGGATCGTTCCGTACGCCTCGTCCGGGCCGGGGACGTCGACCGTGCGGTAGGCGGGCTCGCCGAGCAGCCCCACCCCGTCCGGCAGCGGCACCCGGGCCAGCAGGTCGGTCAGCGCCACCGCGCCGGTGAGTTCGTAGCGGGCGTTCTTGCGCAGGCAGTTGGTGATCCGCACGTGCAGGCTGGTCTTCACGAACAGGTCGGCCTCGGGGGCGTAGAGGGTACGGACGCTCGCCGTGGGTCGTACCGGCACGCCGGCCGCACCCAGGTCGCGCAGCCGTGGGTGGGTGGG
>NZ_QGSY01000170.1 GCF_003857035.1 Micromonospora arida
AGATGTGTATAAGGGACACGTGCTCGACGGTTGGCCGTACGGGGCGAGACGGTCGATGACCCCCTCGAACGCGCCGATCGAGCCGGCCGCCACCTTCAGCACGCTGCACGCGTCCCCGGTGATCCGGTGGATCTCCAGGATCTCCGGCCAGTCGGCCACGGCCGGGTCGTGCAGGATGCACCGCGCGCCGTAGCAGGACATCCGGATCAGCGCGACCACGGTACGGCCGGCGCGGCTCAGGTCGACGTGGGCGTGGTAGCCGGTGATGATCCCGGCCTCCTCCAGCCGGCGGACCCGCTCCGCGACCGACGGTGGCGACAGGTGCACCCGCCGGGACAACTCGCTGAAGGAGAGCCGCGCGTCGGCCTGCAGCTCGCGCAGCAGCGCCCAGTCCATGTCATCCACGCTCAGACCTTACTTTCGTGAACCGACTTCGCCTAGTTGCCTTTGGTTTGCCAGGTGAAGGGGCCCAGAGCCGTTGATTCGGCATTCCGCAGGCCGATCCGACCGCGAGATCATGACGTCGGCCAGTCCGGGGGAGGGAGACGAGATGGTGGATCAGACGGAGCGGCGGGCGCCGAACCGCCGTGCCACGGTGCAACCGGTGACCCCCGGGCAGCGCGCCGCGCAGGCGGAGCGCACCGGCGGCGAGCCGACCCTGGAGTTCGCCGACATGGTGCCGTACGACGCGTACGTGCAGGCCAGCGCCCTGCACAAGATGCAGCACCCGCTCAGCAGCGACCCGGGCGAGATGTCCTTCCTGATGGTCAGCCAGATCATGGAGCTGTACTTCGGGCTGACCTGCCACGAACTGCGGGAGACCCAGCGGCTGATCCGCGCCGACCAGATCTGGGAGGCGTTGGCCCCGCTGGGCCGAGCCAAGCTGCACCTGGAGGGGCTCAACGCCGCCTGGCAGGGCCTGCGCTGGATGAGCCCGGCCGACTTCAACCGGTTCCGCAATCTGCTCGGTGAGGCCTCCGGCTTCCAGTCGGCGATGTACCGGCAGTTGGAGTTCCTGCTCGGGTTGCGCGACCCGACGCTGATCCGCCCGTTCCGCAGGCAGGCCGAGGTGCACGCCGAGTTGAGCGCCGCGTTGGCCACCCCGAGCCTCTGGGACGATGTGCTCGCGCTGCTCGCCCGGCGCGGCTTCGACCTCCCCGCCGACCTGCTCGACCGGGACGTGACCGTCGAACACGACCCGCACCCGTTGGTCGAGGCGGCCTGGGTAGGGATCTACGACGACGCCAGCCCGGACAATCACCTGCGGCTGCTCGGCGAGGCGCTGAGCGCGGTCGCCGAGGAATTCGGCGACTGGCGCTGGAACCACGTCAAGGCGGTGCAGCGGACGATGGGCGCCAAGGTCGGCAGCGGAGGCTCCGCCGGCCTGGCATGGTTGCAGCGCAGCATGGCCCGGGTGGTCTTCCCGGAGCTGTGGTCAGCCCGCACCGCGATGTGACCGGAGAGCGAGAAGAGCAATGACGACCCCTCAAGCCGAGCCGCTGGGCCTCGCCGCCGGCGAGGCCAAGTCGCACCGCCTCGCCGCTGGCGAAGCGGAAGCGCATCGCCGTGACGAGGCCGACCCCGGCCACCGGCACCTGTTCCACGTGCCGCCGGCCGACGGCGGCGACCACCCCGAGTCGGCGTACCTGGCCGGGAACTCGCTCGGCCTGCAACCTCGGGCCACCCGCGACGAACTCCTGGCCGACCTGGACGCGTGGGGGCGGCTCGGCGTGGAGGGGCACCTGGAGGCGGAGCGCCCCTGGCTGCCGTACCACGAGCTGTTGACCGGGCCGGCCGCGCGACTGGTCGGCGCCCGGCCCGCGGAGGCCGTGGTGATGAACTCGCTCACGGTCAACCTGCACCTGCTGATGGTGAGTTTCTACCGACCGGAAGGCGCGCGCACCCGCATCGTCATCGAGGACGCGGCGTTCCCCTCGGACAGCTACGCCGTGCGCAGCCAGGCCCGGTTCCACGGCCTGGACCCGGACGACACGGTGGTCCGGTTGCGTCCGCGCGCGGGTGAGGACGCCCTGCGCACCGAGGACGTGACCGACTACCTGGCCGCCGAGGGCGACCGGGTGGCGCTGCTGCTGCTCGGCGGGGTCAACTACCTCACCGGTGAGCTGCTGGACATCCCGGCGATCACGGCTGCCGGCCGGGCCGCCGGCGCGGTGGTCGGTTGGGACCTGGCCCACGCGGTCGGCAACGTGCCGCTGGCCCTGCACGACTGGGACGTCGACTTCGCCGCGTGGTGCTCCTACAAGTACCTGAACTCCGGCCCGGGTGCGCTGGCGGGCGTCTTCGTGCACGAGCGGCACCTCGGCGACGAGAACCTGCCCCGGTTCGAGGGGTGGTGGAGCACCACGGCGGCCACCCGGTTCGAGATGACGCCGGTGTCCCGGCCACCGGCCACTGTGGAGGCCTGGCAGATCTCCAACCCGCCGATCTTCGCGATGGGTCCGGTGCGTACCTCGCTGGAGCTGTTCGACGCGGTGGGGATGACCGCGCTGCGCGCGCGCAGCCAGCGCCTCACCGGCTGGCTGGAGTCACTGCTCGACGAGGTGACCGTCGGCCGGCCGCTGCGGGTGGTCACCCCGCGCGACCCGGCCCGCCGGGGCTGCCAGCTCTCCGTGCGCATCGGTGCCGGAAGCGCCAACGAGCTGACCAAACGCCTACGGTACGAACACGGGGTCATCGCCGACGCCCGCGAACCCGATGTCGTGCGGTTCGCCCCGGTGCCGCTGTACTCCACGTACCTCGACTGCTGGCGTGCCGCTGCGGCGCTCGCCGCGACGGTGGGGGCGACCCTGTGAGCGCGAGGAGTGAGCCGGGGTTGCGAGCCCCGCAGTCGCGAACGAAAGGCGGCTCAGCATGACCGCGCGGCGCGACGAGATCGCGATCATCGGTGCCGGGCTGGCCGGCTGTCTCGCGGCCTGCTTCCTGGCCCGGCGTGGCTACCCGGTGGCCCTCTACGAGCGCCGCTCCGACCCGCGCGCCGGCACCGCCGAACGCGGTCGCTCGATCAACCTGGCGCTCTCCGAGCGCGGCCTGGACGCGTTGCGCCGCATCGGGCTGGCCGAGCAGGTGATGGCCGACGCGCTGCCGATGCGCGGCCGGATGATCCACCCGGTCGAGGGCGAGCAGCAGTTCCAGTCGTACAGCGCGGCCGGCGACCGGGCGATCAACTCGATCAGCCGGGGTGCGCTGAACAACGCCCTGCTGGACGAGGCCGCCGCGCTGCCGGGCGTGCGGGTCGTCTTCGACCACCGGCTGGTAGGGCTCGACCCGACCGACGGCACCCTGAGCTTCGAGACCCCGCAGGGCCCGGTCGCGGCGAAGGCGTCGGTCGTGCTCGGTGCCGACGGCGCCGGCTCCGCGGTGCGCGGGCAACTGCTGGCGTACGGGCTGCTGGACGAGAGCGTGGACTTCCTCGACTACGGCTACAAGGAGCTGACCATTCCGCCGCTGGGCGGGGACTTCGCCCTGGACCCGGACGCGCTGCACATCTGGCCGCGCGGCACCTCGATGATGATCGCGCTGCCGAACCCGGACCGCTCCTTCACCTGCACGCTGTTCTGGCCCAACGACGGTGCCGGCAGCTTCGCCTCGCTGACCAGCCCGGCGGAGATCGAACGGCACTTCACCGAGCACTACCCGGACGTGGTCCCGCTGGCCCCGAACCTGGTCGACGACTACCAGCACAACCCGGTGGGCGTGCTCGGCACGGTGCGCTGCACCCCGTGGCAGGTCAACGGGAGGGTCGGCCTGCTCGGCGACGCGGCGCACGCCATCGTGCCGTTCTACGGTCAGGGCGCCAACTGCGCCTTCGAGGACGTGGTGGAGCTGGACCGCTGCCTGGACGAGTGCGCCGACGACTGGTTGGCGGCGCTGCCGCTGTTCCAGCGGCGCCGGCAGGAGAACGCCGAGGCCATCGCGACGATGGCGCTGACCAACTTCGTGGAGATGCGGGACAAGGTCGCCTCCCCGGTCTTCCAGACCCGGCGGCGGGTGGAGCACGCACTGGAACGGGCCCTGCCCGGCCGGTACGTTTCCCAGTACGAGCTGGTGTCGTTCTCCACCACCCCGTACGCGGAGGTTCGCCGCCGGGTGCGCCGACAGCACCGGGTGCTCGGGGCGGTCGTCGGCGGGGCCGCGCTGCTGCTGGTCGGCGCGATCGGTGCGGCACTGAGCCGAGGGAGGCGGGCATGACCGGCAACTGGGATCCGCGGCTGATGGCCGGCCATGCGCCGAGCGGTCCGCAGCGGTTGCGCAACTTCGTCGCCGGCGAGTTCGTCGACGGCGGTAGTACGTTCGCCAAGGCCAGCCCGGTCACCGGGGAGCAGGTCTTCGAGGTGGACGAGGCGTCGCAATCCACTGTGGACGACGCGGTTGCCGCCGCCCGGGCGGCACTGCGGGGGCCGTGGGGCCGGATGGGGGAGCGCGAACGCGCCGAGGTGCTGCGCCGCGTCGCCGACGAGCTGGAGCGCCGCTTCGACGACCTGGTCACCGCCGAGGTCGCCGACACCGGCAAGTCCATCGCCCAGGCCCGCACCCTGGACATTCCGCGCGGCGCGGCGAACTTCCGGGCGTTCGCGGAGATCGTGGCGACCGCCCCCACCGAGTCGTTCACGACGGTCACCCCGACCGGCGGCCGGGCACTCAACTACGCGCTGCGCAAGCCGGTCGGCGTGGTCGCGGTCATCGTGCCGTGGAACCTGCCGCTGCTGCTGCTCACCTGGAAGGTGGCTCCGGCGCTGGCCTGCGGCAACGCCGTCGTGGTCAAGCCCAGCGAGGAGACGCCCGCCTCGGCGACGGTGCTCGCCGAGGTGATGGCCGCCGCTGGCGTACCGGCCGGGGTGTTCAACCTGGTGCACGGCTTCGGGCCGGACTCGGCGGGCGAGTTCCTCACCCGTCACCCGGGCGTCGACGCGATCACCTTCACCGGCGAGTCGGCCACCGGCGGCGCGATCATGCGGGCCGCCGCCGACGGGGTGAAGGCGGTGAGCTTCGAACTCGGCGGCAAGAACGCCGGCCTGGTCTTCGCCGACGCCGACCTGGACGCCGCGGTGGCCGGCTCGGTCCGGTCCAGCTTCACCAACGGCGGGCAGGTGTGCCTCTGCACCGAGCGCATCTACGTGCAGCGCCCGGTCTTCGAGGAGTTCACCGCCCGGCTGGCGAAGCGGGCCGGCGAGTTGGCGTACGGCTGGCCGACCGACGAGGCCACCGCCACCATGCCGCTGATCTCCCACCAGCACCGGGCGAAGGTGCTCGGCGCGTACGAGCTGGCCCGCTCGGAGGGCGCCGAGGTGCTCACCGGTGGCGGCACGCCCACCTTCGGCGACACCCGCGACGGCGGGTCGTACGTGCAGCCGACGGTGCTCACCGGGCTCGGCCCGGACGCCCGCACCAACCGGGAGGAGATCTTCGGCCCGGTGGTGCACGTCGCGCCGTTCGACACCGAGGACGAGGCGTACGCCCTCGCCAACGGCACCGAGTACGGGCTGGCGGCGACCGTGTGGACCCGGGACGTGGGTGTCGCGCACCGGGCCGGCGCCCGGCTCGACGCCGGCATCGTCTGGGTGAACACGTGGTTCCTGCGTGACCTGCGTACCCCGTTCGGCGGGGTGAAGGCGTCCGGGATCGGTCGCGAGGGCGGCGTGCACTCGCTGAACTTCTACTCCGAACTCACGAACGTCTGCGTGGACCTGTCGTGAGCCGTAGCGAGGGAGCGGGCATGGAAGCTGACATCGAGGCCGCCAATCGGGAGCTGGCCGACGCCCGCAGCTCCGGCAAGCCGTGCGCTCCGCTTCGGGGCCGGCTGCTGCCGGAGGGCGACGTCGAGGCCGCGTACCGGGTGCAGCAGCTCCAGGCGCGGGCCTGGCAGGGCCGTGGCGAACGCCGGGTCGGCGCGAAGATCGGGTTGACCTCCCGGGCCGTGCAGGAGGCCTTCGGGGTGTTCCAGCCGGACTTCGGCATGCTGACCGACGCCATGGCGGTCGGCGACGGGGTCGAGGTGCCCATCGACCGGCTGCTCCAGCCCCGCGTGGAGGCGGAGATCGCCTTCGTGCTCGACAAGGATCTCCCGAACCCGCAGCTCACCACGGTCGACCTGATCCGTGCGGTCGACCACGTGCTGCCGGCGATCGAGATCGTCGACTCCCGGATCGCCGCCTGGGACATCTCCATCGTGGACACCGTCGCCGACAACGCCTCCAGTGGGCTCTTCGTGCTCGGCACCACGCCGCGCCGGCTCGCCGACGTGGACCTGCGACTGTGCGGAATGGTGCTGGAGCACGCCGGCGAACCGGTCTCGGTGGGCGCGGGCGCCGCCTGCCTGGGCAACCCGCTGCACGCCCTGCAGTGGTTGGCCGGCACCCTGGCCCGCGCCGGCGACCCGCTGCGCGCCGGGGACGTGGTGCTCTCCGGGGCGCTCGGTCCGATGGTGCCGGTCACCCCGGGTGCCGCGTACGAGGCCCGGATCTCCGGGCTGGGCTCGGTGCGCACATCCTTCAGCGACAGGGGCGGCCAGTGACCACTAACGTGGCGGTGCTGGGATCGGGAAACATCGGCACCGACCTGATGATCAAGGTTTTGCGGCTCAGTGAGAGCCTGCGCATGGTGGCGATGGCCGGCATCGACCCGGCCTCCGACGGCCTGGCGCGCGCT
Source organism: Micromonospora arida (assembly GCF_003857035.1). Lineage (GTDB taxonomy): Bacteria > Actinomycetota > Actinomycetes > Mycobacteriales > Micromonosporaceae > Micromonospora > Micromonospora arida. The sequence continues at coordinate 6,667 of NZ_QGSY01000170.1, forward strand.
CGCCGGCTCGGCGTCGCCACCACCGCCGACGGCGTGGACGGGCTCGTGGCGATGCCCGAGTTCGCCGACGTCGAGCTGGTGTTCGACGCCACCTCGGCCGGTGCGCACCGACGCCACGACGAGGTGTTGCGCGCCCACGGCCGCACGGTGGTCGACCTGACCCCGGCCGCGCTCGGCCCGTACGTGGTGCCGCCGGTCAACCTCGACGAGCACCTGCACCAGCCCAACGTCAACATGGTGACCTGCGGCGGGCAGGCGACAGTGCCGATCGTCGCCGCGGTACGCCGCGTCACCCCGGTGGCGTACGGGGAGATCGTCGCGTCGATCGCGTCGAAGTCCGCCGGGCCCGGCACCCGGGCCAACATCGACGAGTTCACCGAGACCACGGCCCGGGCCATCGAGGTGGTGGGCGGGGCCGAGCGGGGCAAGGCGATCATCGTGCTGAACCCGGCGGACCCGCCGCTGCTGATGCGCGACACCGTCTACTGCCTCTGCCCGGACGCCGACGCCGACACCGACGCCATCGCCGCCTCCGTGGCCGAGATGGTGGCGGCCGTGCAGGAGTACGTCCCCGGCTACCGGCTCAAGCAGGACGTGCAGTTCGACCGGGTCGAGGCGTACCTGCCGACGCTCGGGCGGCGGCTCACCGCTCTTCAGGTGTCGGTCTTCCTGGAGGTCTCCGGCGCCGGGCACTACCTGCCCGCGTACGCCGGGAACCTGGACATCATGACCTCCGCCGCGCTGCGCACCGCGGAGCGGCTGGTCGCCCTGCGTTCTTCGGAGGTGGCCGCGCCATGACCGAGCTGTACATCCAGGACGTGACGCTGCGCGACGGCATGCACGCCATCGCCCACCAGTACACCGTCGACCACGTACGCACCATCGCCGCCGCGTTGGACGCCGCCGGGGTGGCCGCCATCGAGGTGGCGCACGGTGACGGTCTCGCCGGCTCCAGCGTCAACTACGGCCACGGCGCGGCCAGCGATGCCGAGTGGATCTCGGCGGCCGCCGAGGTGCTGACCACGGCGAAGCTGACCACGCTGCTGCTGCCCGGGATCGGCACCATCGCCGACCTGAAGGCGGCGAAGGCGCTCGGGGTGACCAGCGTGCGCATCGCCACGCACTGCACCGAGGCGGACATCAGCGCCCAGCACATCTCGTGGGCCCGGGAGAACGGCATGGACGTCGCCGGGTTCCTGATGATGTCGCACATGTTCGATCCGGCCGGGCTGGCCGGGCAGGCCAAGCTGATGGAGTCGTACGGGGCGCACTGCGTCTACGTCACCGACTCCGGCGGTCGGCTGCTGATGTCCGACGTGGCCCAGCGGGTCGACGCGTACCGGCAGGTCCTCGCCCCGGAGACGCAGATCGGCATCCACGCCCACCACAACCTGTCGCTCGGGGTCGCCAACAGCGTGCTCGCCGTCGAGCACGGCCGGGTCACCGGGTCCGCGCCGGTCGGCCCCGACGCGGTGCACGGCCGGACCGTCCGCGTCGACGCCTCCCTCGCGGGCATGGGCGCCGGCGCCGGCAACGCCCCGCTGGAGGTCTTCGTCGCAGTGGCCGAGCTGCACGGCTGGAAGCACGGCTGCGACGTGTTCGCGCTGATGGACGCCGCCGACGACATCGTCCGTCCGCTGCAGGACCGGCCGGTCCAGGTGGACCGGGAGACGCTCTCCCTGGGGTACGCCGGGGTCTACTCCAGCTTCCTGCGGCACGCCGAGCGGGCGTCGGCGAAGTACGGCGTGGACGTCCGGTCGATCCTGGTCGAGCTGGGCCGCCGCCGGATGGTGGGCGGCCAGGAGGACATGATCGTGGACGTGGCACTCGACCTCGCCGACAAGGAGCAGGCTGTGAGCGCGAGGAGTGAGCCGGGTTTGCGAGCCCCGCAGTCGCGAACGGAAGGTGGCGCAGCATGATCGGACCGGACGTCGCGGGGATCGCCGAGAAGTTGGGCGCGGCGGCCGACACGGCCACCGCGATCCCGCAGCTCGCCGCCGAGACCGGCCTCGACGTGGACACCGCGTACGCCGTGCAGGCCGCGCTGCTGCAACGCCGGCTGAACGCCGGTGAGCGGCTCGTCGGGCTGAAGATGGGGCTGACCAGCAGGGCGAAGATGGCCCAGGTCGGCGTGGACGAGGTGATCTGGGGGCGGCTCACCAACGCGATGCGGGTGCCCGACGGCGGCGCCGTCGACCCGGCCGCGTACATCCACCCCCGGGTCGAGCCGGAGGTGGCGTTCCTGCTGGACCGGCTGCCCGAGCCGGGGGAACCGGTCGGCGACTTCGCCACGGCGGTCCGCGCGGTCGCCCCGGCCATCGAATTGATCGACTCCCGGTACGCGGACTTCCGTTTCTCGCTGCCGGACGTGGTCGCGGACAACACCTCGGCCGCCGCCTTCGTGATCGGGCCGTGGTCGCCGGTGCCGGCGGGGCTGGACAACCTGGGCGTGCTGCTGGAGGTCGACGGGCGGGTGGCGCAGGTCGGCTCGACGGCGGCGATCCTCGGTGATCCGCGCCGGGCGCTCGACGAGGGGATCCGGCTGGCGGGCCGGCACGGGGTGCGGCTGGAGTCCGGCTGGGTCTTCCTGGCCGGTGCCGCCACCGCCGCTGTTCCGCTGCGTCCCGGCGCCCACGTCCGCGCCGTCGTGGAGAAGCTCGGCACGGCCTCGCTGCGGGCATCGTCGTGACCGCCCGGGTGGTGGCCGGGAAGGCCGTCCCGCGGGGAGCCTTTCCGCACGTCAAGGTCGCCGGCGGGTTCGTCTTCGTCTCCGGTACGTCGTCGCGGCGCCCGGACAACACCTTCGCCGGTGTCGAGGTGGACGGGTTCGGCACCACCAACCTCGACATCCGTGTGCAGACACGGGCTGTCATCGAGAACGTGCGGGATCTGCTGCGTTCGGTCGGCGCGGACCTCACCGACCTGGTCCAGGTGACGACGTATCTGGTCAACATGAACGACTTCGGTGGTTACAACGAGGTGTGGGCCGAGTTCTTCGACGCCTCCGGCCCGACCCGTACGACGGTGGCGGTGCACCAGCTGCCGCACCCGCACCTGCTGATCGAAATCCAGGCCGTGGCCCTTCTTCCCTCGGGAGGTCAGTCGTGAGTGAGATCGCCGAGCCGTTCAGCTTTCCGGGCTGGATCGCCGACAACCAGCACCTGTTGAAGCCCCCGGTGGGCAACAAGGAGATGTTCCCCGGCGGGGACGACTTCATCGTGATGGTGGTGGGCGGGCCCAACCAGCGCACCGACTTCCACGTGGACCCGTACGAGGAGTTCTTCTACCAGGTCAAGGGCAACATGCACATCAACCTGGTCACCCCGGAGGGGCCGCGTACGGTGCACGTGCGCGAGGGGCAGATGTGGATGTTGCCGCGCAACACCCCGCACTCGCCGCAGCGGCCGGAGCCCGGCTCGATCGGCGTGGTCGTCGAGCGGGTCCGCGAGGAGGGCACGCTGGAGACGTTCCAGTGGTACTGCCCGGAGTGCGGCAGCAAGGTGCACGAGGTCGAGTTGCAGGTCCGCGACATCGCCGCCGATCTGCCCCCGGTGTTCCAGGCGTTCTACGCCGACGAGGCGGCCCGCACCTGCGCCAACTGCGGCACCCTGCACCCGGGCAAGGGCTGATGCCCGCAGGCGTGGTCGACGTGCACACGCACGTCGTACCGAAGGGTTGGCCGGACCTCGGCGCGGCGTGCGGCGGGTCCGGCTGGCCGTGGTTGCGGGTCGACTCGGAGCGCGCCGCCATGATCATGGTGGGGGAGACGGAGTTCCGTCCGGTCGGGGCCGAGTGCTGGGACGCGTCGCGCCGACTGGCCGACATGGACGCCGACGGCGTGGCCGTGCAGGTGGTCTCGCCCACCCCGGTCTTCTTCAGCTACGACCGCCCGGCCGACCAGGCGGTGAAGGTCGCCCGGATCTTCAACGACCTGACCCTGGAGGTCACCGCGGCCGGAGGTGACCGACTGGTGCCGTTCTGCCAGGTGCCGCTCCAGGACCCGGACGCCGCCTGTGCCGAGTTGGACCGCAGCCTCGCCGCCGGGCACGTGGGCGTGGAGATCGGCAACCACGTCGGCGACCGGGACCTGGACGACGCCGGCGTGGTCACCTTCCTCCAGCACTGTGCCGAGGTGGGCGCACCCGTCTTCGTCCACCCGTGGGACATGCCCGGCGGGCCGCGACTGGACCGCTGGATGGCCCGTTGGCTCACCGGAATGCCCGCCGAGACGCACCTGTCGGTGCTGGCGATGATCCTCGGCGGTGTCTTCGACCGGGTGCCCGAGGCGCTGCGGATCTGTTTCGCGCACGGCGGCGGCAGTTTCCCGTTCTGGCTCGGCCGCGCCGACAACGCCTGGCACCGCCGTGGCGACCTGGTCCGGGGCGCGTCCGCCGGCCCGCCCAGCAGCTACCTCGACCGGTTCAGCGTCGACTCGGTGGTCTTCGCGCCGCCCGCCCTGCGGCTGTTGGTCGACACCCTCGGGGAGGACCGGGTGCTGGTCGGCAGCGATTACCCGTACCCGCTGGGCGAACGGCCGGCCGGCGCGGTGGTTCACGCGGCCGACTTCCTCAGCGACGGGCAACGCGACAAGCTCCTGTCCACCAACGCCCTCCGTTTCCTGCACGGCTGAGCGCGGGCTTAACGCCGCCGGCATGCGCAGATCTTGGACAGTTTCCGTTCGAGCGTGACGGAAACTGTCCAAAATCTGCGGCTCGATACGCCAAACGTGCGGTGTGACATCCGATTGGTCCGTTTCCGGTCGCCGGCGCGTGTCGGCTGCGCGAAGGGCCGACTGCCGGCAGGATGACGGCATGGCCGAGCCGCACGACCTGACCGCGTTGGAGCAGGCCGCCGCGATGACCCGCGGCGAGCTGTCCAGCGTCGACCTGGTCGAGCATTCCCTGCGCCGGGTGGCGGCGCTCGGCGACACCGTGGGCGCGTTCGTCACCGTCACACCGGACCTCGCCCGGCAGGCCGCGCGCGCCGCCGACGCGGTGCCGATCGAGGAGCGCGGCCCGCTGCACGGCGTGCCAACCGCGATCAAGGACCTGACGCTCACCGCCGGGGTCCGCACCACCTTCGGTTCGGCCGCCTTTTTCGACTTCGTCCCGCCGGTCGACGCCGACGTGGTCCGCTTCATCAAGGCCGCCGGTCTGGTCAGCCTGGGCAAGACGACCACCTCCGAGCTGGGCTGTTCGCTCTACTCGGAGGGCCGGGTCGCGCCGCCGGCCCGCAACCCGTGGCAGTTGGCGTACACCGCGGGCGGGTCCAGCGGCGGCGCGGCGGCGGCGGTCGCGGCCGGGCTGGTCCCGGTCGCCCAGGGGTCCGACGGCGGTGGGTCGCTGCGCATCCCGGCGTCGCTCTGCGGCCTGGTCGGCTACAAGCCCAGTCGGGGCCTCGTCTCTGGCGGGCCGATCGGCTCCGGCGCGTTCGGCCTGCCCACCAGCGGCCCGCTCGGGCGGACGGTCACCGACGTCGCGGCACTGCTCGACGTCATGGCCGTCCCGGTCCCCGGCGAGCCCTACCTACCGCCGCCCGCGCCGTCCGGCGGCTACCTGGCCGTCGCGCGCCGGGCCGAGCCCGGCCCGCTACGGATCGGCCGGTTCACCACGCCGATGCTCGCCGACGAACCGGTGCATCCCGACTGCGTGGCCGCCGTGGACCGGGCCGCCGCGCTGCTCACGGCGGCCGGCCACGAGGTGGTCGAGGTGCCGCCGCCGCTCGGCCCGGCGGCGTGGCCGCTGTTCGAGATCCTCTGGTACGTCCTGGCGCTCGCCCCGGTGCCACCGCAGCGGGAGCCGGAGCTGCTGCCGTTGACCCGGCTGCTCCGGGCCCGGGGCGCCGAACTCTCCGCCGGCACCCTGTCCGCCACCCTCGGGGAGTTGCAGGCGCAGGTGCGCCTCGGTGCTCGCCGCACCGCCGGCTGTGATCTGCTCCTCTGTCCCACCCTGGCCACCCCGCAGGCGCCCGTCGGCTGGTTCACCGCCGACGCGGACCCGGCCGCCGACTTCGACCGGCAACGCCGGTTCTCGCCCTACTGCGCCATCTTCAACGTCACCGGCGATCCTTCCGTCTCCCTGCCACTGGGTACCACGACCGACGGCCTGCCCGTCGGGGTGCTGCTCACCGGTCGGTACGGCGACGACGCGCGGCTTATCGCTACCGCTGCGCAACTGGAGAACTCCAGTGACGGATGGGATCGGCACCCCGCAATCTGGCGGGCCGCAGACTCCGCTAACGTGAATGGCGACGGAGTCGGGCGGTCGGCAGCGTGATCGTCCATCCGACCCGGTTGTTCAAGGTCGTCCTTCTTCCGCCTGGGGGCGTTGGGATTGTCTGTTACCGAGACGTTGCTGGTCTTCGTCGGCATCCCGTTGGCCGCGGTGCTGGTCATCGCCGGCCTGTCGTACGCCGGTAGCCGTGGGGGTGCCACCGGCGGTGGCGGTGGCGCCAAGCGCTACCGCCCGGGCCGGCCCTTCGACTTCACTCCGGTCTGGTTCTTGGGCCGCCCGGAGCAGCTGGCCGACTCGGCCGGCACCGCGCTGACGGCGGGGGCGCAGGCGCCCGCGCTGACCAGCCACAAGCTTGAGCAGGCCAGCGTCGAGGCGCCGGCCGGTGGAACCGGAGGCGCAAGTGACCGTTGGTGAGAAGCAGGCCGGGTCGGAAAATCCGCCAGAGGTGCTCGACGGGCCGTTCTCGACCCGCCAGCTGCTGCGCATCGACGAGGCCCTGCGCCTGGCCGACAAGGGCACGGGTCTGGTCTTCTCGGTCTTCGTCGGTGGTCTCGACGAGCCGATCCGTGAGCACGCCCAGCGGCTGCACCGTCAGCTCGCCGAGCCCGACAAGTCGGTGCTGATCGCCGTGTCGCCCAACCAGCGGCAGCTGGAGATCATCACCGGGCGGTACGCCCGCAAGCGCATCCCCGACACGTACGCCAAGCTGGCCGCGCTCTCGATGGTCGGCGCGTTCAGCGGCGGTGACCTGGCCGGCGGCATCATCAACGGCCTCGACCAGCTCGCCAGCCACGCCGGCAAGGGCTGAACCCCTACTCGTACGACGAAGCCCGGCCCGCTGGAGAGCGGGCCGGGCTTTCGCGTTCAGCGGGGCCAGGCGGACGGATCGAGGCGCATCGGCCACGGCTCGTCGATCTGCACAGGGTCGTCCGGGCCGACCGTGCCGAGCAGGTTGTAGTGAACGCCCTTCACCAACTCGTAGCGGTATACGACGGGGCCGAAGTCGCCGCGCTCGACCCGCCAGTAGGCGGGGATGCCGGCCTCAGCGTATAGCGACGGTTTGGTGAATCGGTCATGCCGACGGCTGCTCGGTGACTCCACCTCGACAACAAGTGCCACGTCCGCTGCTTCAACCCAGGTGCCGTCCCTCGGGGCTGTCGGCTTCAGCACCGTGACATCAGGGATGAGGTTGCCCTCGACCGCTCGGAGCCCCGCTTCCCGGATGACCCGCCACCCGGCCGGCGCCGCCGAACGAAGGGCCGCCCGTATCTCATCCGCCAGTTCCTGATGCCCATAACCCGGGGGTGGCGTCACGTGCAGGCTCCCGTCGATGATCTCGTAGCGGTTCCCGTCCTCAGGCAGGTCGTACAGGTCCTGCTCGCGCCAGCCCCGCTCCGGGGGTTGCCACTGGTAGGTCGGCTGTGCCATCACGTCCACCTCCTTCCGCAACCATAACGGCCCGGGTCGGCGTGAGCTCTCAGCCCACACCGGCCCGGGCCGTGTACTCGCTGGTCAGCTCTGCTGCGCGTCCTTCGCGCGGGCCTTCAGCGCCCGCACCACACCGTCGCGGCCCTCGGCCACCAGCCGACGCAGCGGGGCGGGGTGCCCGTCCCCGGCCAGCCACGCGTCGGTGGCCGCGACCGTGTCGTCCTCCACCAGGTAGGTCGGGTACGCCAGCTGGGCGAACTCCTGCGCCGGCTCGCTGTCCCGGGTGGCCCACACCTGCCCGACCGCCGCGAAGTACCGCTCCCGGTACGGGGCGATCAGCTCCACCTGAGCCGGGTGGGCGAAGCCCTGCAACAGCGCCCGGTGCCGCCAGTTGGGCAGCGCGTCCGGGCCGGTGAGCAGGGCCCACACGGCGGCCTTGTTCTCGGCCGTCGGCGTCAACGCGTGCGCGTACGCCGCTTCCCGCTCACCGCTGGCCGTGCGGTCGCTGCTCAGCTCGGCCTCGATCTCGGCGGTCCCGGCGGCACCGTTGGCCACCAGCGCGGCGAGGACCGACCAGCGCAGCTCGGTGTCGACGGTCAGCCCGGCCGGCATGCCGGTGCCGTCCAGCCAACCGCGCAGCGTGGCCAGGTCTTCGTCGGAGCGGACCGCCGAGGTGAACGCGCGGGCCCAGGCCAACTGGAACCCGCTGCCGGGCTCGGCGGCGGCGAGTGCGTCGCGGGCGGTACGGGCCAGGTCGGCCCAGCCGGTCGGCGCCCAGGCCGGGTCGGCGTACAGGGTGAGCGCGGTGGTCGCCTGCCGAAGGGTGGCGGTGACCAGGTTGATGTCGGTCTCCGCGGGCAACCCGCTCAGCGTCAGCGCCACGTAGTCGCGGGCGGACAGCTCGGCGTCGCGGATCATGTCCCATGCGGCGGTCCAGCAGAGCGCGCGGGCCAGCGACGAGTCGAAGCCACCGATGTGCTGCACCACTGTCGCCATCGAGCGCTCGTCGAGGCGCAGCTTGGTGTAGCTGAGGTCGTCGTCGTTGAGCAGCAACACGTCGGCCGCCCGGACGCCACGCAGCGGGGCGAGATCCGTGTGCTCGCCGGTCACGTCCACCTCGTACCGCTCCCGACGGACCAGCCGCCCGTCGGTCAGGTCGTACAGGCCCACGCCGATGCGGTGGGTCCGCAGCGTCGGGTACGCCGCCGGGGCCTCCTGCCGCACCAGCACCTGCTCGTACGTGCCGTCGGCCCCGATGGTCACCTCCGGCCGCAACGTGTTGACCTGCGCGGTCTCCAACCACTGCGCGGCGAACTTGCGCAGCTCCCGCCCGGAAGCGGCCTCCAGCTCGGTGAGCAGGTCGTCGAAGGTGGCGTTGCCCCAGGCGTGCTTGCCGAAGTAGGCACGCAGCCCGGCCAGGAACGGCTCCTCACCCACGTAGGCGACGAGCTGCTTGAGCACGCTCGCGCCCTTGGCGTAGGTGATGCCGTCGAAGTTGACCTCCACGGCCTCCATGTCCGGCATCTCGGTGTAGACCGGGTGGGTGGAGGAGAGCTGGTCCTGCCGGTAGCCCCAGTTCTTCCGGATGGACAGGAAGGTCGTCCACGCCTCGGTGAACCGGGTCGCGTTGGTGTTGCACCAGTGGCTGGCCCACTCGGCGAACGACTCGTTCAGCCACAGGTCGTTCCACCAGCGCATGGTGACCAGGTCACCGAACCACATGTGAGCCAGTTCGTGCAGGATCGTGTTGGCCCGCTGCTCGTACTCGAAGTCGGTGACCTGCGAGCGGAACAGGTAGTGCGACTCGGCGTGCGTCACGCAGCCGAAGTTCTCCATCGCACCGGCGTTGAAGTCGGGTACCCACAGCTGGTCGTACTTCGGCAGCGGGTAGCGCACGCCGAACTTCTCGTGGAAGAAGTCGAAGCCCTGCTTGGTGATCAGGAACAGGTCGTCGGAGTCCAAATACTGTGCCATCGACGCCCGGCAGAACACCCCCAGGTCGATGCCGTCGTGCGCGTCGCGCACCTCGTGGTACGGCCCGGCGCACATCGCGGTGATGTAGGTGCTCATTCGGGGCGACTCGGTGAAGTGCAGCGTCTTGAGCGCCTCACCCGCCGACTCCTCCCGCTGCACCGGCATGTTGGAGACCGCCCGCCAGTGCGCCGGCACTGTGACGTGCCAGGTGTAGACGCTCTTCAGGTCGGGCTGGTCGAAGCAGGCGAACACCCGCTGCGCGTCGGCCGTCTCGAACTGGCTGTAGAGGTACGTCTCGCCGTCCACCGGGTCGACCGTCCGGTGCAGACCCTGACCGCTGTTGGAGTAACCGAAGTCGGCGTCGACCACCAGGACGTTGTCGCTGTCCAACCCGGACAGGGTCAGGCCCTTCTCGGCGGACCAGTCGGAGAGGTCGACGGGCGTGCCGTTCAGCGTCGCGGACCGCACCGACTCGGCGGCCAGCTCGATGAAGGTGCTCGCACCCGGTTCGGAGCAGCGGAACCGGACCTCGGTCGTCGACCTGAACGTGCGGCCGTCGGCCGCCAGCACGGCGCTGGACAGGTCCAGACTGATGTCATACCCCGTCACGTTGAGCAGGCGTGCCCGCTCGGTCGCCTCGACCTGCGTCAGGTTGCGCACTCCCGGCACTGTTCGTCTCCATCCCACATGTCGCCGTACGCCCGGCGGCGCCCGTTCGCCTACCGCTCGTGACGGCTGGCCCGATTCGAGTCTTCCATGTACGGGCAGCCCGCGGTGGCCGAGGTCACGCTCTCATTCGGGTGCCGGTCGCCGCGCTGCGGGGTGAAGATTCTCTGAGACGCCGACCTGTCGGCGCCACCCGTCGCGAAGGGATCTCACCGTGACCGAACGTGTCACCGCCGACATGTGGTTCGACCCGGCCTGCCCGTGGGCGTGGATCACCTCCCGCTGGTTGCTTGAGGTCGAGCAGATCCGGGATGTGGACATCCGCTTCCACGTGATGAGCCTGGCCGTGCTCAACGACGGCCGGGACGAGCTGCCCGAGGAATACAAGGAGTTCCTGAAGACGGCGTGGGGCCCGGTGCGGGTCTGCATCGCCGCCGAGCAGCTGCACGGCAATGACGTGCTGCGCCCGCTCTACACCGCGCTCGGCACCCGGATCCATCTGCAGAAGCAGGAGCGGGGTCCGGAGCTGTACGTGGCCGCGCTCACCGAGGCCGGCCTCGACCCGGCACTGGCCGCGGCCGCCGACAGCACCGACTACGACGAGGCACTGCGGGCCAGTCACGAGGCGGGCATGCGCCCGGTCGGGCAGGACGTGGGCACTCCGGTCGTGCACGCGCCCGGCCCGGACGGCACCCCGGTCGCGTTCTTCGGTCCGGTGATCACTCCGGCTCCGAAGGGGGAGGCCGCCGGCCGGCTCTGGGACGGCGTGCTGCTGGTCGCCGGCACCCCTGGCTTCTACGAGCTCAAGCGCACCCGCGAGCAGAGCCCGATCTTCGACTGAGCGGCGACCACCGCGCTCCCGTCCGTGCATCGTCAGTCGCGCGGACGGGGGCGTTTCTCGTCGGGCGTCGAGGTCGGCGGAGTCGTGGCGTCACCGGGAGGCGGGCGGCGTCGTTTCCCTCGGTGTCCGCCGCAGCGACCCGCAGGGCCGCGCGCCGCAGTTCGTGGAGGCAAATCCCGATGGCCAAGCACCGTGCGTCCGGTGACGATCAGTTGACCCGGCAGGGGGTGATCGAGACTCCCGGCACGGACTACTGGTCCGTTGACGACTCCCGCTGGCCGACGGTCCGCCCGGACCTGCCCGCCCATCTGGTGGATCTACTCGCGCCGCCCATCGTGGTGGGCGTGGCCCGGGTCCCGGTGACCTCCCGGATCACCCCGCCCAGGGCGGTCGACCCACTGCCGTCGTCCGTCGACGCGGTGCCGGCCGACGCGCCGGCGCTGGTGCCGTCGGGGGCGGCACCGGCCGAACCGGCGCCCCCGCCGCCGGCGCCAGCTCCTCCGCGCCCGGTGCCGACGCCGCCGTTGAGCCCGCGGCCCGTTCCCACGCCTCCTCCCGACCGTCCCGTGCCGGGACCGCCCGCGTCGCCCCGCCGCGCCCTGAACACCGGGCCGATCGGGACCGGCCGGCGTGGCAACGGTGGGCCGGTGAGCGCGGGTAAGCACCGCCGGGGCACCTCCGACCGGGCCGGCTGACCACCCCGGGCCCCACCGGGCGCTTTCATCTGGTGGACGCCCCGCGGGTCCCCGTCGGCGGCTACACCGTCGCCGGTAGCGTCAGTGGGTATGACGGTCGTGCATCCGATCACCCGGGCCTGGGTCACCACTGGCGGCACCGGCGCGCAAAACTACGACGAGTTCGCCGACGACGCGGAGATCACCGCGATCATCGAGTCGAACCCGCACAGCGCTCTCGGCATCGAGATGCCGCACCGCGCCCCGCAGAGCCTGGGCAAGTCGTTCCTCGACGCGCTGCCGGACGCGGTGGCCCGCCTCGCCGAGGCCAAGGCCGACGGCAGTTACACCCCCGCCGAGCAGGTGGTGGTGCTCTACCGGATCAGCGCGCCCGCTGAGGAGCCGGCGTACGGGCTGTTCGCGATGGTGGACACCGACCAGATCTCCACCCGGGCAGACGAGCCGGGCCTGGTCATCCGCAACGAGGACGTCTTCATCGCCAAGGTGCGCGAGCGGGTGGCGCTGGCCGACGCGCTGGGTCACCTGCTCTCACCCGTACTCCTGCTTCAGACCGGGCGTGGCGACGAGCTGCACGCCGCGCTCGCGGCGGCGACCGACACGGCCGGCGCGCCCGCCGCGACGGACACCGACCAGGCGGGGCGCACGCATGCCATCTGGCTGCTCGGCCCCGGCCCGGAGCAGGCAACGCTGACCGCTCTCGCCGGTGGCGGGGACCTGGTCGTCGCGGACGGCAACCACCGCAGCCTGGCCGCCCAGACCGGAGGGCTGCCGCGCTTCCTCGCCGTGGTCACCACCCCCGCGTCGGTGGCCATCCAGCCGTACAACCGGCTGGTCAGCGAGCTGACCACCACTCCGGCCGAGCTGCTCGACCGGCTGCGGGCCGCGGGCGCCGAGGTCGAGCCGATCGACGGCCCGGTCGAGGTCCCGGCTGCCGGCGGCACCGTGCACCTCCGCCTCGACGGCCAGGGGTACGCGGTGCGCCTGCCCGCCACCGCCTCCGCCCGCCTGGAAAACCTGGACCACGCCCTGGTCGAGCGGCTGGTGCTGCGCGACGCGCTCGGTCTGGACCCGGGTGACAAGCGGATCACCTACGTCGGCGGTGACTACCCGGCGAGCTGGCTCACCGGTGAGGTCGACGCCGGCCGGGCCGAGTTGGCCATCCTGATCGCGCCGGTGACCGTGGCGGATTTCGTCGCGGTCAACCTGGCCAGGGAGAAGATGCCCCGCAAGAGCACCTGGTTCACCCCGAAGGCGCGCGGCGGTCTGGTCGTCGCCGAGCTGCCGCGTTGAGTGCCATCCCCACGACCGTGTGACGAACCCGGCTCGGGGACGCCGCCCCTGTGACGTCCCCGAGCGCGGCCTGACAGACTGCCCGGTATGCGCGTCTACCTGGGATCCGATCACGCCGGTTTCGAGTTGAAGGTGCACCTCGCCAACCACCTGGCCATGCAGGGCTACGACGTGGTCGACGTCGGCCCGCACAGCTACGACCCGGACGACGACTACCCCACGTTCTGCCTGCACACAGGCGACCAGGTGGTGGCCGACGAGACGGGCCTCGGAGTGGTCATCGGTGGCTCCGGCAACGGTGAGCAGATCGCCGCGAACAAGGTCGCCGGCGTCCGTGCCGCGCTGGCCTGGAGCGTCGAGACCGCTCAGCTGGCCCGCCAGCACAACGACGCGAACGTCGTCGCCATCGGTGCCCGCCAGCACACGCTGGACGAGGCGACCGCCATCGTCGAGGCGTTCCTGAACACGCCGTTCTCCGGCAACGAGCGGCACGCTCGTCGGATCGCCCAGGTGGCCGAGTACGAGCGGACCCGGAAGCTGCCCGACCTGCCCTGACCGTGCGGCGCTCAGCGCGGCGAGCGGGGCAGCTCCTCGCGGGGCACCCAGTTTCGCCGGACGACCACCACCCGGGCTTCCGCCTCGGCCAGGTCGTCGTCGGTGGGGCGGGCCGCGTCCCGGGCCCGTAGCGCGGCGCTCAGCCCCACCTGGGACGAGCCGGAACCGACCAACCCGCGCAGCCCTCGCTCGCCGTCGCGCTCGTCGCCGCCGCCCGTGCTCCTGCGTCGCGGCGGCGGCTCGTCACCGTCGTGCACGCCCGATGTGCTGACCGTCGGGCCGTCCGCACCCGGTCTGGCCGTCTCGGTGTCGGCGTGGTGGCGCAGCCGTCGCCGTCGTCGGTCGGGGTCACCCATCAGCCGACCGTACCCTGGCCGGGTTCGATCCGGCACCGTCGCGGGGGCCGCGCGTCCCGGCCGGGGTCGGCGACCGATTTGCCGGCTGGCTACCCTCGAATCAAGGCGGTGCTGTTGCCGTCGGTCAGGGGGAGGACGAGATGGCAGACCAGACGCAGCCGTGGGCGGAGCGGACCGTGGAGGTGCCACCGCAGGCCGGCGTCGGGGTGCCGCCGCAGCGTGACGGGTTCCGCCGGGGGGTCGCTCCGGTGGGTGAGCCGCGCACCCCGCGGACGGAGCCGTTCCCGGTGGTCGAGCAGGGGCCGACCGGCACCGGCTGGCCCGGCGAACCGGTGCCCCGTCGTTCGCTGAGCTCCCGGATGGCGCAGCTGCGGCGCGGCGGTGAATGGAGCGCGGCGGCAGGCCTCTTCGCGTTCGTGTGTTGGGGGATCTGGGCGCTGTCCGGTCAGGGTGACCTGAGCGGCCCGCTGCTGGTGCTGGTGCTCAGCCTGCTGGTGGCGGTCGGCCTGTTCGCCCTGTTCCGGCTGGTCGGCCGGGTCGTGCTGGAGCGGCAGCTGGGCCGGGTCCGGCGCAGCGCCCGAGGTGCCCACCTGGCGACTGCGGTGTTCCTCGTCGGCCTCGGCGTGGCGTGGCTCCAGCAGACCGAGTGGGTCGTCTCGGCCTGGAACTGGATTTCCTCGAACTGACCGGGCGTGCACGGGCGGGCCGGTCCGAGACCGCCCACCCGTGCACCCGGTCGTCTCCCCACCAGGCAAGGTCGCTGCTTACCCGGCCGGCCGCGGTTCATCCGTGGCCGGCCGCTCCGACCGGTACCTCCTTCGTGGGCTTGCGTGTTTGCGATGGTGCGGCGGTCAGTGGGTGGTGTTCGTGTCCATGGACAGGCCGTACCCACCAGGTACCTGCTGGGTACGGGTGATATCCGGCCAGCGGCGCGGGCCCGTCCGCGTCAGTGCTCGGGCTTGTGCGCCCGGACCAGGATGCGCTGGGCGTGGGCCACGAACGGACCGTGGCGACGGATGTGGTCGTGCAGATCGGCGAGGCGGGCCCGGTAGCGGTCCACGCTGAAGTCCGGCACCGTCCAGATGACTTTGCGGAGGAAGTGCACCACCGCTGCCACGTCGTTGAAGGTGGTCGGCAGCACTTCGTGCCGCAGCTCGTCGATGACCAGGCCGGCGGCTCGCGCATCGGCGGCGGCGCGGGCCGGGCTGCGTTCGTCGCTGATCTCGCGGGGACCGGTGAGGAACTGGGCCAGCTCCCGGTTCGAGCCGGGGCCGATCTGCTGGGCGAGGTACCGCCCGCCGGGAGTGAGCACCCGTGCGATCTCGTCCCAGAGCACGACGTTGGGGTGCCGGCTCACCACCAGGTCGAACGTCTCGTCGGGGAACGGGAACGGAGTGTCCTCGGCAACGTCGACCACCCGCACGCCGCGCGGCTCGAGCGCGCGCCGGGCAAGCTGGAGGTTGGGTGGCCAGTGTTCGGTGGCCACGGTCACCGGTGGGAATGCTGGCACCTCGGAGAGCACCTCGCCGCCGCCGGTCTGGATGTCCAGTGCGGCGCGGGCCACCCTCATCTGGGCTGCCATGAGTTTCAGATATCCCCAGGACGGCCGCTGTTCTGTCGCGCGGCCGTCGAACCAGGAGAAGTCCCAACCGTCCACTGGTGCGTCGGCGCCTTCGCGGAGCAGATCCTGGAAGGTCGCCGTGTCCTGCATTGCGTCAGGCTGACAGGCCGCAGTGGTGATGGCAAGCGAATGTGGCCAGTGTCGGCGCAGGGTGCATGCAATGACTCCTGTCAGTGATCTGACACCTATTCCGAACGATCTTTCGGCGAGAATTTGTCACGTGGCGGATCTCCTTCGTTTCGAGACTGATCAGGGCGTCCTCCTCGTCGAGGAACACGCTGGCACCGATCTGGAACGGGTCGGTCTGCTCGACCGGATCCGCCCCGCCCGGCAGACGCTGGAAATGGCACTGGCCCACATCAAGCCCGCGCTCGACGCGGCGCTGGGCGTGGTCCGGGGTGTGGCGGTGCGCCCCGATCAGGTGGAGGTCGAGATCGGCGTCACCCTCACCGCGGAGGCTGGCGCCGTCGTCGCCCGTACCAGCGCGCAGGGCCACCTCAAGGTCAAGTTGATCTGGACCTCGCCCGTCCCCGCACTGCCGTCGCCGGCTGAGGACGTGGCCGGCGCCGGCGCGCAGGAGAACGCCGCGCATGACTGACCGCAGCGCCGGCCGTCGGCCGCCGGCCGTCCTGGTCGAGTGGTCGGCGGAGCACCGATGACCGGCACCCGGTCGCTCGCCGGCCGGGTGCGGATACTCGGTGGGCCCTCCTCGTCGGTCGTGGGCGCGGGCATCCAGTTGACCGGTGACCTGGTGCTGACGTGCTGGCATGTCGTCGATGACGGCACCGGGGCGGACCAGCCCCGGATGCTCGTCGACACACCGAGCCACCCCGGCACCCGGGTCGCCGCCGAGGTGACCTGGTCCCGGGGTGTCGGCCCGGCGGGCGACGGCGACCTGGCGGTCCTGCGCTGCGCCACACCGCTGCCGTCCGCCCCCGCCACCCTGGCCGATCGTGGCGACGACGAGTTCGACGTGCGGATCGTGGGTTTTCCGGCCAACACCCCCGCGTCCGTCATGGTGCTGGCGCGGGCCGTCGGTCCGGTCGACGCGGGCACCGGATGGCGTCAACTCGACCGGATCTCCCCTGCCACGGCCGGAATCGACAGGGGGTTCAGTGGTTCCGGGGTGTACGCCCCGGACGGCGCCGTGGTGGGCATGGTGCTGGCCCGCGCGAGCGTCGGCCAGCAGTTGGTCGGCTGGATGTTGCCGGTGGGGCAGTGGCGTGCCCTGCTGCCGGCCGGCCTGTTGCCACCTGCCCTGCTGCCGTCCGGCCCGTCGGCGGCCGTCGCCCGGGCGACGCACCGGCCGGCATCCGCGCCACTCTCATTCGCGCAAAAGATGGCGCTGGCTCGACTGCTGGAGGAAATCCCGGTACTCCGGCACCCCGACAGCCGTCAATTGGTCATTCAGTCGCTGCCATCGCACATCAGTCGGATGGTGAACCCATTCGGGCCATTGGGTCTCGACATGTTCGGCCTGATTCGGACGGGCTTAGAGTACGAGGATGGGATCGCAGCTCTCTATCGCGTCCTGCTGTTGACGGAAGGGCCGGCGAGCAGGCCACTGCGGGCCTTCCGTGACCTTGCCGAGAGCCTCGGTCTGCTGACGGGTACGGAGGACAATCGGTGACGACGCCCCGGATGCCCAGCGCCAAGGTGCAAGCCATCTGCGACGCGCTGCTGTCGATGAGTTCGATCAACGACGGGAACACCCGTTCGCTCTACCTCAACGAGGTCGAGGGGGAGCTGCGCAAGCGGCTGTCGGTGCCCCGGCACTCCGAGGTCCGGTACGACGTCTACCTCATCGTGCGCGCCTGCGCGCAGGAGCCCGGCGGCCTGTCGATGCTGTTGCAGGTCATCGCCAACTTCCACCCGGGCGCCGCCGCTGTCACCTCCGCCCAGCAGATCTACCTCTCCTGGCTCCTCGCGCAGTTGCTCACGGACGTCCCGGCCGAGGTGCTGACCGGCGCCGTCGCGGCAGTCGCGGATCGCTCGTTGTCACCAGAGGACCTGCCCGGCCTGGTGGACGCCGTGGGCTGGCAGTCGGTGGGTGACTGGCGGGTCCCGGCCGCCGTGGCGCTGGCGGGCCTGGTCCTCGCCGGTCTCGAGTCGGACAGCAAGCCGTTGGAGCAGTGGTTGCGAGATGCGGCGGCGGCCCTGCTGCTCACCACCGCCGACCTCGACGATGTGCGCGTGGCTGCGAAGGCGCACTGGACGTCGCTACGATCCCCGCACCAGGCGGCGCCGGCCGAGGCCGGTGGAGAGGACCCTGAATCCGACATGCGCAGGACGATCATCATCGAGGAGACGACGCCCCAGCGATCCCGAACGCTCATCCGGGGCGGCGTCCCACCGCGCAACCTGTACTTCACCGGCCGGGAGCGGCAGCTCGTCGAGCTCGACGAGCTGCTGTCGTCACAGCACCGGGCCTCGGTGCTGCCGGAAGCGGCGCTGCGCGGTGTCGGTGGTGTCGGCAAGACCCAGCTCGCGGTCGAGTTCGCCTACCGGTACGCGGACCGTTACCAGCTGATCTGGTGGATGGCCGCCGAGGATCTCAGCGCGCTGCGTACCTCGATCGCCGCCCTCGGCGAGCGGCTCGGCCTGGCGGCGAGCGCCAGCCTGGAGCAGACGGTACGGACGGTGCTCGACTCACTGTCGACGAGTTCGCTGAGTTGGCTGCTGGTCTACGACAACGCCGACGACCCGCACGAGCTGGCTCCGCTCATGCCCTCGTCCAACCTCGTCGGCGAACGCGGCCACGTCCTCGTCACGTCGCGGAACATGGCCTGGTCGGCGAGCGCCCTGACCCTGGACGTCGACGTGTTCACCCGAGCCGAGAGCGTGGAACTGCTGCTCAAGCGGCGTCCCGCGACCAGCCCTGAGGACGCCCGCCGGCTCGCCGCGGAGCTTGGCGACCTGCCACTCGCCCTGGAACAAGCCGTCAGTTGGCTGCTCACCATGCTGTCGTCGGTCGACGAATACCTCGTCGACCTCAAGGAACACGCCCGGGAGCTGCTGGGTGAGGGGCAGCCCCGGCAGTACCGGGGCACCGTGTTGACCGTGGTGTCGATGGCCCTCGCCGCAGTACGCGAGCAGAATCCCGCCGCCGCGCAGCTGATCCAGCTACTCGCCTTCCTCAGCCCCGATCCGGTCCCGATGCGCCTGCTCTGGGAGGGGCGCCGCGCCGGGTTGGACGAACCGCTGCGCACCAGCCTTCAGGAGCGCAACGACATAGCCCGGGCCATCCGGCAACTGGCGTCGCTCGGGCTCGCGAAGGCGGACAATGCCAGCCGGCACGTACAGGTGCACCGACTGGTGCAGGCGGTCATCCGGGAAGGGCTCGCCGAGCAGGGCGACGACAGCCCGCTGACGAACGCCCGCCGGTTGCTGGCCGCCGCCAACCCGGGCTTCCCCGACGACCGGAGCACCTGGCCCCGCCATGCCGACATCGCGCCACACGTCCGCGTCGCCGGCCTGATCCACGGTGACCTCGACGCCCGCCGGACGGCGATGGACCAGCTGCGCTACATCTACAACCTGGGTGACTTCGAAGGCTGTCGGGACTTCGCGGAGGAGATCCTGGCCGCCTGGGACCAGCCCGGTCCGAACGGCGAGCGCAGTGACGATCCGCTGACCCTGCTGGCGATGCGACGGTACGCGGACGCCCTGCGGCTGCTCGCCGACCCGCGCGCGGCCGCGTTCGGCCTCGAAGCGCTGGAGCGGATGCGGACGAGCCTCGGTGAGGAACACGAGTACACCCTGGGTGCGGCGAACAGCGTCGGCGCGGACCTGCGGCGCATCGGCGACTTCGCTGCCGCCGCCGACCTGGACCGGCGCAACCTCGACGTGCACCGCCGGGTGCTCGGCGACGGGCATCCGAGCACGCTGCGGGTGATGAACTCGATGGCGATCAACCTCCGCCTGATCGGTGACTTCGAAGGGGCGTACGAACTCAACCTCGAAGGGGCGCGGCACGCCGGTGCGGCAGCGGAGGACGGCACCTATGCACTGGTGCTGGCCCAGGAGGCCCAGGCGCGCGACCTCTACCTCCTGGGCCGGTACGCCGATGCGCTGGAACTGCTGGACAGCTCCCTGCCGGTGCAGCGGTCGCTGCTGGGCGCGGAGCACCTCACCGTGCTGCGCGCCACCTGCATCCACATCGCCTGCCTGCGCAAGACGGGGCGGCTCGACGCCGCCGTGACCGAGGGCGCGGCCAACTACCGGCTGGTGACCCGCCGCTTCGGGACCGATCATGTGCTGGCCGCGGAGGCGGGCATGACCTGCGCCAACGCCATGCGCGCGGCGGGCGATGCGACCCAGGCGTACGCCCTGGCCGCCCAGGGGCACGCCACCTTCCGAGCCGTCTTCGGGGAGCGCCATCCGGTCACGCTCTGCGCTGCGGTCAATCTCGGGGTGATCCTGCGGGCTCGCAACTTCGACCGTGAGGCGCGGGAGTTGGGTGCGGCCACCCTGCAGGCGATGGGCGAGGCGTTGCCGCCCACCCATCCGTACCTGCTGAGCGCGCGCACCGCGCAGGCGATCAACCTGGTCCGGTCGCACCGGCTGGAGCAGGCGCAGGTGCTCTCCGAGGCGATCCTCGAGGACTCGCGTCGCCTGCGTGGGCCGGGGCACCCGTACACGCTCTACTGCGCGGTCAACGCGTCGGTCGATCTGATCGAGGTCGGCGAGGAGGATCGGGGCCGCGAGCTGCTCGACGAGGCTGCCGCGGCGCTGGAGGCGTTGTTCGGGCCGGATCATCCGGAGGTGGACGCCGCGCGGGGTCAGCGGCGCATCGAGTGCGACATCGAAACCGTCGGGCTGACCTGATGCGTCGCCCACCCGGCGGTGGCCGTACCGAGCTGTGGGTTCATCCGGTGGTGATCGTCGGTCGGCGTGCGCGCTCGGCCTCCGCCACCTCCCGCCGCCCGGCTGCGTCGGCGGATGCCGGGACCGGCACGGTGGCCAGTTGGCCGATTCGTTCGGCCAGGCGATCTGCCCAGAGCCGCCCGGCCGAGGTGAGACTTCCAGCCCGGCGGAGCTCGACCAGGGCGCGCTCCAACTGCGCCCGTACCACCGCGAACCGCGCGGTGGCCTGGGCCGCCAGGTCCGGATGGGCGCGCAGCGCGGCCCACACCTCGGCGACGGCCGTGAACGCGTAGGTGCCGTGCAGCAGCCCGCCGATCGGACGCGGGTCAGGACGCCAGGGCGCGAAGTAGTGTGCCGGGTCGGTGGGTTCGTGAAGCTGGACCAGGCCGAGGACAGCGTTGAGTTTGCTGTGTTGCAGCTCGTGCACCATCGTCACGGCCAGGTCCACCGGGTCGAGGTTGGCGTCGGCGGCCAACGCCCCGAAGGCGTCGGCGTGCGTGACACTGTGCCCGCGCTCGGTGCCGTCGGCCAACGGTACGAAGGTGCTGATCCCGGCGGCCAC
The DNA here is from genome assembly GCF_003857035.1 of Micromonospora arida. Lineage (GTDB taxonomy): Bacteria > Actinomycetota > Actinomycetes > Mycobacteriales > Micromonosporaceae > Micromonospora > Micromonospora arida. The sequence continues at coordinate 27,754 of NZ_QGSY01000170.1, forward strand.
CTCGGCGGCGTGCGTCGGGGCGTACCCGACGAGCAGGTGCCAGGCGTGCGCGACGGACCGTTCCAGCTCCGCGGCCTCCGGTGCGGAGAGCCGGGCGGCGACCGGTAGCCCAAAGCAGTCGCGGTAGGGGTCCAGGTCGTCGACGCGGAGGTCGAGGGTGACCGACTGGTCGGTGAAGCGCCACCAGCGGGTGGGCGTCCATCGGCGCCCGGTCAGGTCGGCCGGCGTCACCGTTGTGCTGCCGCCGCGTCGGCGCAGCACCCCGAGGCCCGGCACGGGCACCAGGCCCGCGCGCGGCGTGACCGGCACCGCCGCGTCCGACCGCCCGCTGAGAGCGGCCGCCGCGAGCGCTGCGAACGGAAGGTAGTCGGGTCGGCCGGTGGCACCGTGCCGGACCCGATCGATCGCCCAGACCGCCAGCCACGGATGATCGAGCAGCACGTCCGCGGCGGCCGGGTCGAGGCGATGGGCCTGGCCGAGCAGGTGCGCCGACGCCGCCAGGGCGTCGTCGGTGTCGGCGAGGCTCTTGAGGACGAGCATCGTCCGGTTGCGTTGCGCGCGCCGCAGAGCGCGGATGGCAGCCGGGCCAGCCCGGCCGTCGGCCAGGCGGGTGAACTCCGAGCGGGTCAGCTGGAGTCGGCGCCGGGGTCGAGGAAGCTGTTCCAGCCGGCTAGCGTCGTCTGCCGGGGACTCTTCAGTGTCGCGACCAGTTCCTCGATCCATCGGGCCAGTTCCGGATCCTCGTCGCGTAGCAGGTGGCTCAGACCCTGCGTCAACACGTCGACCACAACGAGGTGATCAGGTGCGGGTTGCTCAGTCATCGATGTCCCGGGTTGGCGCAGGCGTGCTGACATGAAAACACGTCAACGTCTGTGATCACCATCGGCTTACCGTCCGTCACCGGGGGTTGCCCGTCCCGGGCCGTACCGTCGCCGGCCGGGACCGGCGGCGGTACGGGACCCGCGGTCAGCCGGCGGCCGCCTCGGCGGCGGCGTAGTCGCGGGCCACCCGGACCATCTCCACCAGCCCGCCGGCGTACTCCTGGGATTCGCCGTGCGCCTCGTCGAACGGCGGCTGGAAGCCGACGCCCTCCCACTGGTTGGTCGCCGGGTTCCACCGGTCGTTGCCGACCTCGAAGTCCCAGGCGAAGATGCCCAGCTCGTAGTAGAGCTGGTCGGCCGAGTTGCCGGCGGCGGAGTAGAGCACGTCGGCGACCGGTCCGGTCTGCGACGGCCAGGTGACGGTGCCGCGCTCCTGGGCGATGGCGCCGACGATCCGCCGGGCGCTGTTGAGGAACAGCGTCGACTCGTCGATCGACGGTCGCGGCAGGGTGACCCTGCCGTCGGCCCGGTACGCCCCCGGCGGCCACATGAAGTACCCGCCGTAGGAGTGCACGTTCATCGCGAATTTGATGTTCGGGTGGTCCTGAGCGAGCGCGATCACGTTGCCGCTCTCCGCCTCGGACAGCTCGGCGGTGCCCGCATAGTTACCGGACAGGCAGTTGGCGCTGGCGCCCACGTAGCCGTCGAAGTACGACCCGACCGTGTAGTTGCGGTTGATGTCGACGCCCCACGAGGTGCGGTTCTTCGGGTCGCGGGCCGCACCGGTGCAGTGGTTGACGAGATTCTTGCGCTGGAAGTTGAAGTCGTTGAACGAGTAGTTCGCGCCGTCCGGGTTGACCGTCGGGATGACGAAGATGTCGACCTGCTCCAGCAGCTCACGGGTGGCCGGGTCGGTCCGGGCGTTGGCCAGCATCCGCTCGGCGAACTCCAGCGTCACCAGCGGGGTGGCCCACTCCCGGGCGTGTTCCTGGGAGTACGCGAGAACCCCGACTCGGGAACCGTCCCGGTGTACGCCGAGGCGCAGCGCCTGCACCGTCCACGGCCGTGCCGGCACCTCGGTGCCCTGGAGGCCGTCGTCGAGTCGGGTGGGGCCGGCGACGGGCATCGGCAGCCCGGCCGAGCCGTCCTCGACGATGGCCCGGAACCGGTCCGGCTGACGGGCGTTGATCGCCGCCGCGACCTCGTCGGTGGTGCTCACCGTCTTGCCCGCGGTGTCAGTGGCCAGTGACACGGTGAGGACGCGGTCGCGGTAGCCGACGGTCAGTGGCCGGTTCGCCCGCCCCGGGTCGACCGTCCGCACCTGTACGCCGTTCATGTTCTGGTCGCCGAAGCGGACCGACTCGACCACCAGGGCGGCCACCGCCGGGTCGCCGAGGTAGCCGGCGGCGTTGCGTCGGTATCCCTGGGTCTTGTTCGGCAGGTCGATCACGTCCACCAGGTCCCGGTACTGCCGGGCCAGCCGCTTGATCCGCGCCTGGATGTCCACCGGCGTCAGGTACGCGTCGATGAAGTCCTTCTGGTAACCGGCCGGCAGCGGCGGCGGGAAGGCGTTCGGCCAGAGCGCCGGCGTGACCGCGCGGCTGACCCCGCCGAGGCTGGAGGTGGCGCTCAGCTGAACCGGCCGGTTCGGCACCGGCTGGGGAAGGTTGTAGTGGTACTGGTACTCGCCGGAGTCCTCGAACCGGTACAGCGGGAACGAGCCGGTGGCGCCGTCCGCCGTGCGCCAACTGACGGTGATCTCCACGTCCGGGTCGTCGGTGGCGGTGGTGGCCACCTGGGCCTGAAGGAACGTCTGTCCACCCGTGGTCCACCAGTACGCCTGCTGCACCTGAAGGGTGTCCACGGCGGTGGCGGCGGTGGTCCGTTGGCCGGCGGCCGGAGCGCGCAGCCCGGCGGCGGTACGGGCCTGAGCCGCGCGGACGCTGTCCGCGTGGTTCCGGGTTCCGTCGCCGGCGCGCTGCACGATCTGCACGGCGGTCGCGCCCTGCGCGGTCAGTTCGGCGAGCTGCGAACCGTTGAGCACCAGGTCGGCGAGGATCCGCCCGTCGCGGGCGCGGGGTCGGTTGGCCAGGTCCGCGCCAGTGGCGACGAGCCGGTCCAGTTGGGCCTGATCGCGGAGCTGGACTCGGACCACTGCGGTTTCGGTGGCGCTCAGAGCGATCGGGGCGGCCGGGTCGGCGGGTGCGGCCGCTCCGGAAGCCGGATGGGACAACACTGCGCTGAACAGGATCACTGTGGTGGCGGCAGCTGTCCACCGTCGTCGGACGATCATGTGCCCTCCTGTGACGGACGTCGATGTGCTTGGTCCTTACACCAGTGCACAGATCGACACCTGTCAAGGTGGGCAGGCGTCCTGCACGCCTTTCCGGCGCAGCCGACCCGGGTTAGGCTGACTGATCTTCACAATCCTCTGGCGTCGCGGGCTGCATCAGCTGGCCACCCCGACCGCGATAGCGAGCACACCCGACGCCCTCCTGGTGCACGAGCGCTCGACCCGTCTGGCGTGTCTCGATCCGGCCGACGGCGTGGCCCGGTGGGACGTACGGATCGGCACCTAGCCCCGCGCGGTCGTGGTCGACGGGTCGCAGTGCTGGGTGATCAGCCAGGATCGCGACGAACTGCGCTGCCTCGACGTGCTCAGCGGCGAGGTCCGCTGGAGCGCCGAGGTGCCCCGCTTGACGGGCCACATCGTGGTGACCGGTGATCGGGTGCTGGTGGGCGGCTGGCGGGGTTACACGGGGCTGCGGGCGTTCGACAGGTGGACCGGCGCCCTGCTCTGGTCCGACCGCCAGCGGACGGCGACCGTACTGCCGGCCGCTGTGGGCGAGCGGGTGCTCGTCGGGGAGCCAGGCGGCACGTCGGTGCGGCTGTTGGACGCTCACGACGGCAACGAGGTGCACCGCTGGAGCCTGCCGGAACCCCTGGTGGGCCCCGACGGACAGTGGCCCGCGTTCGTGGCGGCCGGTGCGGACCGGTTCCTGGCGCGCTGCGGGGCGCGGACGCTGTGGCAGATCCGTCCGGCATCGGGGACAGCGGGCGAGCTCTTCCGGCACGATCGCGACCTGGCAGATGCGGGGGTCAGCACCGTCGGCTCGGTGGTGTGGGCGCGCGAGCGCCGGGCCGGTGCCGTCGCGCTGGACCTGACCACCGGCGCAGCCCTCTGGCGGGTAACCGCCGGACCGGACTCGGTGGGCCAGGTGGTCCCGGCCGCCGCCGGTCACGTGCTGGCCACCCGGCGACCCGGCATGCTGCTGCTCGTCGACGACACCGGCCGCCCCCGCGAACGCCAGCTGGTCGAGCAGCAGATCAGCGGAGTACGCGTGTTGACGCCGGGTGTCCTGCTCGTGGTCGCCAAGGGCGCACTACTCGCGGTGGACGGCGGCGCGCCGACGGCGTGAGTGCCGCCGGTCGTCCGTTGTAGCCGTCGGACGCCGTTCGGCGTTGATCCCGTGACATGTCCGCGAGTTCCGGAGCAACCTCCTGGGCCAGACCCCGCGTGACTAACTCGAAACAGGGATCGGAGGCCTGAATGAGCGATCGCGACGAGGCGTTCGCCGAGTACTTCGCGGCACGCTCCGGTGCCATGCGCGGCACCGCGTACCTGCTGTGCGGCGACTGGCACCGTGCCGAAGACCTGGTCCAGACCACGTTCGTCAAGCTCTACCGGGTCTGGAACCGGATCTCCCGGCACGAGGTGCTCGACAGCTACGTGCGCCAGATCCTGATCCGGACCTTCCTCGACGAGCGCCGCCGCGGCTGGTGGCGGCGTGAACGGGTGGGTGGCGAGGACGCCGAGCAGGTGGCCCCGCCCGACTCGCCGGAGAGCCGACTGGTGCTGCTCCAGGCGCTGGCCCGGGTGGCACCGCGTCAGCGGGCCGTGCTGGTTCTGCGCTACTGGGAGGACCTGTCTGTCGAGGACGTCGCGGCGCTGCTGGAGTGTTCTCCAGGGACGGTGAAGAGCCAGGCGGCACGCGGGCTCGACACGTTGCGCGGCCTCCTGACACCCACCTACAGCGGGATCGAGATGGGGGAGCGATGAACGAGGAAGAGTTGCGCGAGGGGCTGCGCAGCGAGATGGCGGGCATCACCCCGCCACCACCATTGAGTACGACAGCCGCGCTCGGCGCGGCACGGCGGACGCACTTTCGCCGACGCGCGCTGTGGGCGTCCCTCGGATCCGCGGCTGTCGTGCTGGCGGTCACCGGCTTCGCGGCCGTCGCCACCCCGGACGGTCACGTCTACCAGCCGGCGGGTCAGGGGCCGCTGACTCCTCCGGACGCGTCGGGGGACACCAAGGAGCCGTGGCCGAACGGGCCGGACGGGCAACCGCAGGAGGACCGGACCGCGCGGGCCGGGTCCAAGTACGACCAGGGAGTTCACCTGCTCACCGAAGCTGTCTCGGTCGTACCTCCCGGTTACACCACGCCGGAGGACCCGCCGGGCCGGTCCGCCGAGGAGCGGATGCTGCGGACCCATCAGGCGCAGTTCGAGGCCAAGGTGGACGGCGTCGACGTGTGGAGTTACTCGTCCTCGGTGGCCGTGGCCCAGGGTGAGGGCACCGGTCGCGTGATCGTCGAGGTGCACGACGCCGGCAACCAGCTGCCGACCGAGCCGTGCGACCTGGCCCAGGAATTCTGGGGCATGCGGGGCGCGTGCCAGGTCGAGACCGTCGGAGCCGTGCGGGTCGGCGTGGTGGTCCGACCGGGCGACGACGATCGGCTCGACCAGTGGTCGGCGTACCGGCACCCGGACGGCGTGGTGGTCTTCGTGGCGCAGGGCGTGCGGCTGGACGAGAGCCGGCCGGCGTTGACGAAGCTGCCGTTCTCCGTGCCGCAGTTGGCGGCCCTCGCGGTCGACGAACGGTTCCACCTGAAGTGACACCGCGACTCGGCCTCGCCGAGTGGGTCCAGGTGCCGCCACCGGCGGTTCACCTGGGCCTTGCTGTGTGTCACAACCGCCGCGACCCGTACGAGCTGCGGCGCGTCTCTCTCAACGGCGCGCAGTGAGGGGCACGAGGACGAGGAGGGCAATTCCGAGCGCGGCGGCGCCGACCGCCCACCACCAGAAGAACCCGGCGAACACGGAGGCGACCAGGAGGCCTACGCCGAGGCCAGCCAGCAGGCCGAGTGCGAACAGGGCCCGCGGGGGGAGGGCGAGGTACGGCAGGCGTCGTACCACCAGCACCTCCAGCCAGGTGCCGCCCAGTGCCAGCAGCCCTGCGCCGATCCCGTCGACGGCGGACAGCCCGTGACCCTCGCTGATGGGCACGAGAACCCTGCCCTCGTCGCCCGCCGGGACGAAGAGGACGAGCACTCCGGCGACGATGAGCAGAGCGGCAGTGTGGACCTGCCTGCGCGGGGCGCCCTCACCATCGGGTGACATCGCTACAGTCTCGGCCGCCCGTCATCGTTTGCACAGGAGCCGTATCGGCGAACTCCGAACTTCTGACGCCCCGGCTGGTCGGCTGTCAGCCCGCTCGGCGGGTTGGGAGGCGCGCCAGTCAGCTCTCGGTTGCGGCGCGGGTAGCGGCGCGCAAGATCCAGATCCAGGATGGGGGAGAGGGGAAAGGCCCAGGTGCCGCGATCATGCGGTCTGCCTGGGCCTTCGTGCGTGGAGCGGGCGACGAGAATCGAACTCGCGTAGTCAGTTTGGAAGACTGAAGCTCTACCATTGAGCTACGCCCGCGTGCATCCGCCGAAGCAGGACGCGCCCCTAGCGTACCCAATGTCGACGCCCGACGCGTAACCGCGTGGCCGCCTCGCGGTGCCGCGTCGTCCGCGACCCGGCGGCACCGCGACCCAAGATCCGCACAGCATTCGGAATGTAGTGGCCTCGCCGTGCCAGGAGACCACTACATCCGTGAAGTTGTGCGGATCTTCGACTGGTCTGGGGACCTTGGCGGCGCGTGGGTGGAGCGGAATGGTAATTTTCGGGTGATGTGTCCGGGTGGTGGATGCCCCGGCACCGACTGAGGCGTGGCGACGGCATAGACTGCACGTCGCCACGGGGTGTGGCGCAGCTTGGTAGCGCACTCGCTTTGGGAGCGAGGGGCCGTGGGTTCAAATCCCGCCACCCCGACTGTCGTCCGCGGCCGGGCCGCCCCGGGTGCCGCCCAGTGCGGTCCCCGGGCGATGCCGGAGCGTCAGGCCGGCTCGCCTACACTCGATGGGCTGAATCACGCCCAGACTCAACTGAGATCCGTCAAGGAGTACGCCTGTGAAGAGCACCGTCGAGACTCTGAGCCCGACGCGCGTGCGGCTCGCCATCGAGGTGCCGTTCGTCGAGCTCGAGCCGAGCCTCAAGAAGGCGTACCGGGAGATCGGTTCGCAGGTCCAGGTTCCGGGCTTCCGCCGGGGCAAGGTGCCGACCGCGGTGATCGACCAGCGGGTGGGCCGGGGCACCGTCCTCAACGAGGCGGTCCAGGAGGCCATCCCGGAGAACATCCTCGCCGCGGTGCGCGAGCACGACCTGAAGACGCTGGGGCGCCCGGAGGTCGAGATCACCGAGTTCAACGACGGTGACTCGCTGAACTTCACGGCCGAGGTCGACGTCCGCCCGGAGATCACCATCCCGGACGCGAGCACCCTCGAGGTGACCGTCGACGAGCTGCAGATCGACGAGAGCGAGATCGACGAGCAGGTGAAAAACCTGCGCGAGCGTTTCGCGACCCTCAAGACCGTCGAGCGGGCCGCCGCCGAGGGCGACTACGTCCAGATCGACCTGAACGCCACCGTCGACGGCGAGGACGTGCCCGGCGGCCAGGCGAGCAACATCTCCCACGAGGTGGGCAGCAAGCAGCTCCTGCCGGGCCTGGACGAGGCCGTGGTCGGCCTCGCCGCCGGTGACGACACCACCTTCACCACCCAGCTGGTCGGCGGCGACTTCGCCGGCCGGGACGCCGACGTGGCGGTGACCGTGCGCACGGTCAAGGAGAAGGAGCTGCCGGAGCTGAACGACGAGTTCGCCCAGATGGCGAGCGAGTTCGACACGATCGAGGAGCTGCGCGGCGACCTGCGGAACCGGGTCACCCAGGGCAAGCAGGTCGAGCAGATCTACGCCGCTCGGGACAAGGCCCTGGCCCAGCTCGTCGAGGCCGCCGAGATCCCGGCCCCGGAGGGTGTCGTCCGCGAGGAGGTCGAGAGCCGCAAGCAGGCGATGGTCGACCAGCTGGAGCGGATCGGCGCCTCGATGGAGGAGTACCTCGCGGCCGAGGACAAGACCGAGGAGCAGATCGACGCCGAGCTGACCGAGGCGGCGACCGAGGGCGTCAAGGTCCAGCTCCTGCTGGACACGCTCGCCGACGCGGAGGACGTGCAGGTCTCCGACGACGAGTTCGGGCACGAGATCGTGCACCGGGCGCAGCGTGCCGGGATGGCCCCGCAGCAGTACTACGACCAGCTGGTGCGCTCCGGCGCGGCCGCGGCGGTCTTCGGCGACGTGCGGCGGGGCAAGGCCCTCGCGGCCGTCATGGAGAAGATCACGATCAAGGACTCGGCCGGCAACGGGATCACCCTCGACGCCCTGCGCGCCGCCAACGAGGCGGAGCACAACCACGACCACTGATCGTCGGGTGCGGCCGCCGTCCGTCGCTGAGCGGCGGACGGCGGCCGTTTCCCTTTCCGGGTACGTCCGGGCAGCAAGCACTGCCGGGTACGCCCGGAAGCCCGCGCCGCGGGTACGCCCGACACAGCTGCGCTGAGAGCGAACACTGCCCCGACCGGGACTCTGCCGCCCGGCACAGCGGTTAGTGTCGGGAAAGACGGTACGGAGAGCGAAGGGCTGCCATGACCGACATGCACATCCCCAAGAAGTCGCTCCGGGCGATTGACGCGCGCGGTGGCGACTCCATTGGCAACCTCGACGACTCGGTCTACAACCGGTTGCTCAAGGAACGCATCATCTTCCTGGGCAGTGAGGTGACCGACCAGGTCGCCAACCGCATCTGCGCGCAGCTGCTGCTGCTCGCCGCGGAGGACCCGGACCGCGACATCAACCTGTGGATCAACTCGCCGGGTGGCTCGGTCTACTCCGGCATGGCGATCTACGACACCATGCAGTTCATCGACAACGACGTGTCGACCGTGGCGATGGGCATGGCTGCCTCGATGGGTCAGCTGCTGCTCTGCGCGGGCACCAAGGGCAAGCGGTACGCCCTGCCCCACGCACGGATCATGATGCACCAGCCGTCCGGTGGTCTGGGCGGCACGGCGTCCGACATCGCCATCCAGGCGGAGCAGATGCTCTACACGAAGCGGATGTTCCAGGAGCGGGTCGCGCACCACACCGGCCAGAGCCAGTCGCAGATCGAGGCCGACTCGGACCGGGACCGTTGGTTCACCGCCCAGGAGGCCATGGACTACGGCTTCATCGACAAGGTGATCATCGGAGCCGCACAGGTTCCGGATGGCGCCGGGACCCTGAGCTGAGGAGCTGACGATGACCGATCTGAGCCTGCCGCCCCAGTTCGCGGCCGTGCACAACCGCTACGTGCTGCCGTCGTTCGTCGAGCGCACGTCGTACGGGGTCAAGGAGTCGAACCCGTACAACAAGCTCTTCGAGGACCGGATCATCTTCCTCGGCGTCCAGGTGGACGACGCGTCGGCCAACGACGTGATGGCCCAGCTGCTGACGCTCGAGGGCACCGACCCGGACCGCGACATCATCATGTACATCAACTCGCCGGGTGGTTCGTTCACCGCCATGACGGCGATCTACGACACCATGCAGTACGTCCGTCCGGACATCTCGACGGTCTGCCTCGGGCAGGCGGCGAGCGCGGCGGCGGTGCTGCTCTCGGCGGGCACTCCGGGTAAGCGGATGGCTCTGCCGAACTCGCGGATCATCATCCACCAGCCGGCCACCGAGGGCGGCTACGGGCAGGGCTCGGACATCGAGATCCAGGCCCGGGAGATCCTGCGGATGCGTACGCAGCTGGAGGACATGCTGTCCCGCCACTGCAACCGCCCGATCGAGCAGGTTCGCAAGGACATCGACCGTGACAAGATCATGACGGCTGAGGAGTCCAAGGAGTACGGGCTGGTCGACACGATCCTGACCAGTCGCAAGAAGGGTCTGCTGGCGGCCAACGCCGCCCGCTGAGCTGTATCGGGTCAGAGGTTGGCCGGGGCTCCGTTCCCGGCCGACCTCTGACACACCCGTTTTGGGGGTCGGAGAATGCCCCGCCAGCGGGTAACGTCGGGTCCGTACCGCTTCGCCGGTTGGGCCGGCGGCGCGAACTAAGCCGGGCGGCGCGCAACGTCCGCAGGTCAGGGCCGGGTCTCCGGCCGATGAGTGCAGGGAGAACGTAGGTGGCACGGATCGGTGACGGCGGCGACCTACTGAAATGCTCCTTCTGCGGCAAGTCGCAGAAGCAGGTCAAGAAGCTCATCGCGGGCCCAGGGGTCTACATCTGCGACGAGTGCATCGATCTCTGCAACGAGATCATCGAAGAGGAGCTGGCCGAGTCCGGCGAGGTGAAGTGGGAAGAGCTTCCCAAGCCGATGGAGATCTGCCAGTTCCTCGACACCTACGTGGTGGGTCAGGATCAGGCCAAGAAGGCGCTCGCCGTAGCGGTCTACAACCACTACAAGCGCATCCAGGCCGAGGCGGCTGGCGCGCCGGGCTCCGGCAGTGACGCCGTCGAGCTGGCCAAGTCCAACATCCTGCTGCTCGGCCCGACGGGGTGCGGCAAGACCCACCTGGCGCAGACCCTCGCCCGGATGTTGAACGTCCCGTTCGCCATCGCCGACGCCACCGCGCTGACCGAGGCGGGCTACGTGGGCGAGGACGTCGAGAACATCCTCCTCAAGCTGATCCAGGCCGCCGACTACGACATCAAGCGCGCCGAGACCGGCATCATCTACATCGACGAGGTCGACAAGATCGCCCGCAAGTCGGAGAATCCGTCGATCACCCGGGACGTCTCCGGTGAGGGCGTGCAGCAGGCCCTGCTCAAGATGCTCGAGGGCACGGTGGCCAACGTGCCGCCGCAGGGCGGCCGTAAGCACCCACACCAGGAGTTCATCCAGATCGACACCACGAACGTGCTGTTCATCTGTGGTGGCGCGTTCGCCGGCCTCGACCAGATCATCGAGTCCCGCACCGGGCAGGGCGGCACCGGCTTCGGTGCCCGACTCCGGTCGGTCTCCGAGCGGTCGACCGACGACATCTTCAGCCAGGTCATGCCCGAAGACATGCTCAAGTTCGGGCTGATCCCCGAGTTCGTCGGCCGGCTGCCGGTGATCACCAACGTTCGCAGCCTGGACCGCAGCGCCCTCGTTCGGATCCTCACCGAGCCGCGCAACGCCCTGGTCCGGCAATACCAGCGCCTGTTCGAGCTGGACGGTGTCGAGCTCGAGTTCGACGAGCCGGCGCTGGAAGCCATCGCCGATCAGGCGATGCTGCGGGGCACCGGTGCCCGTGGTCTGCGGGCCATCATCGAGGAGGTTCTGCTCTCCGCGATGTACGAGGTGCCGAGCAACCCCGACGCCGCCCGCGTGCTGATCACCCGCGAGGTTGTCCTGGAGAACGTCAACCCGACGATCGTGCCGCGTGAGTTCACCGGGCGTCGGGCTCGGCGCGACCGCGAAGAAAAGTCCGCCTGATCCTTCCCGCGTCACGCCGGCCGTTCGATCCCGAGCGGCCGGCGTGATCGTGTTCGACGCCGGTTGCCCGTGACCACCACCCGTGCCGGCCAGACTGTGACGCTGTCCGTCAGAGCCCTCCACCCGTACCCTTTGCTCATGCGTGTCGCCGTCTGCCAGCTGAACGCCCGGGACGACCGTAAGGCCAACCTGGCGGCCGCGGAGGCCCTACTGGAGCGCGCCGCCGCCAGCGGCGCGGATCTCGCCGTCCTCCCGGAGTACGTCGACTACCTGGGTCCTGCCGCTGGGCTGCCCGAACCGGAGCCGGTCGACGGCGAGGTGGGCAGTTTCTTCGCCGGGGTCGCCCGGCGGCTCGGGATCTGGTTGGTGGCCGGTTCGTTCCACGAGGCCGGCCCGGACCCGGACCACACCTGGAACACGTCGCTGGTCTTCGACCGTTCCGGCAGCCTGGCCGCGAGCTATCGCAAGATCCACCTGTACGACGTGGAGATCCCCGGACGGGTCTCCTACCGGGAGTCGGCGAGTGTCGCGCCCGGGGTCCAACCGGTGGTGGTCGACGTCGAAGGGCTGCGGGTCGGCCTGTCGATCTGCTACGACCTGCGCTTCCCGGAGCTGTACCGGCTGCTCGCCTCCGACGGCGGCGCGCAGCTGCTGGTGGTTCCGGCCGCGTTCATGATGCACACCGGCCGGGACCACTGGGAGGTCCTGCTGCGAGCCAGAGCTATCGAGAACCAGTGTTTCGTGGCGGCGGCCGGTCAGACCGGCGACCACGAGCCAGGTCGCACCTGCTTCGGCCGCAGCATGGTGGTCGACCCGTGGGGGACAGTCATCGGCCAGGTGCCGGACGGCCCCGGGGTCTCCGTCGTCGACCTGGACCTGGACCGGCTCGACACGATCCGCGCCGAGCTGCCCAGCCTGGCCAACCGCCGGCTCTGAGCTGCCCGGCCTGGCCGGCCGCCGGCTCTGAGCTGTCCGGCCTGGCCGGCCGCCGGCTCTGAGCTGTCCGGCCTGGCCGGCCGCCGGCTCTGAACCTCAACCCTCCAGCAGGACGCCGATCACCGCGAACCCAGCGATGGCCGCGGCGGTGACCAGCAGCGCCGTGGTCATCCGGGACCTGCCCCGTCGGGCCAGTCGTCCCACCGAGAGCACAAGTACGACCAGCACGACCGTGCCGATCACCACCTGCCAGAACGGCCCGATGAGGCCGAGCAGCGCCTCCTCGGCGAACACCCTGGCGCCGTGCCCGGACTCATCCATGACTGACACTCTGGCACGTCGAGGTGGCCCGCGTCCTCGGCTGCGCCGGGGAGACGAGGTGCCCGCGTCCTCGGGCTGCGCCGGGGCCGGCGGACGCCCTTCGCCCGAACCAGTGATGAACCCTGATTTGCCTTCTCCGGGCCGTCCGCGTAACTTTCTCTCTGCACGGGGGAGGCCGGACAAACCGGCCGAGAACGGGCGCCAGGCTCGTGGCGGGAACGCCGAGCGAGACTGAGGATCGGGCGGTGCGGGACACTCCGGCAACGGGGTTGCGAACGCGGAGCCGACCGGGTAGAGTTTCGAAGCCGGCAGGAGCCGGGCGGAGAGCCGCGAAGCGGCGATCGGCCGGTCTGCGGCTTCCCACGACAGAAACGAACGTCGGCAACGACGCGCGTCATCGTGGACTCGAGCAAGCAAGACTATCCGCATTATCGGGTTGAAGCATGACGAACCGCGAAATATCGGTTTGACAGGGCGGAAACGAGCGGGTAACGTAGTAAAAGTGCCTGGCGCTGATAGCGCTGGACATGGTACGGAAAAGCCCCGGTTGGGGTT
>NZ_QGSY01000132.1 GCF_003857035.1 Micromonospora arida
GGGTCGCACCGGAGGGTCGGCGGCGGGCCGGAGCCGCAGGCGACGGAGGCGAACCGGGTTGCTGTCCCGGGCTACGGCTGGGCACTCGCATGACAGGTCCCTCTCTCCGGTCACGACACTGGGTGGTTCGCCCTGAAACACACCGTAATCATCGGGACCGGAACGGACCGAACAATCCTCCTATTTCCCCCCTAACGGAGCGTGGACGACGCAGGGGTGATCCTTGGGCCTGGCGCTTTGGAGCTGATGTCGCCAACGAATCAACGCCGCCGGCTTCGCAAGCGGAGCCGTGGTGCACACGAGCGGGCCCTGACGTCACACAGGCGGGCGTGACGTCACACAGGCGGGCCCGTCACACAGGCGGACACGTGATGTCGCAAACGATTCAGCTCCAAAGGCACCGACCAACACACCACCCACCGACGCCCGACGGACCGACGCCCGCCGGGCCGACGGCCGACGGACCGACGCCCGCCGGGCCGACGGCCGACGCCCGCCGACTTCCGGCCGGCCGGGCCGCATCGAGCGAGCCGAGCACAGCACCCGCCGACGGGCCGCCTGGGGCGGGCCAGGCCCTGCTCGGCAACCACCGCCGGAGCGCCGGCAACCACCGTCAGTCGCCGTCCATCGGCACCAGGGCCTGCACCTCGGCGTACGACGGCAGTCCCGTCGGTGTGGTGGGCCCGCCGTCGCGGACGGCGTCGGCGGCGGCGAGCGCGGCACCCAGCGCGGCCCGGAACAGCAGCGAGCCGGTGCTGACCCGGGCCACCCCGACGCCGCCCAACTCAGCCAGCCCTGGGCCGCCCGGCTGGTACAGCGCGTTAACCGGAGCGTCGATCCGCTCGGTGAGGACGCGCAGGGTGGCCAGGTCGACAGTCCCGGGCACGAAGATCCCGTCGGCACCGGCCACCCGGTAGGCACGAGCACGAGCGAGGGTCTGCGGCAGCGGGTCGTCCACCCCGAGCCACCAGGTGTCGGTGCGGGCGTTGATGAACAGCTCCGGTGCCGCCGCCTTCACGGCCACAATCTTGGCAACGGCGAGCTCGGTGTCGGCGAGGGTGCCATCGGCACGCCCGTCCTCCAGGTTGATCCCGACCACGCCAAGCCCGGCCAACTCCGCCACGTACTCGGCGACCTCCGCCGGGTCGTCACTGAAGCCACCTTCCACGTCAACGCTGAGCAGCATCGGCAGCCGAATCAGCCGGCGGGCCAGGGCGAGGGTCTCCCCCGCGGTGGCCGCAACGCCGTCGGGAAGGCCTGCGGTCGCGGCGACCCCGAGGCTGGTGGTGCCGATGGCCGGATGCCCACGCGCGGCGAGCGCCGCCGCCGAGGCGTGGTCCCACGCGTTGGGCAACAGCAGTGGGCGGCCGGCGTGATGCAGGGCGTGGAACGCGGCACGACGTTCGCTCATCGGACGTTCACCTCCAGACTCGTCGGTACCCGCAGGGTCGGGTGCGGCTCGTGGCACACGGGGTCGGATCACGCCGGCAGCGTTCCCGCAGCACGTCGAGCACCCCGCTGGCCAGCGCCAGGGCGTGCCGGTCACCGGGGCAACCCCGCTCCCCCGTGCCGAAGGTCAACAGCCCGGCACCGGGTCGACCGGGCTGGAACGCCGCGGGCTCGGTGAACGCCTGCGGGTCACGGTTGGCCGCGTCGAACCGCAGCAGCACGAGGCTCCCGGCCGGCAGATCCTGCCCGCCCAGCCGTACCTCGTGGACGGTGACCCGTCGGGTGGCCCGGACCGGTGGGTCGAGGCGCAGCACCTCGGCCAGCAGGTCGGCGGTCCGTGCCGTGGCCGGAGGTCGCGGGGCGGCCGGTGGCAGCAGGTGATGGGTGGCGGCGCCGATCAGGCCGGCGGTCGCGTCGCACGCCTGGACCAGCAGACCGATCAGGTTCGCCCGTACCTCCGGCGGGCCCTGCGGCGCGAGCGCCAGCAGCGCCGTCACCGCCCGGTCGGCCCGCGCGGTCAAGGCCGGGTCCACCCCCGGGTGGTACGCCGCCGCGACGACCGCGACCGCCGTCCCGGCGGCTGCCGGATCCGCGAAACCGAGGCGATCGGCCAACGCCCGTAGCGGAACCGGCCGGGCCAGTTCCCGCATCACGTCGACGCGGTCGCCGGCGCGGTCGAGAACGGCAACGGTCAGCCGTGCCGCGTCCTGTCGCAGGTCGTCCGGGTCCAGCCCGGCCAGCGCGCTCACCGCGACCGCCCGACGCTCGGCGTGCCGTCGCGGTGGACTGAACCGGCTGACCGTGGCGCGCAGCCAGGCGAGGGTGCCGGGCGGACCGGTGTCGACGGCCGGCACCTGGAACGCCGGGTCGGTCAGTGCCGCGCGCACGTCGGCGTGCCGGGTCACCCACCAACCGCGTTCCGGTTCGAACGAGGGCGGCCCGCACGCCGGTGTTCCCGGGGCGGACGCAATGAGCGGCCAGTTGTCAGTCACCGCCCGACCGTAGGGCCCGAACCGTTCGCCGTACACCGAACGATCCCGCCGCGGTCACCTAGCTGCTCGCCGGTCAGGCGCGGCCGCTCGTGGGTGGCGGGGCTGCCGGCGGGTCGAGGGTGTGTTCGGGGATGGACAGTGCCGCGGCCAGGCCGGGGCGGCCGGTCGGAGTGAGACGGACGGCGCGGCCGGTGCCCGGGCTGATCCAGCCCAGGTCGGTGAAGCGATGGCAGAGTGCCGCGCCGAGCGCTCCGGCCAGGTGTGGGCGGCGTTCGGTCCAGTCCAGGCAGTCGCGGACCACCGGGCGGCGGGCGGCGCGCAGCACCTGCACGGGTACGCCCAACCCGGCCACCCAGGCCCACCCGTCGGGCGTCAGTGCCAACCCGCTGGACCGGTCGAGCCGGCGCTCGGCCAGCAGCGCGTCGTACATCAGCACGCCCAGCCGCCCCGCGAGGTGGTCGTAGCAGGTCCGGGCGTACGCCAGGGAGGCGGTGGCGGTCGTCGCGCGCAGCGACCCGGTCGGGGTGGGCGTGGCCGGGGCCTGCCCGGCCAGGTCCTCGATCAGCTGAGCCACCGACGGCCCGGCCAGTCGCAGGTAACGGTGCCGGCCCTGCCGTTCCTCGACGAGCAGCCCACCGCGGACGAGTCGGGTGAGGTGGTCGCTGGCCGTCGACGGGGCGACACCGGCGCGCCGGGCCAGCTCGCCGGCGGTCCACGCCCGCCCGTCGAGCAGCGCCAGGCACATCCCGGCGCGGGTGCCGTCGGCCAGCAGGGCCGCCAGCTCGGCCATCCCCCGGCCGTCGGTGCCAACGCTCATCGCCCCAGTCTAGGAAGGCCGCACACCTGATCCGCCGTCGAGTCCCTCGGTGGACGAGACACCCAGCAGGACCCGCTCGTCGGTGGGGCGGGCCGACAGCGTTCAGCGGAGCCGGGTCAGCGCGGTCACCGAGCGGTCCGTGCCGTCGTAGCTGCGGGCGGCGTCGAAGTCGCCCGTCGGGCGCTGCCCACCGGCGACGGCACGAGCCGCCCGCAGGTCGGCGTTGCGGAACCGCAGGGCCAGGCTCAGGTGCGGCACCCACGCGTCGGGCGCATGCCACGGGCGATGTCCGTCGGCCTCGGCGAGAACGTCCCAGACGGCGGCGTGCAGCGCGGTCAGCGCCGGAGTGGGTCGGACGAGCCAGACCAGTGGGGCGCTGCCGTCGAGCACGACGACCCGGTCGAGCGTCACCGGCACCGGCAGCGCGGCGTCGAACAGGTCGGCCAGGTGGTGCTCGACCCCCGGCGGGAACTCGTCGACGGCGGCGAGGGTGAGGTGCGGCCGGTTGGTCGGGTGGATGTTGCGGGCCAGGCTGGGCAACCCGGCGGCGGCCAGCCGACCCCAGACCGCCCGGACCGCGACCTCCAGGCCGGGCGAGCAGACAAGTTCCACCGTACGCACGCGCCCACGCTAGCCGGGCGGTCCACGCCACCCCCACGGATCGGAACCGCGCCACACCCTTCAGGCCGGGTGGCGGCGGGGAGCGTCCCCGGCCGACGCCGGGTTGACCTCACCCGCGATCCGGGCGCGGTGGGTCAGGTCGAAGATGGCGACGACGGTGATGGTGGCCGCGCCCAGCAGGCCCACCGCCAGCGGCGGGAGTCGTGCCGCGACCGGGCTGAGGATCAGGCACGCCACCACGGCCGCGAGGCAGTGCCTCGTCAGGCGGCCGAACACCCAGATCTCGAAGATCATCCGCCCGATGAGGAAGGTCAGCGGCCCGACCAGGATCGCCACGACGTTGCCGGCCGACCGCTGCGCGTCGGGCTCCTTCAGCATCAGCTCGCCTCCGATGCCGGTGAGCAGGATGCCCGCCACCATCACCAGGTGGGTGTAGCTCGCCCGCAGGTTGAGCCGGTACGGATCCACTGCGGTGTCGATCTTCACGGCGAGGCTGCTCGTGGTGCGATAGAAGTAGGTCCACCAGAGGAAGACCACCGTCCAGAAGGTGAGCAGAAATGCGGTGGTGTCCGTCAGGTCCCGCGTCGACAGCCGGTAGAAGTTGCCGGTGGCCAGGATCGTCTCGCCGAGGGCCAGGATGATGAACTGCCGGTACCGCTCGTTCAGGTGTTCGCCCGAGAGGTGCCACTCGTTGGCCCGCGCCCGGCCGAGCCGCGGTACCGGCCACCCCAGGACCGGCCCCGAGTAGTCGATCGCCAGCGCGCATGCCCACAGCAGGACTCGGGCTTCGCCGCCACTGGCCGCCGCCCCGGCGAACCAGACCGTCGCGGACAGCAGATACCAGACGATTCCCCGTACCGGCCGACGCCAGGCCGGGGTGCCCCGCAGGTAGAGGGCCATGACCAAGGTCCGGCCGAGGTGGATCCCGAGGTACGCGCTCACGAAGACGAAGCCCTGGTCACCGAAGGCGTCCGAGAGTGTTGGTCCGTCCCTCACGCTTCGGCCCTCAGCGAGACGCGCCACCGGTGTCGACGGTCAGAGCCAGCCGTTGTCCCGGGCGGTGCGCACCGCCTCGGCCCGGTCGGCGGCACCGAGCTTCTGCACGGCGGCGGAGAGGTGGTTGCGCACGGTTCCGGTGGACAGGTGCACCCGACGGGCGATCACCGCAACCGGAGCACCCACCTCCACCAGCCGTAGCGTCTCCAGTTCCCGAGGGGTCAGCGGGCACGGGGGCAGGGTCAACGCGTCGGCGGCCAACGAAGGGTCGACGTAGCGACCTCCGGCGTGCACCCGGCGGATGACGTCGGCGAGCGCCGCACCCGGCGAGCCCTTGGGCAGGAACCCCCGGGCGCCGGCGGTCAGCGCCTGGCGCAGGTGCCCGGGACGACCGTGGCCGGTCAGCACGACCACCGCGCAGTCGGGTCGGACCCGGGTCAGCTCGGCGGCTACCGCGATGCCGTCCAGGCCGGGCATCTCCAGGTCCACCACGGCCACGTCCGGACGGTGCGCCAGCGCCGCGGTGACGGCTGTCTTCCCGTCGGCGGCGTGCGCCACCACCTCGATGTCCGGTTCCAGGCCGAGCAGCGCGGCGACGGCGACCCGGATCAGGTCCTCGTCGTCGGCGAGCAGGACGCGGATCACGACGGCGCCGGCACTGTGGCTTCGAGGGTGAAGATCGCGTCCTCCCGGCGTACCCGCAACTCGCCCCCGGCAGCGGCGAGCCGGTCGGCCAGCCCGCGCAGGCCGTGGCTGTGCGCGTCCGGGCCGCGGTCGTCGGCGCCGTCGTTGGCCACCGTCATCCTGGCCACGTCATCCTCCCGATCGATGCGGATCCGGCACCAGTCGGCCCGGCTGTGCCGCAGCACGTTGGTGCTCGCCTCGCGCAACACCGCCGCCAGCTCGATGGCGGCGGGCTGCGGCAGGTCCGCCGGCAGTGGCAGAACCGTGCACCGCACCCCGCAGGAGCGCAGCACCCCCACCACCGCGGTGAGCTGTTCGTCGAGGTCGACGGCCCGATAGCCGTGCACGGTCTCCCGTACCTCGCTCAGCGCGGAGGCGGCCAACCGTTGCACCTCGGCGGCTTCCCTCCCGGCCCGTTCCGGGTCGACCGGGGCGAGCCGGGCGGCGAGTTCGGCCTTCAACGCGATCACCGTGAGACGGTGCCCCAGGACGTCGTGCACGTCGCGGGCGAAGCGCAGCCGCTCCTCGGCGGCGGCCAGCCGCGCCTGGGCGGCCTGGCCCTGCCGGGCCTCCACGAGCAGGTCCCAGAACCAGACCTGGAACCCGTTGAAGGCGGCAACTGCCGCGCCGATCCCACCGGTCACGGCGAGGTGGCGCGGAACGGAACCGCCGGTCCACCAGGCCACCACGACCGCCACCGCCAGGACGCCGACCGCGACCGCCAGCCCGGCCCGCCACCGCACCAGCAGCGGCGTCATGCCGATCAGCGCCGCACCGAGCCAGGCCCAGGTCGGCCACCTGCCGGCCGCCACCGGACCCACCAGCGGAACGGTCAGCACCGCCACCCCGACCAGGCTCAGCTCGGCCCGACGTCGCCAGCGCGGCTCGAGCCACGGCGTCACGGCCGCGTACAGCACGACGGTCTGGGCGATCACGAAGGCGAGGATGCCGACCGCGCCGAGTGTCACCCGGCCCGGGTCGGGCTCGCGGGTCAGGCCGACCGCCGGTAGCAGGATGCTCGTCCAGACGCCGGTGGCCAGCGACACCAGCGTCGCCCGCCGGGCGCGACGCAGCCGGCGGTCCGCCCGGGTAGTCACCGCCTCGCTCGCCACGCGCCGATCCTAGGACCGTCCCCGGCACGGTCCACCCCTGCGAACTGTCACGGTTGGACCGTGCGGTCCGCACGGTTTTCCGGTGACGAACGGGTCTGCCGGTCACACGGGGGGCACCGGCAGGGTCGAGGCATGGAAAACACCCGGATGTACGCGGACAGCCTCACCGCCGTACCGTCGCCCGCGCCCCTGCCCACCGACGAGCCGACCTCCTCGGCCCCGACACCGACCACGGCGGCACCGACCGCCGCGGCACCGGCCAGCAGCAGGCGGAGGTTGCTGTGGCATCTGGGCGAGATGGCCCTGGCGATGGTCGCCGGGATGCTGCTGCTCGCGCCGTTGTGGGAGCTGGCCGGCACCGCTCTGGGCATCGGCGACGCGCTGGCCCGGCCGGAGGTCGCCGTCCTGGTGATGGCCACGAACATGACCGTCGGGATGACGGTGGGGATGCGCTACCGGGCGCACGGCTGGCACGCGGTCGGCGAGATGGCCGCCGCGATGTACGTCCCGTTCCTGCTGCTGCTCGTGCCGTTTCGGGCCGGCCTGATCGACGCCGACGCGCTGATGCTCGGCGGTCACCTGCTGATGATCCCCGCGATGGTGCTGGTGGCTCTCCGGCACCGGCACGAAGCGCCGGCACCGGTACGCCGACACCGGGTCGTGGTGGCGCTCGCCCACCGCTGGCCGACCGGGCTGGCGCTGCTGATGACCGTCGACATGTGGGTCGACCCGAGCGTGCTCAGCCCGTGGACGATGCTGGTGCTGGCCGGCGGCTATCTGGTGATCGGCGTGGTCCGTGGCACGCTGCACGGGCCGGGGGTGCTCGCCACCCAACTGGCCGGCCTGGTCGGCTGGGTTGCCCTGACGCTGGTCGCGGTCGCTGCCGGCGGGCGGACGGCCGAGTGGCTGGTGGCGTTCGGTTGGCTGGCGCATGCCGGCTGGGACCTGGTCCACCACCGCAGCGGCCGGGTGGTGCCGCGCGGCTACGCGGAGTGGTGCGGCGTGCTCGACGCGGCATTCGCGGGAATCATGATCCTGGCAATCCTGACCACCAACGCCTGATCGAAGCCGCCGTCGGGGTCGCGGAACAGCCGCAGCACGGGCTCGGGGACAGCTCTTGTGGCGGTCGGCGCAGCGGCTCCGACGGCGTAATGAAAGGCTTGGCACATGAGTTCCGCACCTGCACAGCACGACGCACCGATTGACGCACCGATCGACGCCACCCCCGACGGCACCGACGAGGTGAGCGCCTTCACCGAGCTCGGGCTCCGCGCCGAGCTGCTGGGCGCGCTCGCCGCCCTCGGGTACGAGGAGCCGACCCCCATCCAGCGCGAGGCTATCCCACCGCTGCTGGAGGGTCGGGACCTGCTGGGTCAGGCGGCCACCGGCACCGGCAAGACGGCTGCGTTCGCGCTGCCGCTGCTGAACCTCATGGCGGCACACCGTCAGGGCGGCGACCCGGTGGCGCTGGTGCTGGTGCCGACCCGGGAGCTGGCGGTACAGGTCTCCGAGGCCTTCCACCGCTACGGCAAGGACCTGGGGGCGCGGGTGCTGCCGATCTACGGTGGGCAGCCGATCGGGCGGCAGTTGCGGGCACTGGACAGCGGTGTCGACGTGGTGGTGGCCACCCCGGGCCGTGCCCTCGATCACATCGCCCGGGGCACCCTGCGCCTCGGTGGGTTGGCCACGGTGGTGCTCGACGAGGCCGACGAGATGCTCGACATGGGCTTCGCCGAGGACATCGAGGCGATCCTGGAGCACGCGCCGACGCAGCGTCAGACGGTGCTCTTCTCGGCCACCATGCCGTCGCGCATCGACGGGATGGCCCGCCAGCACCTGCGCGAACCGGTGCGCATCGAGATCGGCCGGGAGCAGCAGGTCGCGGGTGAGGCGCCCCGGGTGCGGCAGAGCGCGTACATCGTGACCCGGGCGCACAAGCCGGCCGCGCTGGGCCGGGTCTTGGACGTGGAGTCCCCGACCGCGGCGATCGTGTTCTGCCGCAGCCGGGAAGAGGTCGACCGGTTGACCGAGACGATGAACGGTCGGGGCTACCGCTCCGAGGCGCTGCACGGCGGCATGAGCCAGGAGCAGCGCGATCGGGTCATGGGTCGGCTGCGGGCAGGCACCGCCGACCTGCTGGTGGCCACCGACGTGGCGGCCCGTGGGCTGGACGTCGAGCAGCTGACCCACGTGGTCAACTACGACGTGCCGTCCGCCCCCGAGTCGTACGTGCACCGGATCGGTCGGGTGGGTCGGGCTGGCCGCGAGGGCGTGGCGATCACCCTCGCCGAGCCGCGTGAGCACCGGATGCTCAAGACCATCGAGCGGGTGACCGGCCAGCGGATCACCATCGACAAGATCCCCACCGTGGCCGACATGCGCACCCGGCGGCTGGAGCTGACCCAGGCGGCCCTGCGGGAGAGCCTGCTGGAGGACGACCTCGACCCGTTCCGGGTGATCGTGGAGACGCTGACCGACGAGTTCGACCTGATGGAGGTCGCCCTCGCCGCCGTGAAGCTGGCCCACGAGGTGACGTCGCCGGGCTCCGACGACGAGGAGGAGATCCCGCAGGCTCCGGTCCGTGGGCCGCGCGAGGGTCGCCCGGAGGCCGGCGGCCGGGGCGGCGACCGGCGGGGCGGGGGCCGGCCACGCTCCGGCGGCGGCAACACCGTCCAGGTCTTCGTCGGCCTGGGTCGACGCGCCGGGGTGCGCCCGCAGGATCTGGTCGGCGCGATCACCGGGGAGACCGGCATCCGCGGTCGGGACATCGGCTCGATCGAGATCGCCGACCGGTTCTCACTGGTGGAGGTGCCGCAGGGGGTGGCCGATGAGGTCATCTCCGGGTTGCGCTCCAGCACGATCAAGGGCCGCAAGGCCACCGTGCGCCGCGACCGCGGCGGCGACGAGCGCTGAGCACGCCGTCGGCGACCGCCGGAGCACGACGGTCGCCGACGCCACTGCCCGGCGAGGCGGCGGGAGAAACGAGAGCACCCGCCGCCCGCGTCGAAGAGCAGGCGCTGTCCAGCAGCCGTATCTACTGTGCATCGTCGCGTGCTGGCCGACGCGGATCAGAGGGCGTACGGGCCGAAACGGCCCCAGGCCACCACTGCGGCGAGGACGAGCAGCACCGCGCAGGTGACCGCGCCCTGGATCTCGGTGCGACGCCCGTCCGGGGAGGTCTGCTGCTCGCGGGCACGCAGGTGCACCAGGATGCCGCCGATCATGACGATGACCAGCCCGACGGCGGCGAGTGGGGTGAGCACTGTGGCGATGCCGGTGGCGGCGGGCAGCACGAGCCCGGCGGCGGCCAGCAGCTCGACCGCGCCGAGCGACTTGACCTGCGACGGCGGCACCGGGTCCACCCACCGCATGACGTCGCGCAACTTCTCCTTGGGCTGGCTCAGCTTGGCCAGCCCAACGCCGGCGAAGACGGCGGCGAGCAGGATCTGAATGATCCAGAGCACCACGTTCACGGGGGTTCCTCCAGGGGGCCGCCTCGCGGCGGAGAGGTGGTTGACGGTGCAGACGAGACAGTAGACCGTCCCCCGCGTACCGAAAGGGCCCCCGCCGTCGGAAGACGGCGGGGGCCCGCATGGTCGGAGCGTCAGACCGCGAAGAGCGCCGGACCGTCCAGCGTCTTCACGTCGGCCGGACGCAACGCCAGGGCGAGCACGTCGGCCACGTCGGCCAGGGTGTGCACGGTCAGCGCCTCGCGCACCTCGGTCGGCAGGTCGTCCAGGTCGGGCTCGTTGCGCGCCGGGATGATCACCTCGGTGAGGCCGGCCCGGTGCGCGGCGAGCAGCTTCTGCTTCACCCCACCGATCGGCAGCACCCGACCGGAGAGCGTCACCTCGCCGGTCATCCCGAACTCTGGGCGGACCGGGCGACCGGTGACCAGCGACGCCAGGGCCGTGACCATGGTGATGCCGGCGCTCGGACCGTCCTTGGGCACCGCGCCCGCCGGGAAGTGGACGTGGATCCGGCGTCCCGCGAGAGCGTTCGGGTCGATGCCGAACCGCCGCCCGTTGGAGCGCAGGTAGGAGAGCGCGATCTGCGCCGACTCCTTCATCACGTCACCGAGCTGGCCGGTCAGGGTCAGCCCCGGCTCGCCCTCCATGCTGGTCGCCTCGATGAAGAGCACGTCCCCACCGGCACCGGTGACGGCCAGGCCGGTGGCCACGCCGGGCACGGCGGTGCGCTCGGCCGATTCCGGGGTGAACTTCGGCCGACCCAGGTAGCCGGCGAGGTTGTCGGTGCCGACGCGTACCGGCGTCGGGTCCGTCGCCAGCGTCACCGCCACCTTGCGCAGGATCTTGGCCAGGGCACGCTCGAGCTGCCGGACACCGGCCTCCCGGGTGTACTCCCCCGCGATCAGCGCGAGAGCCTCATCGGCGACGCTGACCTCGTCGACGGTCAGCCCGGCCCGCTCCCGCTGCCGGGGCAGCAGGTGGTCGCGGGCGATGGCGACCTTCTCGTCCTCGGTGTACCCGTCCAGGGTGACCAGCTCCATCCGGTCCAGCAGGGGGCCGGGGATGGACTCCACCACGTTGGCGGTGGCCAGGAAGAGCACGTCGGACAGGTCGAGGTCGACCTCCAGGTAGTGATCCCGGAAGGTGTGGTTCTGGGCCGGGTCGAGCACCTCCAGCAGGGCGGCGGCCGGGTCACCGGCGTAGCCGGCGGCCAGCTTGTCCACCTCGTCGAGGAGCACGACCGGGTTCATCGAACCGGCCTCGCGCAGCGCGCGGACGATCCGACCGGGCAGCGCCCCCACGTAGGTGCGTCGGTGCCCGCGGATCTCCGCCTCGTCGCGGACGCCGCCGAGCGACACCCGGACGAAGTTACGCCCGAGCGCCCGCGCCACGGACTCGCCGAGGCTGGTCTTACCCACCCCGGGAGGACCGGCGAGGGCGAGCACCGCGCCGGAGCCGCGTCCGCCGACCACACCGAGGTTGCGCTCGGCACGCCGGTTGCGCACCGCCAGGTACTCCAGGATGCGGTCCTTCACGTCGGACAAGCCGGCGTGGTCGGCGTCGAGCACCGCCCGGGCCGCGGCCAGGTCGGTGTTGTCCTCGGTACGCGTGCCCCACGGCATTTCGAGGACGGTGTCCAGCCAGGTACGGATCCAGCCCGCCTCCGGGGAGGCGTCGCTGGCCCGCTCCAGCTTGCCGACCTCGCGCATGGCCGCCTCGCGCACCTTCTCCGGCAGCTCGGCGGACTCGACGCGGGACCGGTAGTCGGCGGAGCCGTCCGGCTCGTCCTCGCCCAGCTCCTTGCGGATCGCGGCGAGTTGCTGGCGCAGCAGGAACTCGCGCTGGGACTTCTCCAGCCCCTCGCGGACGTCACTGTTGATCTGCTCGGTGACCTCCTGCTCGGCCAGGTAGTCCTTCACCCAGCCGACCAGCAACTCCAGCCGGGCGGTGACGTCCGGCGCGGCCAGCAGTTCGGTCTTCTGCTCCAGGGTCAGCCAGGGCGCGTAGCCGGCCGAGTCGGCCAGCTCGGAGAGGTCGGTCATCCGCTCCACCGCGTCGATGACCTGCCAGGCGCCCCGCTGCTGGAGCACGGATGTCACCAGGGCGCGGTACTCGCGGGCGAGTTCCCGGGCCCGACCGGCGTAGGCGGGTTCGTCGAGTTCGGTCGCCTCGACCCAGAGGGCGGCACCGGGGCCGGGCACGCCGGAGCCGATCCGGGCCCGGGACAGGCCACGGATGACGGCGGCGGGCTCACCCTCGGGCAGCCGGCCGACCTTCTCGATGGTGGCGACCACGCCCACCGGGCCGTACTCGCCGTCGATGCGCGGCACTGCCAGCAGCTTGCGGTCGCCGGTCGCACGCGCCGCGTCGATCGCGGCCTGGGTGGTGGGGTCGAGGGTCACCGGGATGACCATGCCGGGCAGCAGTACGGCGTCGGTCAGCGGAAGTACCGGAAGAGTTGCCATCGAACACCTCGCGTTGAGTTGAGCGTGTCTCACTCAAGTAACAAAGCGTTCCCCTTGTTCCGATCTGTGACCCAGGCCACTCTTCCGGTTGGTCCGTCGAGCCGCCCGGGACCGGCGGGCGACCCGACGAGGCGCCTCAGGTGAGCTTGCTCTTCACCGTGTTCACCACCGAGCCGGCCACCCCCGGGTTGGTGCCGTACAGGCGGGGGTCACCAGGGGGCAGCACCGGCTCCGGCGCGTTCGCCCGCGGGTTGTCGTCGTACCGGAACTCGCCCTTGCCGTCCGGCGAGGGCCCGGATGCCCAGCGCCCCCGGGCGGCGTCGGTGCCCGAGGAGAAACCCAGGTAGGTGTAGCCGTACTCCTCGGTGAACTCGCCCGAGTCCGGGAACGCCTCGGGCACCGGCATGTCCTCCAGCCCGTCCTCCTTGAGCTGCTCGATCGCCGCCAGCCACATGTTCTGGTGCATCGTGTCGCGGGCCAGCAGGAAGCGAAGCATCTGCTTGACGCCCGGGTCGTCGGTCATGTGGAACAACCGGGCGACCTGGAGCCGACCCTGCGCCTCGGAGGTGACGTTGAGCTGGAAATCGGCCAACAGGTTGCCGCTGGCGGTGATGAACGCGCCGTTCCACGGCACCCCGTTGGAGTCGGCGGGCAGGGCGCCACCACCACCGTGGATGAAGTGCGCCGGGTTCTCGCCGGCGTAGGTCGCGGCACCTCCGGGGTCCTCCGCGATCCCCTCGGTCAGCGACAGCGGCGCGTTGTCCAGCAGTCGGGTGATCATCGTGACGATCATCTCGACGTGGCCCATCTCCTCCGTGCCGACGTCGAGCAGCAGGTCCTTGTACTTGCCGGGCAGTCGGCAGTTCCAACCCTGGAAGAGATACTGGTTGGCGACCGTCATCTCGCCCCACTTGCCGCCCAACACCTCCTGCAAACGGCGGGCGAACGCCGCGTCCGGGCCGTCCGGCTTGGCTTCGAACTGCAGATCCTTGACGTGTCGGAACATCCAACCTCCTCGGTACCGGAAAACAGGTAGCGAGGCCGTTCCCACCCCGATGACCCGAGCGGGCCAACCGGTGTCCCGCCCGGGTCAGCGCACCGGGCGAGCCATCGGCAGCAGCACCTCCAGCGCCACTCCACGGGGCCGTAGCCGGTGCGCCCGCAACGCTCCTCCGTCCGTCGCGACGAGCTGTCGCGCGATCCACAGGCCCAGACCGGACATCCCGACGGCCGGCGCCGGACGCCGTAGCGCGACCAGCAGCGCATCGCCGACCCGGCCCTCGTCGGTGACGAGGATGCTCAGGCTGGAGCCGCGCACTGTGGCGTAGAGCCCGACGTGTCCGTCCGGCGGCCCGTGCCGCAACGCGTTCTGCACCAGGTTGACCAGTACCTGTCGGGTTCGTCCGGCCGGCACCGGGCAGGAGGCCGCCCGCCGGGTGGCCCGCGCCCGCCGACGGCCGACCGGCACCAGCGCGGCGGCCTCCCGCAGGATGCCCGCCAGCGCGACGGCCGGCTCCGGCTGCGGAGCCGGCGTCAGCACGCCGGTGCCTGCGGTCGCGTCGCGCAGGAGGCTCTGCAGGTGGGCGGCCTGGTCGCGGGCCAGCTCACTGAGCGCCCGCCGGTCGTCCCCGGTCAGCTCGCGACGCTCGTCGGCCAGCGCGCGGGTCAGCGACGTCAGGGTGCTGATCGGCGTACGGAACTCGTGGCACAAAACCCGCAGCAGCAACTCCGAATCGGCCACCGTCGGCCGTCGCTCGTCTGGTGTCGGCTCAATGGGGTGCAACCCTCGCAGCAGGTCCCGCAAACCATGCCGTACGCGCATCCACCCGACTCCTCTCGTTCGGTGCGAACCCGCATGATCGGTACCCGCTGGGGAACGGCGCAGACATGCCGGGAGCCTCCACCTTGCGACTCGTCGTCGTGGACGATCACCCGCTTTTCGTCCGCGGCCTGGAGTTACTGCTCCCGATCACCACCAACGGCCGCGCCGAGGTGGTCGCCTCGACCGGCGACGCCGCCGCGGCGGCGGCCCTGGTCAGCAACCACTGCCCCGACCTGGCCCTTGTCGACCTGCACATGCCGCCGCCCGGCGGCATCCGGGCGGTGGCCGCGATCCGGCGGACCACCCCACGGGTACGGGTGGTCGCGATGTCCGGTTCCGCCGAGCCCGGGCCAGCGGTCGAGGCGCTGCGAGCCGGCGCCGAGGGGTTCCTGCCCAAGACCAGCGAACCGGAGGAGCTGCTGCCCCCACTGCTGGCCATCCTCGACGGCTGGGCGGTGCTGCCGGCCGAACTGCTGCGCACCATGCTGCGACCCACGCGCTTCGCGGCCGTCGACCTGGACGGCGAGGAACGGCGGCTGCTGCGGGCGATCGCCGCCGGCCGCAGCACCGTCGACATCGCCGAAGAACTGCACGTCTCCGAACGGACGGTGAAACGGATGACCGCCGCGTTGCTGCGCAAGTTGCGGGTCTCGAACCGGGCCGAGGCGGCTGCCCTCGCCGGTCACAGCGGCATCCTCGGGGAATGAAGCCTCGACACCGAACCGATTCACGGTTTTGCTCGGTAACGGAATCGCGACGCGCCGAATGAATGGAAGGCATATTGTTGCGGATTACCGGGGTGATAGGTCAGACTTTGGACACATCCCGCCGCACACAGGGAGTAATCGGCAATGGCGAGAAAAGTAATCACGGTCCTGACCGACGACCTCGACGGTGGGAAGGCCGACCGGACGGTTGAGTTCAGTCTCGACGGCGTGGCCTACACGATCGATGTCTCCGACGAGAATGCCGGCGTCCTGCGCAAGGCGCTCGATCCGTACATCAATGCGGGTCGGCGGATCGGGCGCGGTCCGGTGGAGAGCACCCGTTCAGTCCGGCGACCGGGGCGACCCGCCGGCGCGGGAATGGATCGGGAGCAGAACCGGGCCATCCGGGAATGGGCCGTCAAGAACGGCTACAAGATTTCCGAGCGGGGCCGGATCCCGGTTGAGGTCGTCGAGGCGTACAAGAGCCGCTGACGCGACTCGACGGGGCCCCGCCGGAAACGGCGGGGCCCCGTCGTTTGTCCGGGCACCGGAAACGAAGCGGCGGCCGGCCACCCCGGGTTGTCGCCCCGGGTGGCCGGCCGCCGTTGGTACGTCAGCTCAGTTGACGTCGATGCGCACCGAGTCGAAGGCGGGGGTCTGGTTGGCCCGCTCCATCATCGGCAGGCGGTGCGAGCCGTCACCGGCCCAGACGGAGCACTGGGCGGTACCGGACTGCGGCAGGCCCGGAATCTGGATCGTCACCTCGTCGGGCTGGGCGCCACCGCGGCCGTCCTCGGTCGCGACGAAGAACGCGGGCACCTCCTGCGGCTCCGGCGGAGCGGTCAGGCTGTTCAGCATCCGGCAGGCGGTGTGGAAGTGACCGCGGACCAGGCCCTGGTCGTTGAGGAGCGAGCTCTCCACGTAGTAGCCACCCTGACCGGCGGCCAGGAAACGGTCCCGGACCAGGTTGCGGGTGCTGACCCGCAGGGTGAAGGGCTGGTTCTGGCCGACCTGGTCGGGGAACTGGGTGATCAGCAGCGACGGGTTGTTGGCCGCCGCGCCGACCTCACCGAACTCGGTGCTCACACAACGGTTGCCGTTCTGGAAACCGTTGTGCGGCTGGAGCTGGCTCTCGTCGCAGTCGTTGGCGAGCACTCCGAGCCCGGCGCCGGGAGCGGTGCCACCACCAGGGGTCGTGGTGGGTGAGCTGCCGCCACCGTTGTTGCCGCCACCAGGGGTCGTGGTGGGTGAGGTGCCGCCGCCGTTGTTGCCACCCGTGCCGCCGGTGGGCTGCACCTGGCACTCGGCGAGCTGCGCGAGGCCCTGCGGCCGAGGTCCGACCCGGTCGATGGCGGTCGTGATCCGGTCCAGCACGGCGCGGCGCTTGCCGGCCAACGGCTGGAGGATCGCGCTGCGGATGAACGCCTCACCCTTGTTGCCCTCGGCGGCGAGGCGGCGGTCCGCCTCGGCGATCTGGGTCTGCAACTGGGCGAGGTTGCGGTCCACCTCGGCCCGCGCCCGGTTCGGCACCTGCGGCAGTTTGGCCGCCACATCCGGACAGGCGATGGCCGTACCGGTGCCCACCGTGCCGTCCTTGCCGTCCTCGCACTCGGGGACCGACTGTTGTCCGTCACCCCAGTGATTACGTACCCACCGACCGTTCTGCCAGGTCCGGGTGGTCGAGCCGCCGCCGGTCGGCGCGGTCGCGCCTGGGCTCGGCTCCACGCACTGCCCGGAAGCCGGACGTGGCTTATTTGTCCGCCGGTCCTGGGCCGACGAAATCTGAGTCACGGCGACAACTCCGCCGAAGACCGCGAGCGTGCCGACAACTGCCAGCAGACGCTTGCTCCGCGCGTTGCCGGAAGGCCGGCGCGCCCGAGTGGACCTGCGCATCGAATTGCTCTCCTTCTCGATCCGGTAGTGGATTTCTGCCCTCGGCGGACCGACGGATGTGAGGTGGCACGCCGCGGTGGCGACCCACCGTGGCCTACCCGGTAATGCGTCGATGGCCGACGATGCCCTTTCCGCACCGTCTCCCGCGCCCGGTGGACGCGGATGGGGAGATCCTGTTCATTCGCGCAGGAGTACGGGGCTGCGGCCGGGAAGGTTCAACAGACGCACAGGAAATTGCCGCGACCCGACACGGAGCCGGTGCGGAGCAGGGATCAGCAGGTGAAACGGCGCTGGTCAGTCGGCGCAGAGGTGGTCGAAGGCGAAACCGCCGACCAGTTCGTGGCGACGCTGGCTCAGCGCGGCGATCCGGGCGGTCCACTCGCCGCGCGGCAGCAGGTCGGCCACGGCGTTCTCCCGTAGGCGTTCCCCCACCGCGACGGCGGCGAGATCCTCGGCCAGCCGGGCCGCGTCGATGCCACAGGAGAAACGGTGTTCGGTCACCGAGACCTGCTCGATGAGGCACGCGTCGGGGCGTACCTGCACCCAGCTCCACCCCTGTGCCGGCCCGTCCACCCAGCGGACGTGCAGCCCTCGCACGATCGGGTCGGCCACCTGCCCGGCCACGTACGCCTCGACCGCCGCCGCGCGGGTCAGCGCGCCGAGGTCGTTGACCGGCCCGGTACGCCCGTCCGGCAGCCGGCCCAGGATGTCCCGGAAACCCACCGGCGCCGGTTCGGTCCCGGCGGCGGTGGCCCCGCCCGCGGCGTAGGCGCGCGCGTCGATCACGTACTCGACCAGGCGGCGGCCATGCTCGGCGGCGCTCAACGTGGGCGTACCGATCCGCAGAACGGGCAGGCCGACGGCCGCGCTCACCGCGTCCGTGAGTCGCTCCACGCGCTGCTCCGCCGAGCCGGGAGACGGCACCGGGCCGATCTGGACGGCGACGACCGGACGGCCGGTGTCGGCGGCGTAGACCACGAAGTCGAAGCTGGCGCGGCTCGCCGAGGTCCACTGGCTGCCAGTGACACCGGGTGGGCGGCCCTGGACCAGATCAGTGAGCCGGCGTGCCGCCAGGACCCGGTGGCCGGCGCGGCTGAGCAGCGCGTCGCGTCCCGCCTCGGCGGGCATCGCCCGCAGCCAACCGGGGTCGTCGCTCCCGATGCTCGTCATCTGCCTGATCCATCCGCCGGTCGGTCGAGCCGGGCCGAGTCTAGGTGGTCGATCATGGGCCACCGACTTACGATGTGACGCGGATCACAGCAGCGCCGACGTTCCAGGAATGGCCGCCGGGTGTATCCAGCGACCGCCGGTACCGGACCGGCCCGGAGGTGACCATGTCGCGACAGCAGTTCGGCTTCCTCGCCGGGTTCCTCGCCGTGGCGGTCTGGGCGCTCGCCGGCGCCGGCGTGGCCGCCCTGGCCGTGCTCGCCGGCCTGCTCGGCTGGCTGGTCGTCCGGGTGCTCGACGGCGACCTCGCGGTGACCGGTCTCGGCGACCGCCGCGCCGACGCTCGGCGGCGCCGGTGACCACCCGCCCGTCCGCGGGGACGAACCCCGGCACCGGTCTGGCTGCCGGGACGACCGGCCCGGAGCGCCGCCCGGGCGACACCGCGGACGTCGCGCGGATCGCGGTGCAGGCGGCCAGCCTCGTGCCGGGCGTGTCCGTCGTCCGCCCGGCGGCGGTCCGCCTGGATGACCAATCCGTCGGACTCGACCTGCACCTGATCACCTGGTACGGGCACAGCGTGCCGACGATCGCCGAAACGGTCCGGGCGGTGGTCACCGACCAGGTTGCCGCCCAGACCGGGCTCAGCGTGGCGGTGGTGACCGTCACCGTGGACGACCTGCTCGTCCCCGGCGTCGACTCCTCCGGCGTCGGCACCGCCACACCGGAGGACGGCTGAGATGCGTACGGCCAACCGGGTCGCCTCGTTGCTGCTGGCCACCGCCCTGCTTCTCGGTGGCGCCGCGGCGGCCGTCCAGGCGTTGCTGCTCACCCTGCACCGACCGACACCGTTCGACACCAGCGGCTGGCTCGACGCGCTGAGCGGCACCCGGTGGCGCGACCCCACCGTCCGGGCCGTGGCCGGCGGGGCTCTCCTGCTGGGCCTGGCCATCCTCGTCGCCCAGTTGCGCCGTTGGACGCCGGTCCGCCTGCGCGCCGACGAGCGCGATGGCTGGTACCTGCACCGGCGCTGTGTGGAACGGCGGCTCGCCGACGCCGCCAGCGCGGTGCCGGGCGTCCGCCGCGCCCGGGTCCGGGTCCGACGGCGCGGTGGCCAGTGGCGCCCCCGGGTCCGCGCGACCGGCGACCCGGCGGCCCGGGCGGAGATCGAGTTCGCCGTGCACCAGGAGTTGCGCCACCTCACCGCACCCCGCCCCGCCCGGATCGACGTCCGGCTGCTGCCTCGGCGACGGCCGGCGTGAGCAACGCCGGGCACCGACTGCTGTGGACCGTCATCGCGCTGCTGCTGGTCGCGGGCGGCGCCGGGGCGCTGACTGCCAGCCTCGGTACGTTGCCCGGCGCTGACCCGGCGGCGGTGCTGCTCAGCGCCGAACTGGTCGACCGGTGGCGGAGGGCCGCGCCGTGGAGCACCCTGGCCGCGGCCGTCGCCGGAGCACTGTTCGCGCTGGCCGGGCAACGCCTGCTGGCCCGGGAGCTGCGGGGCCCGGACGGCACGCTGCGCGGCACCCTGAGCCACCCCGGACGCCGGCCGGGCCGGACCCGGCTGGCCACCGACGTTCTCGCCGACGCGCTGGCCCGCGACCTGACCGGCAACCCCGGGGTACGCCGGGCCCGGGTGGTGCTCACCGGCGCGCCACCGCACCCCGACGTGTGGATCCGGGTGGACCTCACCGCCGACGCGCCGACCGCCGGCGTACGCGAGCACGTACGCGCCGCGGTCCGCCGATTCGCGGCGACGACCGACTGCCAGCCCGCGCACCTCGACGTGACCGCCCGCATCGAGGCGAGCCACCCCTGACCCGACGCCGACCCGAGAGGCATGATCGGTGTCGGCGGCGAACAGGAGGTACGCGGGTGCGGGTGGTGTCGCTGGTGCCGTCCCTGACCGAGGCGGTGGCGCTGACCCTGCCGGGAGCGCTGGTCGGAGCCACCGACTGGTGCAGCCACCCGGCCGGGCTCGACGTGGCCCGGGTCGGCGGCAGCAAGTACCCCGATCTGGACCGGGTGCGCGCACTGCGTCCGGACGTGGTGCTGCTGAACGTTGAGGAGAACCGCCGGGCCGACGCGGAGGCGTTACAGGCGGCCGGCGTACCGGTGCGGGTCACCTGTCCGCGGACCGTTTCGGGCGCGTTGGCCGAGCTGGGCGACCTGCTGACCGAACTGGGTGCGCCGACGGAGCCGGCCTGGCTGCGGGACGCCCGGCGGGCGTGGGCCACACCACCCCGGCTGACGACGACCCGTCGCGCGGTGGTGCCGGTCTGGCGTCGGCCGTGGGTGGTGCTCGGCGGCGACACGTTCGCCGGTGACGTGCTGCGCCGCCTCGGCGTGGTCAACGCCTACGACGAGCACCCCGAACGCTATCCCCGCCCGACCCTGGCCGAACTACGCGAACGAGAGCCCGACCTGGTGGTGCTGCCCGACGAGCCGTACCGGTTCACCGCCGACGACGGGCCGGAGGCGTTTCCCGGCGTACCGTGCGCCCTGCTCTCCGGGCGGCACCTCACCTGGTACGGCCCGTCCCTGGCCGAGGCGCCCGCGTTGCTCGCCGACCAGCTGTCCCGGCCGGTGCTGGTCGGCTGACCCCGGCCAGCGGCCCGGCGGCTCAACCAGCGGCCCGGCGGCTCAGCCGTCGGTTCGGCGGAGGGCGGCCAGGGTGCTGGCGCCGATGGAGACCGTCAGGGTCAGCAGCACCACGGCCAGGGTCAACCAGACCGGCAGCTTGCCCACCGGCGTCTCGGCGAGAATCAGCTTCAGCCCGGCGAAGGCCAGTAGCAGCGCCAACCCGTACCGCAGGTAGCCGAAGTGGCGCAGCAGGCCAGCGAGGCAGAAGTAGAGGCTGCGCAGCCCCAGGACGGCGAACGCGGTGGCCGTCCAGACCAGGAAGGTGTTCGTGGTGATGGCAAGGATCGCCGCCACCGAGTCAATGGCGAAGACCACGTCGGTGGCCTCGATGGCGACGAGCGCGACCAGCAGCAACGTCGCCACCCGACGGCCGGCCACCCGGGCGGTGAACCGGTCGCCGTGGTAGCGGGCGTCGGTGGGCACCAGCCGCCGGAACAGCCGGACCACGACGTTGCGTTCCGGGTCGACGTCCGGCTTTCCGCGTACGGCCAGCCGCCAGCCTGTCCAGATCAGGAACGCGCCCAGCACGAACCCGGCCCAGGCGAGCCGGTCCAGCAACTCGGCACCGGCGAAGATGAACAGCAGCCGGAAGACGAGTGCCCCCACGACACCCCAGAACAGCACCTTGTGCTGATAGCCCGGCGGCACCTGGAAGTAGCCGAAGAGCAGCGCGAAGACGAAAACGTTGTCCACCGAGAGCGCCTTCTCCAGCAGGTAGCCGGAGAAGTACGCGATGGCCGGGTCACCGCCGAGGCCCCACCAGACGACCAACCCGAACAGCAGACCGGCGCCGATCCAGACGGCGCTCCACAGCAGCGCCTCGCGGAGCTCGATGACGTGGTTGTCCCGGTGCAGGAGCACATCCACGGCGAGCAGCACCGCGATCACCGCGCCGACCGCCGCCCAGGCCCACAGCGGGACCGCGACCGTCGCCTCAGCCACCGACGCCCTCCGCATCGATCACCGCGCACCGCCCGTCAACCAGGCCGGCCGGCCTTTTCCGAGCTTAGGTGAACGCCCGACCCGGCATCGGACGGTCGACCGAAGTCGGGTCGGGCACCACTACGGCGACCTGGCGGTCCCCAGGGGCGACGGCTGAGGCTCTGGGCGGGCGCCGCCCCTGCTCAGGCGACCGGCATCACCTGGCGGGGGTCGGAGATCGTGTCGTCGGCGTCGTAGGCGATCGCGTTGGTCACCCGCACGACACCACTGACCTGCCCCGCGAGTCGACCGGCGAGGTCGACGGCGGAGCGGCGGTCCAGCCGACCGGCCAGAGTCACGTCACCGTGGCGGACCTCGACCGTGACCAGTCCATCCCGCACCGCGAGCACCCGGCGCAGTACCTCCTGGACCACGTCCTCCCGAATCTCGGCGTCCGAGCGCAGGTGCACCCGCAGCAGGTCGGCACGACTGACGATCCCGACCAGCCGGCCCAGGTCGTCCAGCACGGGCAGCCGTTTGACCTGCTCCCGGTCCATCAGCCGGGCAGCGGCGGACAGCATCGCCTCCGGATCGGTGGTGACCGCCGGCGCGGTCATCAGGTCGCCGGCCAGCAGGGCGGCACTCTTGCCACGGGCACCGCGCCGACGGCGGCTCTCGAAGACCCGTCGCAGCGCCGGATCACCGGCGCGCTCGACCCGGTGCAGCAGATCAGCCTCGGACACCACCCCCAGCACCCGGTGGAAGTCGTCGATCACCGGCACCGCGCTGACACCGCGGCGCAACAGCACATCGACGATCTCCCGGTACGGGGTCTCGGCCACCACGGTCTCGACCTCCCGGGTCATCACGTCACCCACCTGCCAGGTCCTCATCACGGCCTCCCTCTCCTGGTCCATCTCGGACGCTACGACCGAGCGCCGACGGTCGTCAGGGCCGCCGGACCGGACCGGAGGGGGTCGAACGTCCCGAGCAGGTGCGGTCTGTCGGCCCTGCCGCCGAGAACGCCGTGGGAGTCCACTGGAGATGCCACCGGGAAGCGCGGTGCGAAGCTGAGAAGGGACGTGGAGACCATGGTCGCGACGACCGAGCGGGTCACCGCCGATAACACCGCTCCGAAGGCCGGCACCGCTCACGAACGGACCGTCCGGTACATCCTGGCCGGCACCCGGCTGGCGCTCGGCTGGATCTTCCTCTGGGCCTTCATCGACAAGATGTTCGGCTTCGGGATGGCCACCGAGTCGAAGAACGCCTGGATCAACGGGGGCAGCCCCACCAAGGGATTCCTGACCTTCGGCGTGAGCGGCCCGTTCAAGGATCTCTACGCCGGGATCGCCGGTGCCACCTGGGCGGACTGGCTCTTCATGATCGGCCTGGCCGGGATCGGTGTCGCGCTGCTGCTCGGCATCGGTATGCGGGTCGCCGCCGTGGCCGGTGGGCTGCTGCTGGTCATGATGTGGACCGCCGTCCTGCCTCCGGAGAACAACCCCTTCATGGACGACCACCTGATCTACGCGGCGGTGCTGGCGGTCCTGGCGCTGGTCAACGCCGGCGACACCTGGGGTCTCGGCCGGGTGTGGGCGAGGCTGCCGATCGTCCGGCGGATGCCCTGGCTGCGGTGAACACGGCACCCCCCGCGGCGGACGTCACCAGCACTGGTGGCGCCCGCCGCGTCGTCGTTTCACCGCCCGGGCCCGCAGCGCTACCGGGACCGTCGGTGCACGACCGGCGGACGGGCCGCAGAGCAGGTTGCGGGTCCGCCGCACATCGGTGAGGGGTGATCCGGCAGGATCGACGGTGACCGGACACATCACCCAACACGGCAGGAGATCCCCGCATGACCCAGGCAGCAGGCGCCCAGTCGGGCAAGCCCGAGGTTGGTCCGATCGAGGGTGCACCGCCGGCCGACCTCGTGATCGAGGACATCACCGTGGGCGACGGCCCGCAGGCCGAGCCGGGCCAGTTGGTCAGCGTGCACTACGTCGGCGTGTCGCACTCCACGGGCGGCGAGTTCGACTCGTCGTGGAACCGGGGCGAGGCGTTCGACTTTCCGCTCGGCGGCGGCCAGGTCATCGCCGGCTGGGACCAGGGCGTCGTCGGCATGCGCGTCGGCGGTCGCCGCCGCTTGATCATCCCGCCGCACCTGGGGTACGGCGACCGGGGCGCCGCCGGCGTCATCAAGCCGGGCGAGACCCTGGTCTTCGTCGTCGACCTGCTCGGCGTGAGCTGACCGATTGTCGGGGTCGCCGGCCCACGCCGGCGGCCCCACGTCCGGATACGAGGGTGGGAGCCCACCACGTCGTCGGGGTCAGGCGGCCAGTTGCAGGTCCGTGGTCGCGACGACCGGGCGACGCGCGGCCTCGATCGGCGAGGTCAGCTCCAGAATCGGCATCACGCGGTGCAGCCCGCTCACGCGCAGCACCCGCGCCACCACCGGGCTCGGGTCGACCAGGACCAACTCGCCACCGCAGGCCCGCACGCGCAGATGCGCCGCGAGCAGCGTGCGAACTCCAGCGGCGGAGAGCAGCCGCAGCCCGGACAACTCCAGTTGAAGCACCGGGCGGGCCGGCGCGGACCACAGCGCGGACCGGAACGCGGCCACCGTGGCGATGTCGACCTCGCCGGCCACCCGCACGAGGACCATCTGGTCACCGACGCTGACCTGCACGTCCAGCCGGTCGCTGTGCTCTTCCATGCCCAGAAATCTAGCCGCCACCACCGACACTTTCGCCCCTCCACGGAGTGATTCCGGGTACGCCCAGGGGCATACCCCGAGGCGCCCCACCTCCCTCTCGGGGTGGAGTCAGGGGTCCACCCGGCACGCCGCGCGGGCTCGGAACGCGGGGGTCTGCCGGCATTCGGGTGGAGAATAGGTCGATGCTGATCCCCCGGCCCCGGCCGCCCCGGCTGATCCGCCCCGTCCGCGAGCCGGCGACCAGCCCTCCGCCACTGGCCGGGCCATGGGCACCCACCGACCACCGGCTCGACGAGGCCGAGTTGCTACCCCTCCCCACGGGTGCCGTCGGCCCCGAGGACGTGCTGGTCGACCGCTCCGGGCGGGTGATCAGTGGCGACGAGGACGGCCGGCTCTGGTGGTGGCCGGTCGACGCGCTGGCCGGCACCCCACCCCAACTGCTGGCCGAGACCGGGGGCCGTCCGCTCGGCATCGAGCTGGACCCGTCCGGCGAGGCTCTGGTGGTCTGCGACGCGTACCGCGGATTGCTGCGGGTCACCCCCGACGGCGCGGTACGCGAACTGACCGGAACGGCACCCCCGGTGCACCTGGCCAACAACGCGACGGTGGGTCGTGACGGCACCATCTACTTCACCGACAGCTCCGACCGGTTTCCGGTCTCGCACTGGAAGCGGGACCTGCTGGAGCATCGTCCCAACGGTCGGGTGCTGGCCCACCATCCGGGCAGCGGCCGCACCGAGGTGGTGACCGACGGGCTGTACTTCCCCAACGGAATCGCGCTGACCCCGGACGAGTCGGCGCTGATGCTGGTGGAGACCAGCACCCACCGCCTGCTCCGGGTCGAGCTCAGCGGCGGTGTGCGGGTCCTCGCCGACCTGCCCGCGTACCCGGACAATCTCGCCTCGGTGGGCGACGGGACGTACTGGATCGCGCTGCCCAGCCCTCGGGTGCCGATCGCCGAACGGCTGCTGCCCCATCCGCGGCTGCGCCAGATCGCCGCCCTGCTGCCCGACGCGATGCAGCCGCAGCCACGCCGCTACGGGCTGGTCGCGCTGGTCGACGACGCGGGAACGGTCCGCCGGACGCTGCACGGTCCGAACGGGCACTACTCGATGATCACCGGGGTACGCCAGCACGGCGACCACCTCTGGCTGGGCAGCCTCACCGGGTCCGGGATAGCCCGCGTACCCCTGGGGTGACGGCCACGTGCGGCGACAGGGCCGGTCGCCGTGGTGGCGGGCCGACCCTGTCCTGCCGTCAGTGGCGTCTCAGCGGCCGCTGACCGAGGGCGCCGGTGCGGGCGATCCGCCGGCCACCGCGCCCGGGTGCGCCGGGGCGACCGGTGCGGGCTTGAGCCCGGGCGGCACCGGCAGGGCGCTGCCCCGGGCGAACTCGTCCCAGCTCACGTTCCACGCGGTCCAGCCGTTGCCCGGCTGTAGCTCCACCTCGGTGCCCTTGACCGTGACCAGGTCACCAACCTGCGTCACCCCCATCAACCAGTCGGCCGCGGTGGCGGAGACGTTCGCGCAACCGTGCGAGACGTTGGTGTTCCCCTGGTCCCCCTCCGACCAGGGGGCGGAGTGGATGAACTCGCCGCCCCAGGTGTAGCGCTGGGCGTCGTCGACGTCGACCACGTAGCCGCCGTCCGGCTCACCCCGGGTGTCGAAGGTGACCCGCTCGTGCTTCTCCATGATCACCATCTTGCCGCTGGAACTCGGCGTGCTCGGCTTACCCAGGCTGACCGGGATCCGGCGGACCTGCTTGCCGTCGCGCAGCACGGTCATCTGCTTGGTGGCGTTGTCGATCTCCAGCGAGACCTGCCGTCCGATCTTGGAGGTCGCGGTCCGCTCGGCGTCGCCGACCAGCTTCTTTCCGATCGGCAGGCCCTCCAGACCGGCCCGGACACTGATGGTGGTCCCCGGCTTCCAGAAATCGGGGGCGCGGTAATAGACCTGGCTCCCATCCTCAAGCCACGACCAGGTGCCCGGTTGGGGTGGATTGGTCTTTACGAACAACCGCCGCTGAACATCCGCCCTGGCCTCTTTCGGAATTCCTGGGTCGAACGCCACTGTTACCGGCATCGCCGTGCCGTACGTCCGATTGCCGTTGAAATAGAGTGTGCTGGTGATCTGCGGCTTGGTCGATTTGGCCATGGTTGTGAAGGTGGTGGTGCGGGTGGTGGTGGCACCGGAGTCACCGGTCGCGGTCACCTCGGCGGTGTAGGTCCGTCGTGGTTGCAGCGGGGCGCTCGGCACCCAGCCCGAGCCGTCCTCGCGCGGCTCGGCGTTGACCTGCTTGCCCTTGTCGTCGGTGAGGCGTACGCCGGTGACCCGCCCGCCCTTGACCACGGTGCCCACCTCGGCACTGACCGGGACGTCCCGGGCCTTGTCCCCCGGCGTCACAGCGAGTTCCGGTGCGGCGGCGTGCTTCTTGGCCGAGCCGGTCGCCGATCCCCGGTCGGCGGTGCACGCACCCAGGACGAGTGGTGCGGCTGCGATGGTTACCGCCAACAGCGTCAATCGCCGCCTAGACGTCATGTTTCAGTCCCCCCGTTTTCGACTTCCCTCCGCCATATTCTTGCCCGCTTGCGGGGTCCATTCGCGGCATTCGGAAATAATCGCCGGCGCATTTATCGACGCATTTTCCGACAATGCTCCGCTTGGCCGGAACAGTGGTCCAACGGACCCGTGTCATGCGTTTTGCTCCGCTTGAGCGACGCGACGTCAACTGTCCGAATGGCAGGGTGGTGGCATCTGGGGGCGCCCCCGCTTCATGATCGACTCGGCCTCAAGGAAGTCGCGGCATCCCGGTCGCCCTGATACCGCGACTTCCAGGAGCCCGAGTGGATCAGGCGCCGTGGCGAACCGGGCGAACCGGGCCGGGCGGCTCACGCGGCGTGGAGGTGCGGGAAGTAGAAGGTCAGGTCTGGTGTCGCACCTCGTGGGCAGACTTTTGTCAGTTGAAGCGAAACTTCCGGCGAACGCGACAAAGCTTTGCCTTCGTCCGGAGGCAAGAGTAAGGTCTCGATCTAGATAGAGGGTTGCCCATTCGTCGATCAACTTGCCGCCACCTCTGCCGGGTCGCCGCGTTCCGCTCCCGATGGGTCCGGGCCGCACCCGCGCCGTCCCTCACCGTCCAGCCGGAGCCCGCCTCCGGCCAGTTCGGCGCGCCCGGCGGACGGCAGTCAGGTCGACCGCCGCCGACGGCGTACCAGCCGTCAGGAAGGGACCACCACCATGGATCAACAACTCAACCGACCGGGGCCGACGCCGGCGTCCGAGCCGGTCAGCCGGCGTGGAGTGCTGCGCGCCGCGACCGTCTCCGCGGCCGCTGTCGGTGCCGCCGGTCTGCTCGGCGGCCCGGCCGTCGCCGCGCCCGCCGCTTCCACCGGGCAGGCCCAGGGCCGCCGCCGGGTGCCGGTGGACCGGATCAGCATCCAGCTCTACACGCTGCGTGATCAGCTCGCCGCCGACCTCCCCGGCACCCTGGACGCGCTGCGCCGGATCGGCTACCGGCGAGTGGAGCACGCCGGTTTCGTCGGACGCACCGCCGCACAGTTCCGGGCCGCGCTCGACGAGGCCGGGCTGCGTTCCACCTCCGGGCACGTCGGCATCCCGCAGCCGTTCGACGCCGCCACGTGGGAGCAGGCTCTCGCCGACGCCAATGTGGTGGGCTGCAAGAAGATCGTTCACCCGTACTTCGGTCGGGACGCGAGCGGTCAGCCGATCCGGGACCCCGCCGTCTACCGGGCCCTGGCCCGGGACCTGAACCGCGCGGGTCGGCTCGCCGAACGCGCGGGGCTGGACTTCGGCTACCACAACCACCAGCTCGAGTTCGTGCCGCTGACCGGCGGCTCGACCGGGTTCGACATCCTCAGCTCGCAGACCGATTCCCGGCTGGTCCACTTCGAGCTCGACCTCTACTGGACCTGGCGGGGCGCTCACGACCCGGTCGACGTGATCCGGGCCAACCGCGGTCGGATCCGACAGGTGCACGTCAAGGACCTCGACGTCGAGGGTGGTTTCGCCGACCTCGGCGACGGTGTCATCGATTTCGGCCGCATCTTCGCCCACGAGCGGGAGGCCGGCATCGAGGAGTACATCGTGGAGCGTGACGACGCGGGTACCGCGCCGCGCTCCCCCGCCGACGCCCTGGACACCGCTCGCGTCGGCTTCGACTATCTCGCTTCACTTCGGTACTGAAACAACCCCGGGGGACTCACCTGATGAACAGGACCGCATTCGCGTCCGCCCTGCTGCTGGTGACGGCCGGTCTGGCCGTACCACCGTCGGCAGCGTCCGCAGCGCCGGCCGCGCCGCCGGACAGCAGCTTCCAGAAAGTGACACTGAACGACTTCCCGGGCGAGCCGATGAGCCTCGCCGTCCTGCCCGACCTGCGGGTGCTGCACACCTCCCGCACCGGTGAGGTCCGCATCCACGACCCGCGCACCGGGCTGAACACCCTCGCCGCCGACATTCCGGTGTACGAGCACGACGAGGAGGGGTTGCAGGGCGTCGCCATCGACCCGAACTTCGCCCAGAACAAGTGGGTGTACCTGTACTACTCGCCGCCGATGGACACTCCGGTGGACGACCCTGCGACTCCCGGCGTCAACGAGGGGGACGCGCCGGAGACCGGCACCGAGGCGGACTGGCAGCGGTTCAAGGGCGCGCTGCGGCTGTCCCGGTTCAAGCTGGACGGGATGAGGCTGAACCTCGCCAGTGAGCAGCAGATCATCGACGTGCCCACCGACCGGGGCATCTGCTGCCACGTCGGCGGCCAGATCGACTTCGACAGCAAGGGCAACCTGTACCTGTCGACCGGTGACGACACCAACCCGTTCGCCTCGGACGGCTACATCCCGATCGACGAGCGGGCCGACCGCAACCCGGCGTACGACGCCCAGCGCACCTCGGCCAACACCAACGACCTGCGAGGCAAGCTGCTGCGCATCAAGGTGAAGGCCGGCGGTGGTTACACCGTGCCGGCCGGCAACCTGTTCAAGCCCGGCACGGCGCAGACCCGCCCGGAGATCTACGCGATGGGGCTGCGCAACGCGTTCCGGTTCGCCGTCGACCGGCGTACCGACGACGTGTACCTGGGCGACTACTCCCCGGACGCCTCCAACCCGAACCCGGAGCGCGGGCCGGCTGGGCACGGTCGGTGGATGCGCATCGACAAGCCGGCGAACTACGGCTGGCCGTACTGTGTGACGCCGACGATCGCCTACCGCGACTACGACTTCGCCACCGGCGAGTCCGGCGCCAAGTTCAACTGCAAGCGCCCGGTCAACGACTCGCCGCACAACACCGGCAAGCGGCAGCTGCCGCCGGTCGAGCAGCCGGAGGTCTGGTACCCCTCGGCCGCGTCGGGTGAGTTCCCGCAGCTGGGCAGCGGCGGGATCGGCCCGATGGGTGGCCCGGCGTACGAGTACGACGGAACCAGCACGTCGCGTACCC
Organism: Micromonospora arida; assembly: GCF_003857035.1. GTDB lineage: Bacteria > Actinomycetota > Actinomycetes > Mycobacteriales > Micromonosporaceae > Micromonospora > Micromonospora arida. Next base: position 29,929 of record NZ_QGSY01000132.1, read on the forward strand.
GCTGGCCGGCCTACTACGACGGGGTGCCGCTGTTCTACGAGTGGACCCGGGACTACATCAAGGAGTTCCGCCTCGACGAGGACGGCGACGTCAACGACATCCGCCCGGTGGTGCCGTCGCTGGTGGTGGACAACCCGATGGACATGGAGTTCGGCCCGGACGGCGCGCTCTACGTCCTGGAGTACGGCGACGGTTACTTCGCCGAGAACCCGGACGCGCAGCTGTCCCGGATCGACTTCGTCCGGGGCAACCGGACGCCGATCCCGAAGATCAGTGGCACCCCGACCGTCGGGCAGGCCCCGCTGACCGTCGCGTTCTCCAGCGCCGGCACGACCGACCCGGACGGTGACAAGCTCAGCTACGCGTGGGACTTCAACGCGGACGGCTCGGTGGACAGCACCGCTCCGAACGCGAGCTGGACGTTCCCGGAGAACGGTTCGTACACGCCGACGTTGAAGGTCACCGACCGCACCGGACGGTCCGCCTCGGCGTCCCTGCCGCTGGTGGTCGGGCCGACCGCGCCGATCATCGAGTTCGTCGCCCCGGAGGCCGGGCAGCCGTTCCAGTTCGGGCAGACGGTCGCGTACGAGGTGAAGGTCACCGACGACCTGCCGGTGGACTGCTCGCGGGTGAAGGTCACCTACGTGCTCGGGCACGATGAGCACGGGCACCCGCTCTCCACCTCGACGGGCTGTTCCGGGACCATTCCCACCTTCCTGGACGGTGGGCACAGCGGCGCGGACAACCTGACCGCCGTGTTCGTCGCGGAGTACACCGACGCCCCGACCGACCCGGGCGTACCCCCGCAGTCCGCTTCGGCGACGGTGGTGCTGGACCCGACCCCGGTGGCGGGTCTGGCCGGCTGATCAGTTCAACCACGACAGTGGCGGCGGCCGGATCACTCCGGCCGCCGCCGCACGTCGTTCAGCTCCACGTTCTCGCCGGCACCATCGCCGGGGCGTCCCGACGACGGCCAGTGGCAGGTCAGCTCCAGTCGCTGTCCACGTGGTTGTCCCGCCACCGTCCGCCCACCGGCGGGGTGTCCAGTCGCATCCCCTCGTCGGCATTGCCGGCCAGGTCGTTGTCCTCGACCCGGCAGTCCACGCAACTGCCCCGTTCGGTGATCCACAGCCCGTGCGTCTGGGTCGGGTTCTCGTGGTTGTCCCAGAGCCGGTTACCCCGGATGGTGGCCGAGTCGAACGGCGCGTCGATGGTGATGCCGGCCCGTAGCTTCGGTGCGGCGTCCAGTTCGTATCCGCATCCCGGCGGTGGCACGTCCCCACTCCACGCGCTGAACGCGTCCGGGCGGACCGGGGCGAGGGTGAGTTCGTCGCCGGTGTTGGAGGCCACCGTGGCCACGGCCTTCCCGACCCGCAGGACCTTGCCCCGGTGCCCGTCGTGGGGCCAGTTGGCCGACCGGTCCACCAGGCACCGCTCGCTGTAGTGGACGGCGTCGCCGGTACCGCCGGTGCCCTCGCCGTACTGCCGTCCGTTGTTGCGGATCCGGTTGTTGAGCAGCACCGCGTCGGTCATCTGGTGGTCGATGCGGATCGCGTCGAGGCCGTTGCCCCAGAACTCGTTGCTCTCGATCACCACGTCCCGGATCGAGCCCCGGTAGCCGCGCCTGAGGTCGTGCGAGTGGTAACCGTGCCGGCCGTTGCCGCTGATCCGGTTGCCCCGGACGCTGTACGGGCCGGGGCTGTTGCCGATGCTGACCCCGTCGCGCAGGTTGCCGTCGATGACGCAGTCGGTGAGCAGCCCACCCCGGCCGGCCACGGACGAGGTGCCCTGCGACGACACGTCGAAGCCTGCCTCCAGGTTGCCGGTCATCGTGCAGGCCGAGACGATCAGACCGTCGGCACCCCAGTCGGAGATGCCGAACCGGTTGCCCTGACTGTGGCAGCCGACGATGCGGTAACCGCGGGGCGGTTCCCAGTAGTCCTTCTGCAGCTCCAGGAAGATCCCGTTGGTGCCGTTGGCCAGCGCGGTGCAGTTGGCGATGGTCAGCCGCTCCACCGCTCCCCAGCCGCCGATGCCGATCCCGATGCCGGCGCCGCCCATCTGCTCGCCGTTGTCCAGGCGGCCACAGCCGACCACCACCACGCCGTCGATCAGGGAGTCCTGGAGGAAGTCGCAGCCCAGCCCGGTGGCCGCGGTGTGGTGGATGTAGAGGTTGCGGAAGACGCCCCGCACCACGTACTGGAGGCCGAGGCCCTTGGCCAGGTAGTTGTACTCGGCCATGGCGACGCCGGAGCCGTCGATCTGGAAGTCGGAGAAGGTGCAGTCGGCGATGTGCCGGTCCCGGTCGGCGCCGTGCTGCACCGTGGTCCAGAAGGCCAACGGGGTGGGGTCGGCCCGGTTTCCCTCATTGCTGAGCATGAACCGGGTCGCCGCCGGGCCGGCCCCGATCAGTGACACACCGCTGCGCCACACCGTGCCCGCGTCCCGGATCGAGTAGATGCCCGGCGGGCAGTAGATGACCCGGGCCCGTCCGTCCGAGGCGTACCCGGCGCCGAGGCGGTCCACGAGGGCGGCCAACGCCGGCTGGTCGTTGGTCGCGCCGTCACCGGTCAGCCCGTACTCCAGCGCGTCGCAGTACAGCGGCGCGCCGGCCGAGGCAGGCCGTCGTACCCGGACTGAGTTCAGTAGCAGCTCGTTCGCCACGGCCACGGGCGGGCTCCCTTCAACGCGTTCGGTGCGCTCCGGCGGGGCCGACTTCCCGGTGAGGCCGCCGGGAAACCCCGGCCCGATGACACCGCCGGGAAACCCCGGCCCGATGACACCGCCGGGAAGCCCTGGCCCGATGACACCGCCGGGAAGCCCCGGACGTGCGCCGGCCCCGGCGCCGCACGGGCAGCGCCGGGGCCGAGGGGGTACGCGTCAGACGGCGGCGATCAGCAGCGCCGGGCGCTCCACGCAGTCGGCGACGTGCCGCAGGAAGCCGCCGGCCACCCCACCGTCGCAGACCCGGTGGTCGAAGGTGAGGCTGAGCTGGGTCACCTTGCGGACGGCGAGCTGCCCGTCGACCACCCACGGCTTGTCCACGATCCGCCCCACCCCGAGCAGTGCCGCCTCGGGGTGGTTGATGATCGGCGTGGAACCGTCGACGCCGAACACCCCGTAGTTGTTCAGCGTGAAGGTGCCACCGGTCAGCCGGGCCGGGGGCAGGCTGCCGGCCCGCGCGGCGGCGGTGGTCGCCGCCAGTTCGGCGGCCAGCTCGGCGGTGGTGAGCCGCTGGGCGTCGCGCAGCACCGGCACCAGGAGCCCCCGGTCGGTCTGCGCGGCGATGCCGAGGTGCACCCCGGCGGACTGGACGATGCGCTGCGCCTCGGTGTCGACCCGGGCGTTGAGCTGCGGGAACCGGCGCAGCCCGCTGAGGCAGATCCGGGCCAGCAGGGCCAGGATGCTCACCGGCGCGTCGGGCGTCGCGGCGTTGATCGCGGCGCGGGTCTCCAGCAGCCCGGTGGCGTCCACGTCGACCCAGATGGTGACCTCCGGGATCTCCCGCCGGCTGCGGGAGAGCTTGTCGGCGATCACCTTGCGGACGCCGGTCAGCGGGACGATCACGTCACCGTCACCGACCGGGGCCGATCCGACCTGCGGGTCCGGCACGGCGGCGAGCCGGGCGGCGGGCGCGGTCAGCGCGGCCTCCACGTCGGCGCGGCGGATCACGCCCCCGAGTCCGGTGCCCCGCACCGTGTCGAGGTCGACGCCGTGCTCGCGGGCGAGCCGCCGCACGATCGGCGAGATGACCAGGGCGGCGGTGGGCGGTGCCGGGTCGCTGGACGCGGCACCGGCACCCGTGCCGGTCGGGCCGGCGTCGGCCGGTTCGGGGGCCACTGCCAGGCGGGGCCGGCGCCGACGGCGGGTGGCGGTGCCGTGGCCGGTGCCGTACCCGATCAGCACGTTGCCGGAGCCGGCGCGCTCCTCCTCGCGGTAGGTGGCGTGCCCGGCGGGCTCGTCGTCCCCGTCCAGCGGCGCGATGGTGATCAACGGCTGGCCGACCGGGCGTACCTCACCGGCCGCGCCGTGCAGGGTGACCACCCGCCCGGCGTACGGGCAGGGCACGTCGACGACGGCCTTGGCGGTCTCCACCTCGACCACGCTCTGGTCGACGGTGACCACATCACCCACGGCGACCCGCCACTCGACGATCTCGGCCTCGCTCAGCCCCTCGCCCAGGTCGGGCAGGAGGAAGACCTGCGTGCGTTCGACGGTGGTCATGCCGCCGCCCAACGCGCGTCCGGCTGGTCGTCCCACTGGAGGCGGGCCACCGCGTCGAGCACCCGGTCCACGCCGGGCAGGTGGGTGTGCTCCAGCATCGGCGCCGGGTACGGGATGTCCAGTCCGGCGACCCGCAGCACCGGGGCGTGCAGCGCGTGGAAGCAGCGCTCCTGCACCCGGGCGGCGATCTCCGCACCGACGCCCGCGAACCCGGGCGCCTCCTGGATCACCACGCACCGGCCGGTACGCCGAACCGAGGCGGTGATGGTCTCGTCGTCGAACGGCACGATGGTGCGCACGTCGACGACCTCCAGGTCCCACCCCTCCTCCCGGGCGGCCTCGGCGGCCTCCAACGCGACCGGCACCGCCGGCCCGTACGCCACCAGCGTGGCGTCGCGTCCGGGCCGGCGCACGACGGCCCGACCGAACGGCTCGTTGCGGGTCGGCAGAGACGCCTCGGCGCTGGCGAAGTAGAGCTTCTTGGGCTCCATGAAGACCACCGGGTCGGGGTCCTCGATCGCCTCGCGCAGCAGCGAGTACGCGTCGTCGACGGTCGCCGGGGTGACCACCTTCAGTCCGGGGGTGTGCGCGTAGTACGCCTCGGACGAGTCGCAGTGGTGCTCGACTCCGCCGATCCCGCCCGCGTACGGCACGCGGATGACGATCGGCACGCTCAGCGCGCCCCGGGTGCGGTTGCGCAGCTTCGCCACGTGCGAGGCGATCTGCTCGAACGCCGGGTACGCGAACGCGTCGAACTGCATCTCGACCACCGGGCGCAGGCCGGACATGGCCATGCCGACGGCGAAGCCGACGATGCCGGCCTCGGCGAGGGGGGTGTCGAAGCAGCGGTTCTCGCCGAAGCGGGCCTGGAGGCCGTCGGTGATCCGGAAGACGCCGCCGAGCGCGCCGACGTCCTCACCGAACACGACGACCCGGTCGTCGGCGGCGAGCGCGTCGGCGAGCGCCGTGTTGAGCGCCTTCGCCATGGTGGTGGCCATCAGGCGTCACCCTCCTCGGCGTGGGCGGCGGCCAGCTCGGCGCGGACCTGCTCACGCTGTTCGATCAGTTGCGGGGTGGGCTCGGCGTAGACGTGGTCGAAGAGGCTCAGGGGGTCGACCGTGGGCTGCTCGTTCATCCGGGTCCGCAGCTCTGCCGCGTACGCCTCGGCCTGCGCGGCGATCTCGGCGATCGCCGCGTCGTCGAGCACGCCGCGGGCGCGCAGGTAGGTCTCCAACCGGGCGACCGGGTCCCGGTCGCGCCAGGCGTCGACCTCGGCGCCGTCGCGGTAGCGAGTGGCGTCGTCGGCGTTGGTGTGCGGCTCCATCCGGTAGGTGTGCGCCTCGACCAGGAAGGGCCCCTTGCCGGCCCGGGCGTGGGCGACCGCGCGGGTGAGCACGGCGAGCACCGCGACCGGGTCGTTGCCGTCGACCTGCTCGCTGGGTACGCCGTAGCCGACGCCCTTGTAGGCCAGCGACGGCGCGGCGGTCTGCCGCGACAGCGGGACGCTGATCGCGTACTTGTTGTTCTGGACGAAGTAGACCACCGGCGCCTTGAACACGGCGGCGAAGTTGATCCCCTCGTGGAAGTCGCCCTCGCTGGTGGCGCCGTCGCCGATGAAGGCCAGCGCCACGGTGTCGCGACCCTGGTACGCCTCGCCGTGCGCCAGCCCGGCGGCGTGCACGCACTGGGTGGCGAGGGGGGTGCACTGCGGTGCGGTGCGTACCTCGGTCGGGTCGTAGCCGCAGTGCCAGTCGCCACGCAGCAGGGTGAGCACCTCGACCGGGTCGATGCCTCGGGCAACCAGCGCCATCGACTCGCGGTACGTGGGGAAGACCCAGTCGGTGTCGCGGACCGCGAGGACCGCGCCGACCTGGCACGCCTCCTGGCCCCGCGAGGACGGGTAGACGGCGAGCCGGCCCTGCTTGGTCAGGGCGGTCGCCTGGGTGTCGAAGCGGCGGCCGAGCACCATCCGGCGGTACAACTCGCGCAGCACCTCGGCGGGTGGTTCGGGGTAGTCGGAGCGGGCGGGCAGCGGCGTGCCGTTCTCGGCGAGCAGGCGGACCGGCTCGGCGTCTGGCAGCAACGAGCGCGCCGGGTCGGGCGGGGTGACCGTTCGACGGGTGCGCGGGGATGCCCTGCGGACCGCCTGGGGAGTGGTCGTCACGGCGGAACCTCCTGGGACGTGTGGTGAGCCTATGCTTCCGCTTGTGGATGATTGACTCAAGATCGACACAGAAGGCGGGACGGTTGGCATGCGGAGGACCCATCAGTGAGCCAGGAGACCGCCGACGAAGCGAGCCGGGGCGCGGGATCGGGACGATCGGCCCGAGCCTTGGACGAGGTCGACCGGCGGATCCTCGACGAGCTGGTCCGCGACGGTCGGACGTCGGTGCGCACCCTCGCCGAACGGATCCACATCTCCCGCACCAACGCGTACGCGCGGGTGGAGCGGTTGCTGCGCGACGGGGTGATCACCGGGTTCCGGGCCCAGGTGGCGCCCGAGGCGGCCGGGCTGGGCACCTCGGCGTACATCGCCCTGACCATCGAGCAGAACACCTGGCGGGAGGTGTCGGCCGAGCTGGCCCGGGTGCGCTACATCGAGCACGCCGCGCTGCTCGGCGGTGACCACGACGTGCTCGCGCTGGTGCGCGCCCCGGACAACGCCGCGCTGCGCGACGTGGTGCTGGGCCGGGTGCAGAGCATTCCCGGGGTGCTGTCCACCCGCACCTGGCTGGTCTTCGAGGAGTTCGACGGGCTTGGCAGCCCCTGGGCGTGACCGCCGGGCTCAGCGCTCCGGCGGGGCCTCCAGCCCGTCGCGGTCGGCCAACTCCAGCAGTGGTTCCAGCGAGTGCCGGTCACCGTCCAGGCCGGCGTGCGGGTCGCCGCGCTCGGCGAACCGGGCCGGCATGCTGAGCACGTCGAAGTCCTCCGGACGGGCCTGGTCCAGCTCCGACCAGTCCAGCGGCGCGGAGACCAGCGCGGCCGGCGTCGGCCGGATCGAGTACGCCGAGGTCACCGTGTGGTCGCGGGCCATCTGGTTGTAGTCGACGAAGACCGGGCGATCCCGTTGCTCGCGCCACCAGGTGGTGGTGACCACGTCCGGCAGGCGGCGCTGCATCTCCCGGCCCAGCGCGAGCACCGCCCGACGGCAGTCACCGAAGCTCCACCGCGGCTCGATCGACAGGTAGACGTGCAGCCCCCGACCGCCAGTGGTCTTCGGGTAGCCGGTCATGCCCAGCTCGGCGAGGAACGCCCGCACCTCGTGCGCCACCGGCACCACCTGCTCGAAGCCCACGCCGGGCATCGGGTCCAGGTCGATGCGCAGCTGGTCGGGGCGTTCCACGTCGGCGGCGGTGACCGGCCACGGGTGGAACCGCAGGGTGCCCAGGTTGGCAGCCCAGATGACGACGGCCAGCTCACTCGGCGCGACCTCGTCGGCGGTACGGCCACTGGGGAAGGTGATGTGCGCGGTCCGCACCCACTCGGGCGCGCCGGCCGGCAGCCGCTTCTGGTAGAACGCGTCGCCCCGGTTGGTCTGCCGGGTGGCGATCGTCGCGCCCTCGAAGACACCGCGCGGCCAGCGTTCCAGCATGGTCGGCCGGTCCCGCAGCGCCCGCAGGATGCCATCACCCACCGCCAGGAAGTAGCGGACCACGTCCAGCTTGGTCAGCCCACGCTCGGGAAAGTACGGCTTGTCGGGGCTGGAGACGCGAACCAGCCGCTCCCCCACCTGGATCTCCTCCGCCGCCGTGGCCACGCCCTGAGGGTACGACGCACAAGCGCGCCGTACGGCCACCGAGCGGACACTGGCGCGGCGCCGACGGAGCTAGCCTTCGACGGCAGCGATGACGCGCTCGGTCAGGTGAGCAGCAGCACGCCGACCACGACCAGTGGCAGCCCGACGAAGAGGAAGATGCCGACCCCGGTGAGCACGCGCCCACCGCCGGCCGTCTCCCGCTCCGGAGCGGCACCGAAGATGGCGCGCGGGCCGAGCATCCCGATTCGACTCAGCGTCAGGTCGCCCGTCATGCCGATGAGCCCGCCCACCACAACCAACCCGATGCCCAGCCGACCGGCGTAGTCACCGCCACCGACCGCCACCCAGATCATTGCCGCGACTGCGACCAGCGCCCCGACCACCACGAACAACAGCACCGCTTCCCGCAGACCTCGCAAGACAGTCATTGTCGACCCCCCGTCGGCTGTCCGGCGCACATTGTTTCGCATCACCAGATCGCGGCGCTGCCCTGAAACCGACAGCGACGACCGGACACGGTTACCGTCGGCGGCGCCCGGGTAGGGGGGCCGCATGGCGGAACTGGCAACCCTCTGGATCGTTCGGCACGGCGAGAGCACCGCGAACGTCGCGGCGACGCACGCCGAGGCGTCGGGCGCGGAGCTGATCGACCTCACCCACCGCGACGCCGACGTGCCGCTCTCCGCGACCGGCGAGGAGCAGGCTCGGGCGACCGGCCGTTGGCTGGCCGAGCTGCCGGACGCGAAGCGCCCGGACGTGGCGGTGGTCTCGCCGTACCTGCGGGCGGTGCAGACCTCGCGGCTGGCGCTGGACGGCACCGACATTCCCGTCCACCGCGACGAGCGGCTGCGCGACCGGGAGCTGGGCATCCTCGACGGGCTGACCGGGCACGGGGTGCGCCGGCGGTACCCGGACGAGGCCGACCGCCGGGAGCGGTTGGGCAAGTTCTACTACCGGCCGCCGGGTGGGGAGTCCTGGACGGACGTGGCGTTACGGCTGCGGACGCTGCTGGGCGACCTGCGCCGTGACCACGAGGGTTGCCGGGTGCTGCTCTTCGGCCACGACGCGCTGGTCTTCCTGCTTCGCTATCTGGTGGAGGGATTGACCGAGGACGAGCTGATGGCGCTCACCCGGCAGGACGTCATCGCCAACTGTTCGATCACCGAGTGGTCGGCGGACGGCGAGGACCGTCTGGCCCTCACCGCCTTCAACGATGTCGCGCACCTGCGTCAGCAGGGCGCCCAACCGACCAGGGAGGACGAGATCCATGCCGAGCCGGTCTGACGTGAAGGTGATCACCCCGACGTTGCTGCGGGACTGGGCGCTGCCGGTGCCGGTCGGTGGAAAGGAGAGCCGGGGCACCGTGCTGGTGGTCGGCGGTTCGCGCTTCACGCCGGGCGCGGTGCTGCTCGCCGGGGTGGCGGCGTTGCGCGCCGGTGCCGGAGTGCTTCAGCTCGCCGCCGCCGAGTCCACCGCGGCCGCGCTGAGCATCCAGGTGCCCGAGGCGCTGGTGATCGGTCTGCCGGAGACCTCCGACGGCGCGGTGGCCGCCGACCGGGACGGCCAGCTCGGCGACCTGGTCACGCAGGCCGACGTGGTGGCGGTCGGCCCCGGCCTGAAGGCGATCGACGAAACCAACCGCCTGCTGAGCCTGGTCCTGGAGGCGGCCCGACCGGACACCTCGCTGGTGCTCGACGCGTACGCCCTCGGTGCGCTCAGCCACGCACCGGACCTGCTGGTCGGGTCGGGTCGGCCCGTGGTGCTCACCCCCAACGTCACCGAGGCCGGGCACCTGCTCGGGCGGGAGCCGGGCGACGACCTGGACGCCGAGGCGGCCGAGTTGGCCGCGCGGTACGAGGCGGTCGTGTCGCTGTACGGACACGTCGCCGCCCCGGACGGGCGGGGTTGGCGGGAGGAGAGCGGCGACGCCGGGCTGGGCACCTCCGGCAGCGGGGACGTGCTCGCCGGGTTGCTGGCGGGGCTGCTGTCGAGGGGTGCCGAGCCTGCGCAGGCGGCCTGCTGGGGCTCGTTCGCGCACTCGGTGAGCGGCCAGCGGCTGATTCCCCGCTACGGCCGGATCGGCTTTCTGGCTCGGGAGTTGCTCGACGAGATCCCCCGCACCCTGGCGATGGTCTGAGGCGGTTTCACCTGTTTCCGCATTCGGCGTCGGGGTACCGGAACCTCACCAGCCGAGACTTTTCAGGGAGGTCATGCCGGTGTCGACCGATGCCATCGTCCTGCTCAAAGAGGACCACAAGGAAATGCGTCGCCTGTTCAAGGCCTTCCAGGATGCCGAGGAGGGGCCGGCGAGCCAGCGGCAGAAGTTGGTGGACCAGATCCTGGAGGCGCTGACCGTGCACACCTACCTGGAGAACGAGGTGATGTATCCGGAGGTCCGCCGGCTGCTGCCCGACCTGGAGGACGACATCCTCGAGTCGTACGAGGAACACCACGTCGCCGATGTGCTCTGCGCCGAGCTGGCCAGCATGAAGGCCGACGACGAGCGGTTCAACGCCAAGACGACAGTGCTGATCGAGAACGTCACCCACCACGTCGAGGAGGAAGAGCAGGAGTGGTTCCCCAAGGTCCGCGACGCGCTGGGCCGCAATCAGCTCCAGGAGATCGGCGAGAAGATGATCGCGCTGCGCGCGGACGCGCCGCGTACCCCCACCGCGCCGAAGGCGATCAAGAAGGCGCTCGATGCGGTGACGGCCTGAGGCACCCGCTCACACCGAAGGGCCCGGCACCATGCCGGGCCCTTCGGTGTGAGCGGGTGCCTCAGGCCGTCACCGCATCGAGCGCCTTCTTGATCGCCTTCGGCGCGGTGGGGGTACGC
>NZ_QGSY01000186.1 GCF_003857035.1 Micromonospora arida
GGGTTAGCGGGGCTGTTCGGCGTTGCGGGCTATGTTGCGGGCCATTCCGCCGAAGACCACCGCGTGGAACGGGGCCACCGACTTCCAGTAGGCGTGCCCCGGCAGGCCGCGTGGCAGGAAGACGGCGCGTTGCTGGTAGCGGCTGCGGCCGTCCTCGGCTGGAAGTACCCGCATCTCCAGCCAGGCCCGGCCGGGTAGCCGCATTTCGGCGCGCAGTCGCAGCAGCTCGCCCGGGACGATCTCCTCGACCCGCCAGAAGTCCAGCGCCTCACCGACCTGGAGGCGGTGCGGGTCGCGTCGGCCCCGACGTAGCCCGACCCCGCCGACCAGCCGGTCCAGCCAGCCGCGGATCGACCAGGCGAGGGGGAACGAGTACCAGCCGTGTTCGCCGCCGACGCCCTCCACGACCCGCCAGAGCGCCGCCGGTGGGGCGTCCACCGCCCTCTCGCGCACGTCGGTGTAGACAGAGCCGCCGGACCACTCCGGGTCGGAGGGCAACGGCTCGGCGGGCGCGTCCGGGCCACTGGCGTTCGACCAGCGGGTCTCCACCTGGGCGTCGCGCACCTTGGCCAGCGCCAGCGCCACCGCCTCGTCGAAGCCGGTCAGCCCGCCGGGCGGGTCGGGGACGTAGCGGGCGATGTCGTGTTCGTGGGCGACCGCCTCGTGGATCAGGCTCTCCACCAGCGGGCGGGCGATCTTGTTCGGCACCGGGGTGATCAGACCGACCCAGTGCGAGGAGAGCGACGGGGTGAGAGGGCGGACCGGCACGATGATCCGCTGGCGCAGCCCGGCCACCCGGGCGTAACGCTGCATCATCTCGCGGAAGGTCAGCACGTCCGGCCCGCCGACGTCGAAGCCCCGGTTGACCTCGGCCGGCAGGTCGGCGCAGCCGGCCAGGTAGTGCAGCACGTCGCGGACCGCGATCGGTTGGATCCGGTTGCCCACCCAGCGTGGGGTGACCATGGCGGGCAGCCGCTCGGTCAGGTACCGCAGCATCTCGAACGACGCCGAGCCGGAGCCGATGATCACCGCGGCCCGCAGCACCGCCGTGGGCACCCCGCTGCCCAGCAGGATCCGGCCGACCTCGGCACGGGACCGCAGGTGCGGGGACGGCACCTCCGCGTCGGACGCCGGCTCCGGCCCACCCAGGTAGACGATCCGGCGTACGCCGGCCGCGCGCGCCGCCGCCGCGAAGTTGGTCGCCGCCGTCCGGTCGGCCGCCTCGAAGTCGGACCGGCCCAACGAGTGCACCAGGAAGTACGCGACGTCCACGTCGGCGAACGCGGCGGGCAGCGTCTCCGGTCGACTCAGGTCTCCTTCGACGATTTCGGCCGCCGAGGCCCAGGGCACGTCGCGCAGCCGCACCGCCTTGCGGGCGAGGCAACGCACGGTGTGCCCGTCGGCGAGCAGCAACGGCGTCAGCCGCCCGCCGATGTAGCCGGTCGCTCCGGTGACGAGGCATCTCACAGGTCCCAGTCTGCGGCCCCCTAGACTCGTTCGCTGTGGAGACCGAGACGAGCACCTTCTGGGGGCCGGATTTCGCGCAGCTCAGGGCCACCGACCCGGAGATCGCCGGTGTGGTCCTCGGCGAGCTGGACCGGTTGCGCGGCGGCCTGCAGCTCATCGCCAGCGAGAACCTGACCTCGCCGGCGGTGCTGGCCGCGCTCGGGTCGACGCTGACCAACAAGTACGCCGAGGGTTACCCGGGTCGGCGCTACTACGGCGGCTGCGCCGAGGTGGACCGGGCCGAGGAGATCGGCATCGCCCGCGCCAAGGAGCTCTTCGGGGCCGAGCACGCCAACCTCCAGCCGCACTCCGGGGCGAGCGCCAACCTGGCCGCGTACGCCGCGTTGGTGCAACCGGGGGACACGGTGCTGGCGATGGACCTGCCGCACGGCGGGCACCTCACCCACGGCAGCCGGGTGAACTTCTCCGGCAAGTGGTTCCACCCGGTCGGCTACCCGGTCCGGCCGGACACCGAGCAGATCGACTACGACGAGGTACGGGACCTGGCGCGGGCACACCGACCCAAGCTGATCATCTGTGGGGCCACCGCGTACCCGCGTCTGATCGACTTCGCGCGGTTCCGGGAGATCGCCGACGAGGTCGGCGCGTACCTGATGGTGGACGCGGCGCACTTCATCGGCCTGGTCGCCGGCCGGGCGATCCCGTCCCCGGTGCCGTACGCCGACGTCGTCTGCGCCACCACCCACAAGGTGCTGCGCGGGCCTCGCGGCGGCATGATCCTGTGCCGCGAGTCGCTGGCCCAGCGGATCGACAAGGCGGTCTTCCCGTTCACCCAGGGCGGCCCGCTGATGCACGCGGTCGCCGCCAAGGCGGTAGCGCTGCGCGAGGCCGCCCAGCCGGAGTTCCAGACGTACGCCCGGCAGGTGGTCAGCAACGCCCAGGCGCTCGCCGCCGGGCTGGCCGACGAGGGGATGCGCCCGGTGTCCGGTGGCACCGACACCCACCTCGCCCTGATCGACCTGCGGGAGCTGGGAGTGACCGGCACCGAGGCCGAGCGCCGCTGCGACGCCGCGTCGATCACCCTGAACAAGAACGCCATCCCGTACGACCCGCAGCCGCCGATGGTGGCCTCCGGCATCCGGGTGGGCACACCGAGCGTCACCACGCAGGGGATGCGCGAGGGGGAGCTGCGCCAGGTGGCGACCCTGATCGCCCGTGCGGTGCGCACCGATCCCGGTGCTCCGGGCGGGGTCGACGAGTTGACCCGGCTCGGTGCCGAGGTGTCCGAGCTGGTCGCGGCGTTCCCGGCGTACCCCCGTGGCTGAGCCCGGGGTGGTCGAGCCGGGCACCGACCGGCGGTGGCGGCTGCGGCACCTGCCGGTGCTGTTGGGTGCGTCGGCGGCGCTCGCCGTGGTCGCCGCGGTGGTGGGCGGTGTGACCGGCGGTGTGACGGCCGCGGTCGGCGCGGCGGCCGGCGTGGGCGTCACGGTGCTCAGCTACACCCTCACCACTGTGGTGCTGGCGCGGGCCGACCAGGTCAACCCGCAGTTGCTGCTGCCGCTCGGGGTGGGCCTGTACGTGCTGAAGTTCAGCCTGCTGGGTGTGGTGCTGGTGGCGGTGGCGTCGACTGGTTGGCCCGGTTTGATCCCTCTTTGCCTTGGCATCGTCGCCGGGGTGGCAGTGTGGACAGCGGTGCACCTCTGGTGGCTGACCACGGTGCACGCTCGCCGGCCGCACGGCTGACCTGGCGGTCGTCCCAACCAGCGGACGCGCCGCAATGTGTCGGCCTCCGGTCATTTTCCGACGGGCGGAAGGGGAGTAGCGTGCCCACAGACGACGGCGCCCACGAGAAGCCCACACAACGACGGTTGTGCGGGGGGTGAGGCACAGCCTCGTCTTCCCGGCTGATATCGTTCGCCCCGTCATGGCTGGTGACCAAACCCCCCGTCCCGCCGGTGAACCGGACGATTATCCGTCCGGCGCCGGTCAGGGTTGGACCGCGCTCAGCTACCTCATCGGAGGAATGCTCGTGTGGGGTTTCATCGGCTGGCTGGTCGACCAGTGGCTCGATACCGGTGGCGTCGCCACCGGAATCGGCGTCGTGCTCGGCGTGACCGGGGGGATCATCCTCGTCGTCCGTCGGCTCGGCACGCCTACTTAGGAAGGGACACGGTGTTCGGACAGGCGAACGTTCTGGCAGCGGGCCAGGCGGCATTCCCACCCAGTGTGGACGACTTCTACCTGCCCGCGATCGTGCCCTGGGGCGCGGAGAACGCCCCGTGGTTCACCAAGTTCACGCTGATGATCTGGATCGCGGTCGGCGTTCTGATCATCTTCTTCCTGGCGACCTATCGGAACCCACAGTTGGTGCCGACCAAGAAGCAGTGGTTCGCCGAGTCGATCTACGGCTTCGTGCGCAACAACATCTCGGTCGACATGATCGGTCACCAGGGCGTGCGGTTCGCTCCGTACTTCACGACGCTGTTCTGCTTCGTGCTGTTGACGAACTCGTTCGCGATCATTCCGTTCTTCCAGATCTCGCCGAACTCGCACATCGCCTTCCCGGCGATCCTCGCGGTGATCAGCTACGTGCTGTTCAACTACATCGGCATCCGGCACCACGGCTTCGGCAAATACTTCAAGCACGCCCTGATCCCGCCGGCACCGTGGTACATCCTGCCGCTGCTGATCCCGATCGAGGCGTTCTCGACCTTCATCATCCGGCCGTTCTCGCTGGCCGTTCGTCTCTTCGCCAACATGTTCGCCGGCCACATGCTCCTGCTGGTCTTCACGCTCGGCGGCTTCGCGATGCTCAACGCCAACGCCTGGCTGGCGCCGATCTCGGTGGTCTCCTGGGTGATGACCGTGGCGCTGACCCTCCTCGAGGCGCTGGTCATCGTCCTGCAGGCCTACGTCTTCACCGTGCTGAGCGCCAGCTACATCCAGGGTGCGCTCGCCGAAGAGCACTGATCCACGCACCAACCGTTGTCGTCCCGCGTGAGAGTCACGCGTGATAACCAGGAGGAACCACACCAATGGACGCTAGCGTTCTCGCCGAGGTCACCGGTAGCACCGCTGCCATCGGCTACGGTCTCGCCGCCATCGGCCCGGGCATCGGCGTTGGCCTGGTCTTCGCCGCCTACATCCAGTCGACCGCCCGGCAGCCCGAGTCGTCGCGCATGACCCTGCCGTACGTCTGGATCGGCTTCGCCGTCATCGAGGCGCTCGCGCTGTTCGGCATCGCCTTCGGCTTCATCTGGGCCGGCTGATTCCGCCCCTTCCGACCGGGAGGTCACCCATGTTGTTCCTCCTCGCCGCCGAGGGTGGTGAGTCAGACCACAACCCGATCATTCCGATCTGGCAAGAGATCGTGGTCGGCACGGTCGCCTTCGCCGTGCTCTGCTTCGTGCTGATGAAGTTCGTCTTCCCCCGCATGGAGCAGACGTTCCAGGCTCGGGTCGACGCGATCGAGGGCGGCATCAAGCGCGCCGAGGCCGCGCAGGCCGAGGCGAACCAGCTGCTCGAGCAGTACCGTGCCCAGCTCGCTGAGGCTCGGACCGACGCCGCCAAGATCCGTGACGACGCGCGGGCCGACGCCGAGGGCATCCGCCAGGACATCCTCGCCAAGGCGCGGGAAGAGTCCGACCGGGTCATCCAGGCGGGCAAGGACGCACTCGCCGCCGAGCGGGCCACCATCGTGCGCGAGCTGCGCGCGGAGGTCGGCACGATCGCGGTGGACCTGGCCAGCAAGATCGTTGGCGAGTCGCTGGCCGACGAGGCACGGCGTAAGGGCACCGTCGACCGGTTCCTGAGCGGTCTCGAGAGCACGGGGGCCCGCTGATGCAGGCCGCCAGCCGGGAGTCGTACAAGGTCGCGGCCGAGCGCCTCGACGCGTACGTCCGCGGCGCGGAGCCGTCAGCGGTGGCCTCCACCGCCGACGCCATCCTCTCCGTGGCGACCCTGCTGCGGCGTGAGCCGCGGCTGCGCCGGGCGCTCTCCGAGCCGTCCCGGTCCGGCGAGGATCGCGGCGCTCTGCTCGGCGACATGCTGGGCGGGCGGATCGGCGCGGACGCGCTCGACCTGCTCGTATCGCTGGTCGCCGGCCGGTGGTCGGCACCGTCGGAGCTGCTCGACGGCACCGAGCGCCTCGGTGTGGAGGCGCTGCTGGCCAGCGCCGACAAGGCCGGCGAGCTGGGCGAGGTCGAGGACGAGCTGTTCCGCTTCGGTCAGGTGGTGGCCGGTCAGTCGGCGCTGAGCAACACGCTCGCCGACCCGGTCGCCCCGGTCGAGCAGCGGGCCACCCTGGCCCGCGAGCTGCTCGCCGACAAGGCCCGTCCGGTCACCGTCCGCCTCGTCGAGGTAGCACTCGGCGGGTACGGCGGGCGCTCCTTCACCGGCGCGCTCACCCGGCTGGTGGAGCTCGCCGCCGAGCGACGTGACCGGCAGGTGGCGTACGTGATCGTCGCGGCCCCGTTGAGTGACGAGGACGAGCGCCGGCTGGGTGCGAGCCTCAGCGCGATATACGGTCGAGAGGTCTCCGTCAAGCAGACGGTGGACCCCCACGTCCTGGGTGGCGTGAGCGTGCGGGTCGGCTCCGACCTGTACGACGGCACCATCCTGCGCCGCCTCAACGAGACCCGCAACGCGCTCGCGAAGCGCTGATCGGCTTCGCCGCCCCGCGGCTGAGCGGCTCTGCCGCCCAGCGTCGGGGTAGCTGGACCGCGCAGCGCCCGGAATGACAGACGCCATTCGGACCGGTCGGTACTAGGTATCCCGGGCCCCTGAATTTTAAGGAAGCAGAGGATGGCCGAGCTGACCATCTCGACGGAGGAGATCCGCGGCGCCCTGGAGCGCTACGTCTCTTCCTACTCGTCCGACGTCTCCCGCGAGGAGGTCGGCACCGTCGCCGACACCGGTGACGGTATCGCCCACGTCGAGGGCCTGCCCTCGACCATGACCAACGAGCTCCTGGAGTTCGAGGACGGCACGCTCGGCGTGGCGTTGAACCTCGACGTCCGGGAGATCGGTGTCGTCGTTCTCGGTGACTCCGCCAAGTTGGAGGAGGGGCAGCGCGTCAAGCGCACCGAGCGGGTTCTCTCCGTTCCGGTCGGCGACGCCTTCCTCGGCCGCGTGGTAAACGCGCTCGGTGAGCCGATCGACGCGCTCGGCGACATCGCCAACGAGGGCTTCCGCGAGCTGGAGCTGCAGGCTCCGAACGTGATGTCCCGGCAGTCCGTCGACGAGCCGCTGCAGACCGGCATCAAGGCCATCGACGCGATGACCCCGATCGGTCGGGGTCAGCGGCAGCTGATCATCGGTGACCGGAAGACCGGTAAGACCACTGTCGCCCTGGACGCCATCCTCAACCAGCGGGACAACTGGCGCACCGGCGACCCGAAGAAGCAGGTTCGCTGCATCTACGTCGCCATCGGCCAGAAGGCCTCCACGATCGCCTCCATCAAGGGGCAGCTCGAGGAGGCGGGCGCGATGGAATACACCACCATCGTGGCCTCGCCGGCGTCCGACCCGGCCGGCTTCAAGTACCTCGCCCCGTACACCGGCTCGTCCATCGGGCAGCACTGGATGTACGGCGGCAAGCACGTCCTGATCGTCTTCGACGACCTGAGCAAGCAGGCCGAGGCGTACCGCGCCGTGTCGCTGCTGCTGCGTCGCCCGCCGGGCCGTGAGGCGTACCCGGGTGACGTCTTCTACCTGCACTCCCGCCTGCTGGAGCGCTGCGCGAAGCTCTCCGACGAGCTGGGTGGCGGCTCGATGACCGGTCTGCCGATCATCGAGACGAAGGCCAACGACATCTCGGCCTTCATCCCGACCAACGTCATCTCGATCACCGACGGCCAGATCTTCCTGGAGACCGACCTGTTCAACCAGGGCGTCCGTCCGGCGATCAACGTCGGTACCTCGGTCTCCCGGGTCGGTGGCGCCGCGCAGGTGAAGCCGATGAAGAAGGTGGCCGGTTCGCTGCGGCTCAACCTCGCCCAGTACCGCGAGCTGGAGGCGTTCGCCGCCTTCGCCTCCGACCTGGACCGGGCCTCCCGCGCCCAGCTGGACCGCGGTTCGCGCCTGGTCGAGCTGCTCAAGCAGCCGAACTACTCGCCGTTCCCGGTGCAGGAGCAGGTCGTCACGGTCTGGGCCGGCACCGAGGGCAAGCTGGACGACGTCCCGGTGGGTGAGGTTCGCCGCTTCGAGTCCGAGTTCCTCCAGTACCTGCGGCACAAGCACCAGGGTGTGCTGGCCGGCATCGCCGACAACCAGTGGAACGATGAGATCATCGGCTCGCTGGACAGCGCGATCGCCGAGTTCAAGCAGGTCTTCCTCAGCAAGGACGAGGAGCGTCGGGTCAACGACGCGCCGGCCGCACCGCTTGAGGGCGACGAGAACCGCGAGACGGTGACCCGCTTCCGCGACGGCGCGACCGACCGCCCGGCCGAGAGCTGATCCCGTGGCGGCCCAGGTACGCGTTCTTCGTCAACGGATCCGCTCGGCGAAGTCGATGAAGAAGATCACCAAGGCGATGGAGCTCGTGGCGACGAGCCGGATCGCCAAGGCTCAGGCCCGGGTGCAGGCGTCCCTGCCGTACGCCCAGGCCATCACCGGTGTGCTCACGGCGCTGGCGTCCAACGCGCGGATCGACCACCCGCTGCTCACCCCGCGCGAGCGGGTGCGGCGGGCCGGTGTCCTGTTGGTCACCAGCGACCGTGGCCTGGCCGGCGGTTACAGCTCCAACGCGATCAGGATGGCGGAGTCGCTGATCGCGCGGCTCAGGGCGGACGGCAAGGAGCCGGTGCTCTACGTCATCGGGCGTAAGGGCGTCGGGTTCTACCGGTTCCGCGACCGGCCGATCGAGGCGAACTGGACCGGGTTCAGTGAGCAGCCGTCGTTCGAGGACGCACGTACCGTTGGTGAGACGCTGATCAAGGCGTTCACGGCCGGAGCGGACGACGTCGACGGCGGTGCCGGAGCGGACGGCGTGCTCGGCGTCGACGAGTTGCACATCGTCTACACCGAGTTCCACTCGCTCATGACGCAGAACCCGGTCACCAAGATCATTGGTCCGATGCAGGTGGAGGACCGGCCGCGCTCCGAGGGGTTGCTGCCGGCGTACGAGTTCGAGCCGGAGGCGGAGGCGCTGCTCGACGCGCTCCTGCCGAGGTACATCAACACGCGGATCTACGCGGCGTTGATCGAGTCGGCGGCGAGTGAGTCGGCGGCACGTCGGCGGGCGATGAAGAGCGCCACCGACAACGCCGAAGAGATGATCGAGAAGTACACGCGCGAGATGAACTCGGCTCGCCAGGCCGGGATCACCCAGGAGATCAGCGAGATCGTCGGCGGCGCCAACGCGCTGGCCGCGTCGGGAAGTGAAGTGTGATGACTGCACCAGTAGAGACCAAGACGGCCACGGGTCGCGTGGTCCGGGTCATCGGCCCGGTCGTCGACGCCGAGTTCCCGCGCGACGCCATGCCGGCCCTGTTCAACGCCCTCCACGTCACGGTGAACCTGTCCGGCGGTGAGAAGACGCTGACCCTGGAGGTCGCCCAGCACCTGGGTGACAACCTGGTCCGCGCCATCTCGATGCAGCCGACCGACGGTCTGGTCCGCGGCGCCGAGGTGCGTGACCTCGGCGAGCCGATCAGTGTGCCGGTGGGCGACGCGGTCAAGGGCCGCGTGTTCAACGCGATCGGCGAGGTGCTCAACCTCAAAGAGGGCGAGACGTTCGAGGCCGACGACCGGTGGGGCATCCACCGCAAGGCCCCGGCCTTCGCGGACCTGGAGCCGAAGACCGAGATGCTGGAGACCGGCATCAAGGTGATCGACCTGCTCGCCCCGTACGTCAAGGGCGGCAAGATCGGCCTGTTCGGCGGCGCAGGCGTGGGCAAGACGGTGCTCATCCAGGAGATGATCACCCGGGTCGCCCGCAACTTCGGTGGTACCTCGGTCTTCGCCGGCGTGGGTGAGCGCACCCGTGAGGGCAACGACCTCATCGCCGAGATGACCGAGTCCGGCGTCATCGACAAGACCGCTCTGGTCTACGGCCAGATGGACGAGCCGCCGGGCACCCGGCTGCGGGTGGCGCTCTCCGCGCTGACCATGGCCGAGTACTTCCGGGACGTGAAGAAGCAGGAGGTGCTGCTCTTCATCGACAACATCTTCCGCTTCACGCAGGCCGGTTCGGAGGTGTCCACCCTGCTCGGCCGTATGCCGAGCGCCGTGGGTTACCAGCCGACCCTGGCCGACGAGATGGGCGAGCTCCAGGAGCGGATCACCTCCGTCCGGGGCCAGGCCATCACGTCCATGCAGGCGATCTACGTGCCGGCGGACGACTACACCGACCCCGCCCCGGCCACCACGTTCGCCCACCTGGACGCGACCACCAACCTGGAGCGGTCGATCTCCGACAAGGGCATCTACCCGGCCGTGGACCCGCTGGCGTCCTCGTCCCGGATCCTCGCCCCGGAGTTCGTCGGCAACGAGCACTTCCAGGTTGCCACCGAGGTGAAGCGGATCCTGCAGCGCTACCGCGACCTGCAGGACATCATCGCCATCCTCGGTATCGAGGAGCTCTCCGAGGAAGACAAGATCACCGTGGCTCGCGCCCGGCGGATCGAGCGCTTCCTCTCGCAGAACACCTACGCGGCGGAGCAGTTCACCGGCGTGCCGGGCTCGACGGTCCCGATCAAGGAGACCATCGAGGCGTTCCGCAAGATCAGCGAGGGTGAGTACGATCACTTCCCTGAGCAGGCGTTCTTCATGTGCGGCGGTCTCGAGGACCTGGAGAAGAAGGCTGAGGAGCTGATGAAGGCCTGATCGGCCCGATTCGACCCGTAGCAAAAAGACTGCCCCGGCAATGCCGGGGCAGTCTTTTGTTCATGTTCGCGTCCTACCATCGTCGCGGTCCGTTACTCGTGGTCGTCATTCCGGAGGGTCCCGAGCTACGGTTCGATCCGCGCTCACCTTAACGAGCGTTGATCTTTGCAACCCTTCGACGACGTGCGCCCGTCTTCCTCGTCGTGGGCGTGACGAACGGAGCTGCTCGTGGGTAAGGCCGGCAAGAGTGGCCGCAAGCCGTCCATCTGGCGAGGTGTGCCGCGGTGGGCCAGGCTGTGCACGGTGTTCGGCACCGTGCTGACCGTGCTCAGCGGCGCCGTGCTGGTGGGCACCGAGGTGCTCATGGCCCGCTACGAGGGTGCCGTCGGCAAGGCCGACCTCTTCGGCGACCAGGCGGCGGGCGCCCAGGCGAAGAAGAGCGAGATCAAGGGGCCTCTCAACATCCTGCTCGTCGGCATCGACCCGCGTACGCCGACGGCCGCGCCGCTGGCCGACTCGATCATGGTGCTGCACGTGCCGGCCTCGATGGACCGGGCCTACCTGTTCTCGTTGCCTCGTGACCTCTACGTGCCGATCCCGCCGTTCAAGAAGGCCGACTTCCCGGGCGAAACCACGAAGATCAACGCCGCGATGTCGTTCGGCAGCAAGGTGCCGGGTGCCAACCCCGACGCGGCACGGGGCTTCGAGTTGCTGGCCACCACAGTGCAGAACGTCACCGGCATCAAGCGCTTCGACGCCGGCGCGATCATCAACTTCACCGGTTTCCAGAAGATCGTCGACGCCATGGGCGGTGTCGACATGTACATCGAGCGCGACGTGAAGTCCGAGCACAAGCAGCCGGACGGCAAGCCGCGGCCGGGAAACACCCGCGGTGAGGGCTACGTCGGCCCGCAGGCGCTCTACAAGAAGGGCAACCGGCACCTGAGTGGGTGGCAGGCGCTGGACTACGTCCGGCAGCGCTACCCGAAGAACGGTGTTCCGGATTCCGACTACGGCCGGCAGCGCCACCAGCAGCAGTTCGTCAAGGCCATGGTCGGCCAGGCGTTCAGCGCCGACGTGGTGTCCAACCCGATCAAGCTGGACAAGGTGCTCCGCGCCGCCGGCCAGTCGTTGATCTTCAACGGTCGGGGCAACAGCGTGGTCGACTTCGGGATCGCCCTGAAGGACATTCGCCCGAACACCATCGAGATGATCAAGCTGCCCGGTGGTGGGGTCTTCGAGGGTAAGAAGTACCTGGGCGAGCAGTTCCAGGAAGGTGTTCCGGACTTCTTCACCGCTCTGCACAACGAGCAACTCGACCCGTTCCTGCTGGAGCACCCGGAATTCGTCAACAAGGCCAAGTAGTCAGGTCGGCGTTGTCCCCACCCGCGTTGGGCGCGCCGCGTCGTCAGGCTAGACTTTCGGCAATCCGTAGCCGCAGCAAGGAGACAGCGTGGCACAGCAGCTTCACGTCGAGCTCGTCGCCGTCGAGGAGAAGGTCTGGTCCGGTGACGCCGAGATGGTCGTCGCCCGGACGACCGAAGGCGAGCTCGGTGTCCTGCCGGGGCACGCGCCGCTGCTCGGCCAGCTCGCCGAGCCCGGCCAGGTACGCATCAAGCTCGCAGGCGGTGAGCAGGTCGCCTACGAGGTGGCCGGCGGCTTCCTCTCGGTGAGCGCCGACGGTGTCACCGTGCTGGCCGAGAGCGCAACCCCGGTCTCCGCGCAGAGCCGCTGAGCCACACCGGGGATGGAGATCGTCGAAGGATTCGGAATCGGCGTTGTCGTCATCCTCGGCGCGCTTCTGATCCTCTTCGTCCGGCGAGCTCTCGTCACCCGCAGCGGTGGCATCATCCGGCTCAGCGTCCGGGTCTCCACCATGCTCGACGGCCGCGGCTGGTCGCCCGGCTTCGGCCGGTTCGCCGGTGACGAGCTGCGCTGGTACCGGATGTTCAGCTTCGCGATCCGACCCAAGCGGGTGCTCTCCCGCAAGGGGCTGGCCGTGGAGCGCCGCCGGTTGCCCGAAGGTCAGGAACGGTTCTCCATGCCGGCCGACTGGGTGATCCTCCGCTGTACCAGTCACCACGCACCGGTGGAGATCGCCATGGCGCGATCGACCGTGACCGGTTTTCTCTCCTGGCTCGAGGCCGCCCCTCCGGGGGCGGTCTCGCCACGTATGGCCTCCCAGGACTGGCCGGCTGCCTGATCGGCTCTTCTGTGTTGCTCTTCTGGGTTTCCGGGGGAGCCCGCCCGGCTCCGGGCGGTCAGGCTTGATCCCTGCGCCGGGCGGGCTCCCCCGGAAACCCTTCGTTGGGCACTGCCCGCCGTTCTGGCGCGGTTCTCTCACCTGCCGTTACCGGTGCGGTTGAGTCCCGCCTCCTCAGTGCGCACAGCGCGCCGGCCCCGCGCGGCGCGGCGAGCGCGTCGGGCTGGTTGATCGACTCGGCTTTCTTGATGTCGGGGTGTTCTGGTGGTTGGGATGCCCCGACATCAAGAAACCCGAGTTGATCGAGGCGCCGGCCAGCCGGACTCGCCGACGGGCCCAGGTGCTGGTCGGCCTGGCTCGCGAGGAGTCAGCCCTGGCTACGCGTGGTGGCGGGCAGAGTGGGAACCCAGACCTCGACGTGGTGCGGAGCGCTGACGTTCAGCGCTTGCCGCCCGGCACCCATAGCACGTCTCCTGCCGGATTTGCCGTTCTTGACAGGATAAAGAGCAGATCGGAGAGCCGGTTGAGATACTTTGCCGGGAGCGTGCTGGTTCGTTCCGGATCGTGGCTGACCAGCGCCCACGCTGCCCGTTCGGCACGCCGGGCGACGGTCCGCGCCACGTGCAGCAGCGCCGCACCTGCGGTGCCGCCGGGGAGGATGAAGGAGTCGAGCTTGCTCAGGCGTGCGTTGTACTCGTCGCACCAGCCCTCCAGGCGCTCGACGTACTCCTCGGTCACCCGCAGCGGCGGGTACTTCGGCTCCGGCTCGACCGGGGTGGACAGGTCGGCGCCGACGTCGAACAGGTCGTTCTGCACCGACCCCAGCACGCCGCGAAGCTCCTCGTCGAGGTTTCCCAGCGCGAGGGCGACGCCGATCGCCGCGTTGCACTCGTCGACATCCGCGTACGCGGCGATCCGTGGATCGGTCTTCGGCACCTGCTCGTTGTTGCTCAGCCTGGTCATGCCGGCGTCGCCGGCCTTGGTGTAGATGCGCGTGAGGTGGACGGCCATGACGCACAGCCTACGGATTCCCGACCTGACGATCCCGGCGCGGCCGGACAGCACCGCCGGCTGGCCGGTGGTGGTGGGCCCCGGCGACGCCGGGGATTCGGCGGTCAACGATGTCGACGTCATCCGGGTACGCGGTGACGCCCGACTGTCCGGCACCGTGCACGTGGTCGGTGCGAAGAACTCGGCGTTGAAGCTGATGGCCGCCGCGCTGCTCGCGCCGGGCCGCAGTGTGATCACCAACGTCCCCCGGATCACCGACATCGCGATCATGGGGGAGGTGCTGCGTCGGCTGGGCTGCGACGTCCAGTTCGACGCGGACGACCCGGTCGACCCGATGGTCGCCCGTGGCGGCGTGGCCCGGTCCCGGTCGGTGACGATCGACGTACCCGAGCAGCCGGGCGCGGAGGCCGACTACGACCTGGTCCGACGGTTGCGCGCGTCGATCTGCGTGCTCGGCCCGTTGCTGGCCCGCCGGGGGTACGTGCGGGTGGCCCATCCCGGCGGCGACGCGATCGGGTCGCGGGGGTTGGACATGCACATCTCCGGGCTGACCCGGATGGGCGCGGAGATTTCCGGTGAGCACGGGTTCGTCATCGCGTCCGCCCCGCACGGCCTGCGTGGCGCGGACATCGTGCTGGACTTCCCCAGCGTCGGCGCGACTGAGAACCTGGTGATGGCGGCGGTGCTGGCTCAGGGCACCACGATGATCGACAACGCGGCCCGGGAGCCGGAGATCGTCGACATCTGCACGATGCTCAACCAGATGGGCGCGCGCATCGTCGGCGCGGGCACGTCGACGTTGCGCATCACCGGTGTGCCCGGTCTGCGTCCGGTGCGCCACGCCACGGTGGGGGACCGGATCGTCGCCGGCACCTGGGCGTTCGGCGCGGCGATGACCCGGGGCGACGTGACGGTGACCGGGCTCGACCCGGCCTTCCTGGAGGTCGCCCTGGACAAGGTGGTGGCCGCCGGCGCGCTGGTGGAGACCCGGGGAGACGGCTTCCGCGTACGGATGGACGAGCGGCCCCGGGCGGTGGACGTGGTGACGCTGCCGTACCCCGGCTTCGCCACCGACCTGCTGCCGATGGCGATCGGGCTGGCGGCCGTCAGCCACGGCGCCTCCCTGATCACCGAGAACATCTTCGACGGCCGGTTCATGTTCGCCAACGAGATGATGCGGCTCGGCGCGGACATCAAGACCGACGGGCATCACGCCGTGGTCCGGGGTCGGGATCGGCTCTCCGGTGCCCCGGTGCGGGCCACCGACATCCGGGCAGGGGCAGGGTTGATCATCGCCGGACTCTGTGCGGAGGGGGTCACCGAGGTCTCCCACGTGCACCATGTCGACCGGGGCTACCCGGACTTCGTGGCCGACCTGCGTGCGCTCGGGGTGGCGGTCGAGCGGGGCACCACGCCGGAGGAGCCGGCGCTGGAGATCTGAAGTCCTCCACGACCCGGCCCGACCGCCACTTAGCCATCGTTCAGGCTCGCCGACTAGGGTGCAGGCAGGCACTCAATTGCAGCGAGGGAGAAGCAGATGGCGGGTCGACTCGCGGTCGTCGGGGCCGGGTTGATGGGTTCCGGCATCGCCCAGGTGGCGGCGCAGGCGGGCTGGCAGGTGACGCTGCGCGACCTGGACGACGCGGCCACCACCCGGGGTCTGGGCGGCATTCGGAAGTCACTGGAGAAGTTCGCCGAGAAGGGCAAGATCGAGGCGTCCGAGGTCGAGGCGACGCTGGCTCGGATCACCCCGACCACCGACCTGGAGGCGGCGGCGGACGCGGATATCGTGGTCGAGGCGGTCTTCGAGCGGCTGGAGATCAAGCACGAGGTGTTCCGCGTCCTGGACAAGATCTGCAAGTCGGACGCGGTGCTCGCCACCAACACCTCGGCGATCCCGGTCACCCAGATCGCCGCGGTGACCGAGCGGCCCGAGGCGGTGGTCGGCACCCACTTCTTCTCCCCGGTGCCGATGATGCAGCTCTGTGAGCTGGTGCGCGGTTACAAGACCAGCGACGCCACGCTGGACACCGCGCGGGCCTTCGCCGAGGAGATCGGCAAGACCGTCGTCGTGGTCAACCGGGACATCGCCGGCTTCGTCACCACCCGGCTGATCTCCGCTCTGGTGATGGAGGCGGTCAAGCTGGTCGAGTCCGGGGTGGTGTCCGCGGAGGACCTGGACACCGCCTGCCGGCTGGGCTTCGGGCACGCGATGGGTCCGCTGGCCACCACCGACCTGACCGGCGTGGACGTGCTGCTGCACGCCTCGAAGAACATCTACACCGACACCGCCGACGAGAAGTTCTTCCCGCCGGAGCTGCTCCAGCGCATGGTCACCGCCGGCGACCTGGGCCGCAAGACCGGCAAGGGCTTCTACACCTACTGAGACCGGCAGCCGCGGGGGCCCGTTCGCGGGCCCCTGCGGTCAGCTCGGGTCGGGAGGCGCTGCCAGCGCCTCCGCGACGAAGTCGAGGGCAGCGGGTATGACCGAGCCCCAGTACCGGAAGTCGTGCCCGCCGTCGGCGTACTCGGCTCGCGCGGCCGGCTCGGGAAGGGCTCGCTCCAGCGCCTGCACGTCGGCGAGGAAGTCGTCCTGGCGACCGCACCAGAGGCCCAGCGGAGTGCCGCGCAGCCGGTCGACACCGGCGAAGACGGCATCACCGGGCACCACGGCGGGGGAGAAGGCCGCCACCGCCCGGAGCAGCCCCGGCCAGGTGGCGGCAAGCAACAGCGAGCCAGTCGACCGTGCGGCCACGCGCGGCGGACGGGCGGCTGACCAGTCGCTCGTCGCCGGCCGGCGCGTCCGGGGGGACGGGTCGCGTCGGCGACGGGCGGATCAGGTCGCGGGTCGTCCAGCCGACCCCGACCGCCAGCGCCGTCGCCCCTGCCCCGGCCAGCAGGAGCACGCGTCGGGTCGGTCGAGCGGCCATCGTCAGAGTCTGGCAGCCCCGGGGCGGATCGGGGGCCCCGGAGAGAGGTCAGCCGTCGCGCTTGGTGGTCCAGCGGAAGGTGGTCAGGCAGACCACCACACCGATCACGCACCACAGGCCGAGCACAAGCGCGACCCGGCCCAGCTCGAACGAGCCGCCCGGTTCCTGGGCGCCGAAGCTCTCCGGCAGGAAGACAGCCCGGAGCCCCTGGCACATCCACTTGAGCGGGAACAGCGCCGCCACCTGCTGCATCCAGGTGGGCAGGTCGGTGAAGACGAAGAACACCCCGGAGATGAACTGAAGGATCAGGGACACCGGGGTGACCACCGCCGAGCCGCTGCGGGCGGTGCTGGCCAGCGACGAGATGGCGATGCCGCACAGGGTGCACGCGATCACCCCGAGCACGGCGACCCAGCCGAAGGTGAGCCACTTGCCGGCAGTGCCCGGCAGGTCGAGGTCGAACAGCGCCACCGCGAAGGCCAGCAGCAGCGCCGTCTCGGCGATGCCGATCACCACCACCATGATCACCTTGCCGGCGAACCAGACCCACTTCGGCATCGGTGTGCCCCGGTAGCGCTTGAGCACGCCCCGGTCCCGCTCGACCGGGATCCAGATGCCAAGGTTCTGGAAGCTCACCGTCATCAGGCCGGTCGCGATCATGCCGGTGATGAAGTACTGGGTGAACTTCACCCCGCCGCCGATCTCACCGTGGAAGATCGACGCGAAGATCAGGATCATGATGATGGGGAAGCCCATGGTGAAGACCACGGACTCCCGGCTGCGCAGGAACTGGGTGATCTCCAGTCGGCCCTGGCGCAGGGCGAGCGCGCCGGCACCGGGCCGACGGCTGCGGGTCGCGGTGACCGGCGCCGCCGGCTTCGTCGTGGTCGTCATCGCGCGTGTCCGATCATGGTGAGGTAGACGTCCTCCAGGGTCGGCCGGGTCACCGTGAGGCCGGGGACCTCGCCGCCGTAGCGCGCGGCGAGGTCGGCCACGAAGGCCGTCGGCGTCGCGCTCTGCGCGCTTTCCAGCGTCCCTTCCGGGGTACGCCAGGAGACCGTCGCGAGGGCCTCCTGCCGATTGCCCAGCCGGTTCGGCGCGGCCACCTCGACCAGCCGGCCACCGGCGATCACGCCGACCCGGTCGGCGAGCGCCTCCGCCTCGTCCAGGTAGTGCGTGGTGAGCACGATGGTGGTGCCGGCCGCGGCGAGGTCGCGGATCAGCTCCCAGAACTCGCGGCGGGCCTCCGGGTCGAAGCCGGTGGTCGGCTCGTCGAGGAAGAGCAACTCGGGGCGACCGATGATGCCCAGCGCCACGTCCAGGCGGCGCTTCTGCCCGCCGGAGAGAGTGTGCGTCCGGGCCTTCGCCTTGGCGGCCAACCCGACCCGCTCGATCACCTTGTCCGGGTCGTCCGCGTCGGGGTAGAAGCCGGAGAAGTGCCGGATCACCTCGGCCACGGTCAGCTCGTCGAACTCGCCGGTGCCCTGGAGCACGATGCCGACACGGGAGCGCCAGTCGGCGTCCGGGTGGGCCGGGTCCGCGCCGAGCACGAAGACCTCGCCGGCGTCCCGGTGCCGGTAGCCCTCCAGGATCTCCACCGTGGTGGTCTTGCCGGCGCCGTTCGGGCCGAGCAACGCGAACACCTCACCGCGGCGCACGTCGAGATCCACGCCCGCCACCGCCACGTTGTCGCCGTACGCCTTGCGAAGTCCACGGACCGAGATGGCCAACTCGTCATCCATGCCGTCCAGTGTGCGTCCTGGTGACAACCGGTGCGTGCCCGGGGTGTGGCGATGCGCGCCACTCCGCGTGGATCGCGCCAGGACGTCCTCGACATGGACCTGTGCGGTTTTCCACAGCTCCTTTTACTGAACGGTAACTTAGACTCCGGCCATGGATGAGACGGCATTCCCGGGGCGACTGCCTGAGCGGGACCGCCCGTGGGTGATGCGCACCTACGCCGGCCACTCGTCGGCCGCCGCGACCAACGCCCTCTTCCGCCGCAACCTGGCGAAGGGGCAGACCGGCCTGTCGGTCGCCTTCGACCTGCCCACCCAGACCGGGTACGACCCGGACCACGAACTCGCCTCCGGCGAGGTCGGGCGGGTCGGCGTGCCGGTGGCCCACCTCGGCGACATGCGGGCGCTCTTCGACGGCCTCCCGCTCGCCGACACGAACACCTCGATGACCATCAACGCCCCGGCGATGTGGCTGCTCGCCCTGTACGGCACCGTCGGCCTGGAGCAGGGCGCCGACCTGGCCCGCTGCGCCGGCACCACCCAGAACGACATCATCAAGGAGTACCTGTCCCGGGGCACCTACATCTTCCCGCCGGCGGCGTCGCTGCGGCTCACCGCCGACGTGGTGGCGTACACGCTGCGCGAGATGCCCCGGTGGAACCCGGTCAACATCTGCTCGTACCACCTCCAGGAGGCGGGCGCCACGCCCGTGCAGGAGGTCGGCTTCGCGCTGGCCACCGCGGTCGCCGTGCTCGACGCGGTCCGTGACTCCGGCCAGGTGCCGGCCGAGCGGATGGGCGACGTGGTCCAGCGGATCTCGTTCTTCGTCAACGCCGGGGTGCGCTTCGTCGAGGAGATCGCCAAGATGCGCGCGTTCGGCGTGCTCTGGGACGAGATCACCCGGGACCGGTACGGGGTCACCGACGCCAGACAACGGCGGTTCCGCTACGGGGTGCAGGTCAACTCGCTCGGCCTCACCGAGGCGCAGCCGGAGAACAACATCCAGCGCATCGTACTGGAGATGCTCGGCGTGACGATGTCCCGTGACGCCCGGGCCCGCGCGGTCCAACTGCCCGCCTGGAACGAGGCGCTCGGCCTGCCCCGCCCGTGGGACCAGCAGTGGTCGCTGCGGATGCAGCAGGTTCTGGCGTACGAGTCGGATCTGCTCGAATATCCCGACCTCTTCGCGGGCTCGCACGTGATGACCGCGCTGGTCGACGAGGTCGTCACCGGGGCGCGGGTCGAGCTGGACAAGGTGCTGGAGCTGGGCGGCGTCGTCGCCGCCGTGGAGACCGGCTACCTCAAGAGCGCGTTGGTCGCGTCGCTGGCCGAGCGTCGTCGGCGCATCGAGTCCGGTGCTGACGTGGTGGTCGGGGTCAACCGGTACACCGAGACCGAATCCTCCCCGCTGACCGCCGCCGGCGCGGGCGCCGTCGAGCAGGTCGATCCCGCGGTCGAGGCGGCCGCCGTGGACGGCGTACGCCGGTGGCGGGCCGACCGGGACGCGGCCGTCGTCGACGCGGCGCTGGCCCGGCTGCGCGCGGACGCCGCGACCACCACCAACCTGATGCCGGCCACCCTGGAGTGCGTGCGGGCCGGGGTGACCACCGGCGAGTGGGCCGGCGCGCTGCGCCAGGTCTTCGGCGAGTACCGGGCACCGACCGGCCTGGCCGGCGCCACCGGCGGCGGCGGGGAGCCGGGCCTCGTCGCGGTCCGCGAGCGGGTCACCGCCACCGCGCGGGAGCTGGGCAGCGGCCGGCTGCGCCTGCTGGTCGGCAAACCCGGCCTGGACGGGCACTCCAACGGCGCGGAGCAGATCGCGGTACGCGCCCGCGACGCCGGCTTCGAGGTCGTCTACCAGGGCATCCGGTTGACCGCGGGGCAGATCGTCGCCGCCGCCGTCGAGGAGGACGTCGACCTGGTCGGGCTCTCCGTGCTCTCCGGGTCGCACCTGGCCGCCGTGCCCGCGGTGCTCGACGGGCTGCGCGCCGCCGGCCGGCCGGACCTGCCGGTGGTGGTGGGCGGCATCATCCCGGCCAGCGACGCGGACACCCTCCGGGCGGCCGGGGTCGCCCGGGTCTTCACCCCGAAGGACTTCGCCCTCACCGGCATCATCGACGACCTGGTGACGGTCATCCGTCACGCCAACGACCTGCCCTGATCGGGCGCTGTCCCGGCAGGTCGTCGGCCGACGTGGGTCAGCGGCCGGCAGGTCGTCGGCCGACGTGGGTCAGCGGCCGGCAGGTCGTCGGCCGACGTGGGTCAGCGGCCGGAGTAGGTCATGCAGTCGGCCATGTCGTTGTCCGGGCCGACCCTGATCGACGCCGCGTGGCACTCCAACTGCTCGTTGTGCCGGCAGTCGGAGCGCTGGCATGCGCCCACCTGCGCGATCAGGCTGTCCACGCCGCCGCGGACGGGCGACTCGACGAACGTGTGGCAGTGGGCGTGATCCATGCTGCCGATGGTGATCGCGAAGGCGTGGCAGTCACCCGACTGGTTGTACGCGCACGCGGCCACCACGCATTCCTGGACTCGGGGCATCTCCAACGCTGCGGTCATGCCAACCTCCTCTAGGTTCTTGCCCCGATCCTAGGCTTTTGTCGGCCCCCGGAACCCCGGTATAGCGGGCCGCCGATCCGCCGCCCAGCGTGATCGACTCGGGTTTCCGGAACGCGGGGTGTCCCACTGCGGGGGATGGCCCGATTTCCAGGAACCCGAGTCGATCAAGCGTCAGACGCGGAAGCCGGCGGCGCGGGCGGCCTCTCGTTCGCGGCGTCGTTCCGATCGACGACGGAAGAACCAGAAGGTGAAGAACGCCAGGCCGACCAGGGCGACGAGCACCAGCACCGGCAGGATGATCGCCACCAGGGAGACCACCACGCTGGTGGCGTCCTCGGCCGTGCTGGCGACCGGGGCGCCGATCCCGGCGGTGGTCGCGTTGATCACCGGGCGGGCCGCGGACTTGAGCAGGTGCACGCCCAACGCCAGCAGTACGCCGGTGACGACCGGCACCCACTGGTGGGACGAGAAGAAGCTCCCCGGGTCGCTGACCGTCACCGTCTCCGACGAGGAGCCGGCGCCGAAGGCCAGGCCACCGGCGGTGGGTCGGACCACGGTCTGCACCACGTCGTTGATGTGGTCGACCACGGGCACCTTGTCCGCCACCATCTCGACGGCGAGCAGCACGGCCATGATGGCGATGACCCAGCCGTTGCCGAGCCAGGTCCAGCCGCTGGGCAGGTCGATCAGGTCGGTGTAGCGACCGAGTAGACCGAGGATGAGCAGGGGTATGTAGGCGTTCAGGCCCGCCGAGGCGGCGAGACCGGTGCCGGTGAGGACTTCGAACACGGTCTCAGCATCGCATCGACGCGCCAGTGCCGCTCGCTGGCGACCGGGGGGTGCTCGGCTACCCTCGTCGGGTGCGGTTGGTCATTGCGAAGTGCTCGGTGGACTATGTCGGACGGCTCTCGGCTCACCTGCCGCTGGCCACCCGGTTGCTGATGGTGAAGGCGGACGGGTCGGTGTCTATTCACGCCGACGACCGGGCGTACAAGCCGTTGAACTGGATGAGCCCGCCGTGTCGGTTGGAGGAGGCCCCCGGTGTGTGGCGGGTCGTCAACAAGGCTGGCGAGGAGTTGCGGATCACCCTGGAGGAGATCTTCCAGGACACCTCGTACGAGTTGGGTGTGGATCCGGGCCTGCGCAAGGACGGGGTGGAGGCGCACCTACAGGAGTTGCTGGCCGCCAACCCGGGTGCCCTGGGTGAGGGATTCACGCTGGTCCGCCGCGAGTACATGACGGCCATCGGCCCGGTCGACCTGCTGTGCCGCGATGCCAACTCGGGCTCGGTCGCCGTCGAGGTCAAGCGGCGCGGCGACATCGACGGGGTGGAGCAGCTGACCCGTTATCTCGAGCTGATGAACCGCGACCCGCTGCTCAGCCCCGTCGTCGGGGTCTTCGCCGCCCAGGAGATCAAGCCGCAGGCCCGGGTGCTCGCCACCGACCGGGGCATCCGGTGTGTGGTCGTGGACTACGACAAGCTGCGCGGCATCGTGAAGGACGAGCTGACGCTCTTCTGACCGGCGTCCTACCCGGTGCGCACCGCGATCAGTGACTTCGGCAGGCCGAACACCCGCTCCACCAGCATGGTCGAGTCGGGGAAGTAGTGGCGCATCTGCGAGCGGTCCAACAACTCGGTCCAGAGCACCTGGTGGATGGCGGCGTCGTGGCTGCGGGTCGGCTTGTGCCCCAACGGCCAGCGGCGGGCGAACGCGGTGCGCAGTCGTACCGGCAGGAACTGCATGCCGGGTGCGATCCAGTGTGGCTCGATGGGGAAGTAGCGGTAGGGCGTCTGCACCCAGTGCCGGTCGGCCAGTGAGCGGGCGGCGGCGGCGAAGCGGATCCGGCGTTCGTGCCCGCCCACATGCTCCAGCACCGAGTTCGAGAAAACCAGGTCGTAGCTGCCCTTGGTGAGATGCGGGGGCAGGTCGCAGGCGTCGGCCTGCTCGACGTGGGCCCATTCCGGGACGACGGCGGGCGGCTGCTCCAGGTTGACGACGGTCACCCGGGCCGGTCGGACGGTGGAGCGGTGCCAGGTGCCGAGCCGACCACCGAGGTCGACCACGTGCATGTCGCAGATGTCGGGAAAGGTGCGCGCCAGCCAGTCCGAGCGGTGCCGACGCCGTCGGGCGCTCCACGACTGGTCACTGTCGACAAGGCGGTAGCGCAATCGATTGGGGCCCATTTAACGCAATGTACCGCCGTGGCCACAGCGTATAAACATGTGGATACACCGATCTTTGTTGATGATCGGTTATCCGACACTTACCTTCCGTACATGACCTTGATGGCCTTGACGAGTCGGGCCACGTCGGCCGGGGTGCGCTCGAAGGTCATCGACGGCAGCAGCGACCGCGCACGACGTCGGGTGACCGCCTTGGCCCGACCGAACTCACGCAGGCCGTCCTCCCCGTGGATCCGCCCGAAGCCGGAGTCGCCCACACCGCCGAACGGCAGGGTGGACATGCCGGCGAAGGTCAGCGTGGAGTTGATCGACGCCATCCCGGAGCGCAGTCGCCGGGCGATGGCCACCGCACGCCGCCGGCCGAAGACCGAACCCCCGAGGCCGTACGACAGGGCGTTGGCCCGGGTGACGGCCTCGTCGGCGTCGCGGACCCGGCTGATGGTCAGCGTGGGCCCGAAGGTCTCCTCACGGACGGCGGCGGACTCCTCCGGTACGTCCACCAGCACGGTGGGGTGGACGTACGGCGGCTGTACGGCGCTCGGGCCGCCGAGCACGGCGCGCCCGCCGGACGTGATCGCGGCGTCGATGTGCCGGCGGATCACGTCGATCTGCTTGGGCATGGTGATCGGGCCGATGTCGGTGCCCTCCGGCCCGACCGTCAGCCGACCGGCGCGGGTGACCACCTTGTCGACGAAGGCGTCGAAGACGGCGTCGACCGCGTACACCCGCTCGATGCCGATGCAGGTCTGGCCGGCGTTGGTCATGCCGCCCCAGACGCACGCCTCGGCGGCCGCGTCCAGGTCGGCGTCGCTGTCCACGATCATGGCGTCCTTGCCGCCGCCCTCGATCAGCACCGGGGTCAGCGTCTCGGCGCAGGCCGCCATCACCTTTCGGGCGGTGGCGGTGGAGCCGGTGAAGGCCAGCTTGTCGACGCCGGAGCGGCACAGCGCCGCGCCCACGTCGCCCAGCCCGTGCACGGCGGTGAACACCGGCTGCTCGGGCACCACCTCGGCGAAGCTGTCCACCAGCCACTGGCCGACGACGGGCGTGTACTCGCTCGGCTTGAGCACCACGGCGTTGCCGGCGGCGAGGGCGTACGCGGCGGAGCCGATCGGCGTGAAGACCGGATAGTTCCACGGCCCGATCACGCCAACCACACCGTGCGGCTGGTATTCGAGGTGCCCGGAGAACTCGGCGAGGATGAGCCGGGACCGCACCCGGCGTGGACCGAGCACGCGGCCGGCGTTGCGGGCGGCCCAGTCGATGTGCTCGATCGCGGTGACGATCTCGACGATGGCGTCGGCGGTCGGCTTCCCGCCCTCGACGTGCACCAACTCGGCCAACTGCTCGATGCGCTTGGCGAGCAGGGCACGCCACCGCAGCATCCGCTGGCGGCGGCCGGTGAACCCGAGACCGGCCCACCACTCGCCGGCGGCGCGGGCGCGCTCGACGGCCTGCCGCACGTCGGCGTCGCTGGCGACCGGGAGGCGACCGGCCTCAGCGCCGGTCGCCGGGCTGGTGGAGACCAACTCGCCCGCGTCGATGACCGGAACGCCCGGGATATGCACTGCCGTCATGGCGGAAGTCTAGACCCGAGGATTACTCACCGGTAGGGTCCCCGATTCGCGGTCGGGGGACCGGCGTCGCACCAACCCGGCCGATCGTTGATCAGTGCAGGTCAGGGCGTCGGTGACGGGTGCAGCCCGCCCGAATCGTCGAACGGCAGGTGGCCGGGAGGTGACGAGAGGCTGACCGGCCGGTCGGTATTGACGACTACCGTCTGATGGCAAGCTGACGCGCGGAGTGACGGTGTGGGGTGGAGGGCTGACTGTCCATGGAGGAACATCCGGAACTGATGCCGCTGTTGACGGTCGCGGGTGGACCGATGCGCGGCGCGAGCTTTCGCATGCGAGCCGAAACACAGGTGATCGGCCGAGCGCCGACCGGTCAGGTGGTCATCAACGACCCACACCTGAGCCGTCGTCACGCCGAGGTGTGGCTGGCACCGGAGGGCCCGTCCCTGCGGGACCTGGGCTCCACCAACGGCACCTGGCTCAACGACCGGCGGATCACCGAGGTGGAACGACTCTCCGACGGCGACGTGATCCGGCTGGGCCGTACCGAACTGCGCCTGTTCGACCCCGGGGTGGCGCTCACCGACCCGGTGGGGCTCAGCTTCGGCCCGTCCCGGCGCGACGTCCGTCCGACGCTGGCACTGCCACTGGCCGCACCACCGGGCTCGCGTCGCTGATCTGGCGGCCGGCCACACCTGGCAGCTCCGCTGGGTGGCGGTCCGACACCTGGACCGGCGGGGACACCCGTGGCACCATGCCGCGGATGGAGACCGAGCAGCGGACCGTGACGGCGAACGGCATCACCCAGGCGGTACGGGTGGCCGGCCCGCCGGACGGCACACCGGTGCTGCTGATCCACGGCAACTGCTCGTCCGCGCTGTTCTGGGAGCCGCTGGTCCGCCGTCTGCCACCGACGCTGCGGGTGGTCGCCCCCGACCTGCGGGGGTACGGCGACTCCGCGACCGCCCCGGTGGACGCCACCCGAGGCCTGCGGGACTTCGCCGACGACGTGGCCGCCCTGCTGGACGACCCGACGCTCTTCGACGCCGACGCGCGCCCGGTGGTGGTCGGGCACTCCCTCGGCGGCGGGGTGGCGATGCGCCTGCTCGTCGACCATCCGCACCGGGTGGGGGCGTTGCTGCTCGCCGCACCGGTCTCCCCGTACGGCTTCGGTGGCACCCGCGACCTGACCGGCACGCCGACCACCCCCGACTTCGCCGGCACCGGCGCCGGCACGGCGAACCCGGACTTCGTCGCCCGCCTCGCGACCGGTGACCGGAGCACGGACGCGCCGGCCAGCCCGCGCGCCGTGCTGCGGGCCACCTACGTGGCCGATCCCGCCTCACTGGTCGAGGACGAGGAACTGCTGCTGGACACCGTGCTCTCCACCGCCACCGGGGACGACAACTACCCGGGCACGGCGGTGCCGTCGGAGAACTGGCCGGGCACCGCGCCGGGGGAGCGCGGGGTGCTCAACGCGCTCGCGCCGACCTTCTTCCGGATCGCCGACGAGCTGGTGGCCGTCGCCGAGAAACCGCCGGTCACCTGGGTACGCGGAGACGTCGACGTCATCGTCTCGGACACCTCGCTCTTCGACCTGGCGTACCTGGGTTCGCTGGATCTCGTGCCCGGCTGGCCCGGAGCGGACGCCTGCCCACCCCAGCCGATGGTCGGCCAGACCCGGGCGGTGCTCGACCGGTACGCGGCGGCCGGCGGCGCGTACCACGAGGTGGTGCTGCCCGGCTGCGGTCACAGCCCGCACCTGGAGCGCCCGGCGGAGTTCGTCGCGGAGTTGTTGGCCCTGACCAGCGTGTCGACCGGGTAGCGGCGCCGCTGGGCCGTGGGTGAAATATGCCACGGCGTCTCGACAACTCACCGTCACGTGGCAGACTCGCGCGCATAACCTTAGCGGCCGTTCAGTGGCCGTGTGGAGTCTCTGGGGAGGCCGGTCGTGGCGCGCGAGTTCAGCACCGTGGGTGTGGTGGGGCTGGGCACCATGGGTGCCGGCATCGTCGAGGTCTTCGCCCGCAACGGCATCGACGTGGTGGCCGTGGAAATCTCCGCGCCGGCGCTGGAGCGCGGCCGGGCCACCCTGAAGGGCTCCACCGACCGGGCGGTCGCCAAGGGCAAGCTCGCCGAGGCGGACCGCGACGCCCTGCACGAGCGGGTGCACTTCGCGGTCGGGCTGGACGCGCTGCACTCCGTCGACCTGGTCATCGAGGCGGTGCCCGAGCACCTGGACCTCAAGCAGCGGATCTTCGCGGAGCTGGACCGGGTCTGCCGACCGGAGACGATCCTCGCCACCAACACCTCGTCGTTGAGCGTCACCGAGATCTCCGTCGCCACCAGCCGGCCCAACCAGGTGATCGGCATCCACTTCTTCAACCCGGCCCCGGTGATGAAGCTGGTCGAGGTGGTCCGCACGGTCGTCACCGCACCCGAGGTGGTCGCCGACGTGGAGGCGCTCTGCGCCCGGCTCGGCAAGGTCGACGTCACCATCAACGACCGGGCCGGCTTCATCGCCAACGCGCTGCTCTTCGGCTACCTCAACCACGCGGTCGGCATGTTCGAGGCGCACTACGCGACCCGGGAGGACATCGACGCCGCCATGAAGCTCGGCTGCGGCCTGCCGATGGGCCCGCTGGCGTTGATGGACCTGATCGGCCTGGACACCGCGTACGAGATCCTGGACACGATGTACCGGCGCGGCGGGCGGGACCGCCGCCACGCCCCGGTGCCGCTGCTCAAGCAGATGGTTACGGCAGGGCTGCTCGGCCGGAAGTCGGGCCGGGGCTTCTACACCTACGAGCGGCCCGGCTCCCCGGTGGTCGTACCGGATGAGGCGACGCCGCTGGCCACGGACGGCGGGCTCGCCGACGGCGCGCGCGCCATCGCGAAGGTCGGCGTGGTCGGCTCCGGAACGATGGCCACCGGGATCATCGAGGTCTTCGCGAAGGCCGGCTACGAGGTCGTCTCGGTGACCCGCGGCATGGAGAAGTCCGCGAAGGTCTGTGAGGCGGTGAAGACCTCGCTGAACAAGGGCGTGGTGCGCGGCAAGCTCGCCGAGGCCGACCGGGACGCCGCCCTGGGCCGGATCAGCTGGTCCGCCACGCTCGACCATCTCGCCGACGTCGACCTGGTGGTCGAGGCGGTCGTCGAGGAGTTGAGCGTCAAGAAGGCCCTCTTCGCCAGCCTCGACGAGATCTGCAAGCCGGGCGTGGTGCTGGCCACCACCACCTCGTCGCTGCCGGTGATCGACGTGGCGATGGCCACCCAGCGGCCGGCCGACGTGGTGGGGCTGCACTTCTTCAACCCGGCCCCGATCATGCCGCTGGTCGAGGTCGTCCGCACCATCCGCACCTCCCCGGAGGCCACCGCCACCGCCCGCGCCGTCTGCGCCGCGCTCGGCAAGACCGGCGTGGTCTGCGGTGACCGGTCCGGCTTCATCGTCAACGCGCTGCTCTTCCCGTACCTGAACGACGCGGTGAAGATGCTGGAGGCCAGCTACTCGACGGCCGACGACATCGACCACGCCATGAAGCTGGGCTGCGGTTACCCGATGGGCCCGTTCGAGCTGCTCGACGTGGTCGGGCTGGACGTCTCCCTGGCCATCCAGCGCGAGCTGTACCTGGAACTGCGCGAGCCGGGTTTCGCGCCCGCGCCGCTGCTGGAGCACCTGGTCACCGCCGGCTACCTGGGCCGCAAGACCCGCCGCGGCTTCCGCGACCACTCGCACCGCTGACCGGGTCAACGCCGGGCGGCTCCGGCCGCGTCTGCATGGTGTGACCTTCGAGGAGTACGTCGGCAGCCGCGGCCCGGCCCTCGTTCGGCTGGCCCGGCTGCTGACCGGTGACGAGCACCGGGCCGAGGACCTCACCCAGGAGGTGCTGTCCCGGGCGTACGTGCACTGGCGCAAGATCTCCCGGGCGGACCGGCCCGACGTGTACGTGCGCCGGATGCTGGTCAACGCCAACAACTCCTGGTGGCGCCGCCGGTCGAATCGCGAACTGGCCATCGACACGTTCGTGGACCGGCCGCACCGCGGCGACCTCGGCGGCGAAGCGGCCGACCGGGACGAGATGTGGCGGCTGATCCTCGGCCTGCCCGACCGCCAGCGGGCGGTCCTGGTGCTGCGCTACTACGAAGACCTGGACGACGCGACCATCGCGCAGATCCTGGACTGCTCGCCGGTCACCGTCCGCACCCACGCGATGCGGGCGCTCGCCAACCTCCGGGAGCGCTGCGGTGCCCCGGCCAAGAACGGGAGCCGACCGTGACCGACCTCGACCAGCGGATCATCTCCACCCTGCGGGCGCACGCCGAGGGTCAGGTCGACATCGACCAGTTGACCAGCGGGGCGGTTACCCGGGGCCGGGCCCGGCGGACGCGGCGACGGGCCGCGGTGGGTGGGACGGCGCTCGGCGTGGCGGCGGTGCTCGGCCTCGGGGTGGCGGGCGGCGGTGGGCTGCCCGTGGAGGTGCCCTGGACGGGGGCGAAGCCGGCAACCCCGGCGGCCACGCCGGCGGCGGCACCCGGGGTGCCGGGCGCACTCGCCCGACCTGATCTGGTCGGAAAGGACCCCGGTCTGCTGCACTTCGGCGTCGACCCGGCCCATGCTCGCTACCTGAGCTGGCGATCGGCGGCCGGCCTGGAGAGCGCCGAGCTTGATCTGGGTGGCGCCGCGCCGGTCAGTTTCTATCTCGCCCGCAGCGCCGCCGTGGCCGAGGAGGTTCACCTGGAGGGCGACAGGGTCATCCCGCAACCGGCGGACCCGCCCTACGACGGCCAACTGGAGCGGCTCTCCGCGGACGGCGCCGATCCGATCTGGGTGCTGCGGTGGCAGCCGGTGCCCGGCCTCTTCGCCCGCCTGCGCACGGTGGCACCCACCGACGCGGCGCTGCGGGCCGCCAGGAGCGCCCTCCGGCTGGATGTGGCGCACCAGTGCAGCGCCCCGGTGCGGCTGACCGCGATGCCGGCCGGGGCGTGGCCGGCCGGCTGCGAGGTCACCGTGACCAACTTCCCGGCCGCGCTGGACGTCTCGCTGGTCGTCAACGGGAGCGGGTTCCGCTCGATGGAGGTGCGGCTTCAATACGCGCGCAGCATCGCCGGTGCGCGCACGGAATCCAATGCGACGGCGGCCGGCCGGCCGGTCTACCGCTACCCGCAGGGCGGAATGATGGAGCTACTGGGGATACCGAAGGCTCATCTCACCGCCGGTTGGGGCTGGCCGAACGAGGGGTTCACCGAGGACGACGCGACCACCGTGCTCGGCGGGGTGCAGGTCGCCGAGCACCTGGACCGGCCCGCGACCTGGTGACCGCCCCGGGAGGCCGCACCCGCCGGACGTACGCTTGGTGACTGTGAGCCCCCGTCGCAATCGCCCTCGCCGGGACGACAACGCCAATCTGGACGCCGACCGGGTCCGGCAGGGCGTCGCCTCGGTGCAGCAGTGGACCGACGGCGCCTGGCAGGTACGCGGCATCGGCGCGGGCGCGTCGGTCAAGACGTACCGCTGCCCCGGTTGTAACCAGGAGATCCGGCCCGGGGTGGCGCACCTGGTGGCCTGGCCGGCGGACGGCCTGGGTGACCTGACCGACCGGCGGCACTGGCACAGCGGCTGCTGGCGTGCCCGGGACCGGCGCGGCCCGGCGGTGCAGCGCGGCCGGGGCGCCCCGCGCTACTGAGGGGCCCTCTCCGGGGGTGGCCTGTGCCACGGCTGAGCGATCTGGATCACCCTGTTCGTGCCTGGGCGGGCGGTGGCGGCGACTTCGCGACAGACTTGGGCGGTGAGCACAGCGATCCGCGCGTCGTCGATCCTGCCCGGCCGCCGGGAGGACATCGAGCTGCACACCGCCGACGGTCTGCGGCTGGTCGGTGAGCTGGCCCTGCCGGCCGACCGGCCGCCGGTGGCCACCCTGGTCTGCCTGCACCCGCTACCGACCCACGGCGGAATGATGGACAGCCACGTGTTCCGCAAGGCGGCCTGGCGGCTGCCCGCGCTGGCTGACCTGGCGGTGCTGCGGTTCAACACCCGGGGCACCAGCAGCGTGCGCGGCACCAGCGAGGGAGCCTTCGACGGCGCGGTGGGCGAGCGGTACGACGTGGCCGCCGCCATCGAGTACGCGGAGTTCGCCGAGCTGCCCAACATCTGGCTCGTCGGCTGGTCGTTCGGCACCGACCTGGCGCTGAAGTACGGCTGCGATCCGGCGATCGCCGGGGCGATCCTGCTCTCCCCGCCGCTGCGCTTCTCCGCCCCCGATGACCTGGCCACCTGGGCCAACTCGGGTCGGCCGCTGGTGGCGCTGGTGCCGGAGTTCGACGACTACCTGCGCCCCACCGAGGCGCGGGAGCGGTTCGCCGCCGTGCCACAGGCCGAGGTGGTCGGGGTGCCGGGTGCCAAGCACCTGTGGGTGGGCGACGCGGAGACGGTGCTCGACGAGATCGTCCGGCGGGTCAACCCAGCCGTCGAGGTGCCACTGCCGACCACCTGGGACGGCCCGATGGAGGCCGGCGACGTCAGCGCGTACGCCGACCGGACGGTGGCTGCCTTCGCCGACACCCCCGTCCCCGGCCCGGCCGCGACCAAGGCGGACTGACCCGGCCGCCACCAAGGCGGACTGACCCGGCCGCGACCGAGGCTGGCCGACGCGCTCGTCCCCGGCCTGGCCGCCGGTCCGGCGGGCTGATGCTCAGCGGCGCTCCTGGCGGGGCAGCACCACCTCGCGCAGGATCAGTTGCAGCGCGGCCACCGTGGGGATGGCGATCAGCGCGCCCACCACACCCAGCAGCGCCACCCCGAGCAGCGCGGCGAGCAGGGCCGCCACCTCGTTGACCTCGACCGAGCGCCGCATCACCTTCGGGTAGATCAGGTAGTTCTCCACCTGCTGGTAGATGAGGAAGAACACCGCGCAGGCGATGCCGGTGGGCAGGTCGGCGGCGAAGCCGACCAGGCTCACGATCACCGCGCCCAGGGTCGCGCCGATCTGCGGGATCAGGTCGGTCACCGCGACCACCACTGCCAACGCGAACGGGTACGGCAGGTCGACGATCAGCGCGAAGACGAACGTGGTCGCGCCGGCCAGCACCGCGATGCTCAGCGCGCCGACCATGTAGGCGCCAACCTTGGCCAGTATTTCGTCGCCGATCAGCTGCACCCGCTCGCGCCGGGAGCGGGGCACCAACGAGTAGCCCAGCGAGCGCAGCTTGTCGAAGTACGCCAGGAAGTAGATGGTCAGCACCAGCACGGTCAGCGTCCGGAACACCGTGCCGAAGATCAATTGGGCCCCGCCCAGCACCCCGCCCAGCGCTCGGCCGACAGTCTGCGCGTTGGCCGCGCCCTGCACCCGCTCCACCACGTCGTACCGCTCCACCAGGTCATTGACCGTCGGATTGCGGCGCAACTCGTCGAGCAGGCTCGGGATCTGGTCGATGAACTGACCCGACTGGGTGACGATCGGCGGGACCAGCGCCACGATGCCGCCGCAGAGCAGCAACACCACCGTGAGGGCGACCCCCGCCACCGCCAGGCCGTGCGGCACACCCCAACGGCGTAGCCGGACCACCGCCGGGTTGAGGCCGACCGCGAGGAAGAGCGCGATCACCACCAGCACCAGGATGCCGCCGGCATTCCGAATCCCCAGATAGAGGGTGTACGCCAGCAGCACGCCCAGCGCACCGGTGAAGCCCAGCAGGAAGCTGCTGCGGCGCAATGGCCGCCCCGGTGTGCCGAACTTTCCGGACGGGACCGCCGGCGGCTCGTCCGGGTCGACCCCCGGGGCGGGGACCGGCACCGGCGGTGGCACCTCGGCTGGCTGGGGGGTCTCCGCTGGCTGGGGGGTCTCCGCCGGTGGTGGCGTTTCCGCTGACGGGGGACCGGGGGTCACGTCCGGCTCGTCGCCGGAAGGGTCGTGCTGTGGCACCAGGAACCTCCCGGCTCAGGCCGTCGGACGACGGGCGACGGCCACGAACGCCCGCCACGCGGCGGGCGCGAACACCAGCACCGGACCGGCCGGATCCTTGCTGTCCCGCACCCCCACGACCCCCGGCAGATTGTCCGCCACCTCGACGCACTCTCCGTTGCCGCTACGGCTGGATGTGCGCCAGAGCGCGCCGATCAGGTCCATGAGGTCACAACTTCCTTCATCAGTTCGATCGACTGGCGGCGAGACAACGCACCGT
The DNA here is from genome assembly GCF_003857035.1 of Micromonospora arida. Classification (GTDB taxonomy): domain Bacteria; phylum Actinomycetota; class Actinomycetes; order Mycobacteriales; family Micromonosporaceae; genus Micromonospora; species Micromonospora arida. The sequence goes on from NZ_QGSY01000186.1 coordinate 32,673, forward strand.
TTCTGATCATCTCCCAACGCGCCAGCAGCGTAGCCACCTCATGGTCGCCATCGACCACGAGACCGTCAATCTGATGCTCCATGTGCCCCACCCAACCACCGTCGGCGCCTCGGGCCAGATTGAACGGTCCGGAAAGGCCGACGTGCAGTCCGGTGTCGGCCGGAACGATGTGCAGGCTGACGTGTGGTTGCTCCAGGCTGGCGACGAGGTGGGTGATCTGCTCGACCATCAACCCGCGAACCTCCTCGCCGGCACGCCGCAGCACCAATTCGTCGACGACCGCGACGAACTGCGCCGGCTCGGGCTGCACCAGCAGCGACTGGCGGTCCAGGCGAGCGTGGACTCGGCGTTCCACTTCGTCGTCGCTCAGCAGGTCGTCGCAGCGGATCACCGCGCGGGCGTAGTTCTCGGTCTGGAGCAGCCCGGGGATCAGCGTCGGTTGGAAGCAGCGCAGTTGGCGGGCGCTGCGCTCGGCGTCCAGCCAGGGCCGGAACCAGCTCGGCTGGCCGTCGCGCTCGGCGAGCTTGAGCAGGTAGACGAGCAGGCCGCCGGTGGTCAACACCTCGTCGGCGCGGGCCAGGAAGAGTCGGTCCAGTGGACGCTGCCCCAGCTCCAGCGCGGACACCATCGAGCCGGAGTAGTGCACCAGCCGACCGAAATCCTCCTGGCTCATCCCGGCGGCGATCCGGAGCCGGCGCAGTTGCGCGCGGATCATGTCGGCCGTCGGCGCGGCGTCGCCTTCCACAGTGCCTCCGCAGGTCGAGGGTCGTCTCCACCGGTCGACCCGGCGGGTCACGTCGTCACCGCAGTCGCCCCACCGGAGCCGTCGAGGTCTTCCGACCGTAACGGTGTTCTCAGCAGACTGTCACGTACCGGGTCGTCCCCGGACCACTCCGGTTTTCACCGCGCGGGCACTGCCGTCTCCACGTCGGCGTGACCGCGCCCCAGCCGAGGAGACATCCCATGCCCACGCTCACGTGTCGCGCCGTCAGCCGGTCGCTGCCCGTCACCGTCACCTCGCCTACGCGGAGGTCCACCGGCTGTGCACTGCCCGGTCCGCACGGGGTCGGCAGAGCGGGTACACCGGCTTGGCGGTTGTCCACCGGTTGCACGCCGCCGGGTCCGCACTCACGGCGCAGGGCGCGTACCCCGGTGTCGGGGCTGCCCCAGCCGCGGCTCGGGCCGTACCCCATGTTTCCCCGACCCTGCGGCGCGCGGACGCCGCACACCCCGTTGCGACCCATGTGGTGCTGCCGGGCCGACGGCCTGCCGTGGCCCTGTGCGGACGCCCGGCTGCTGCTCAAGGCGGAGTTCGACAGCGATCCGGCCGCGCTGACCATCTACCTCGCCGGGCTCTACCACGAGGCGGCGCACGACCTGTACCAGCTCAATCCCTACGACGGGCCGGCACCTCGGGAGCTTTTCGAACGCTTCGTGGCGTGGGGCCCGTTCCGCCGCCCGATCATCGACCCGGATGGCCCCTAGGCTCCGGACCACGCGCAGATCTTGGACAGTTTCCGTTGCGCGGACGGAAACCGTCCAAGATCTCGAGGCTCACACGAGCGCCCGTGGCAGGGTCAGTCCTTTTCGATGGTGACCTTGCTGGGCTTGGCGCTGCGCTCGTCGGTGGTCGGCTTGGTGGGACGTTTGCCGTTCTCGCCGGTGCTGGTGATCTTGGTGGGCTTGGCGTCCCGGCCACCCACCCCCGGGACCGCGGCGACTGTTGGTTCCCCGTCCACCCCGGCGCTCGCCACGCCACCGTCGACGGTGGTCACCGGCTCGGCCACGGGTCGCGTCGTCGGCTGCCCGGCGTCCTCCGCGTTGGCGTTCACCGGCTGCCTGGTGTCGGCGGGCTCGGTCTTGAGACCGGTGGTCGGACCCGACCCGGAGGCCGCGCCGGCGGCAACGCTCACGCCGTCGTCCCCACCACCGGGCCCGCCTCCGCTCGCGCTGGCGTCTCCGGCCGGCGCGGTCGGGCCGTCGATCGGACCGGCGACACTCTGCAACCGCAGCTCGGACATCTGACGCTGGAGCTCGTCGGACTCCTGCCGGGCCTTCCAGGTCTCCTGCCGCAGATCCGCCAACTGCTGCTGGGCCTGGGCGATCTCCAACATCACCTGGGCCAACTGCTGACGGCCCGCCGCCGACTCCTGCTGGGTCGCCGCCAGGTGCTGCTGCGTGGTGGCCAGGTGCTGCTGCGTGGTGGCCGCGTACTCCTCGAACTGCCGCCGGGACGCCGCGACATGCTCGTCGGCCTTGCGGCGCTTGTCGCTGGCCTCGGCCTCGGCCCGGCTCAGCAGCTCGGCGGCCTCCGCCTCGGACCGCTGACGCAGCGCCGCGGCGTCCTGCTCGGCCGCCTGACGGATGCCGGCCGCGCCCTGCTCGATCTCGTTCTTGCGAGCCGTGTACTCGGTCTCCAGCTCGTTCTTCCGGGTGGAGAATTCGGTTTCCAGCTCGTCCCGACGGGTGGTGAACCCGTTCTCCAGCTCCTGCTGACGGCTGGCGAGCCCGGCCTCCACCTCCTGCTTGCGCGCCGCGTGTTGCTTGTCCAACTCGTCGCGGCGCTTGGCGAACTCCTGCTCGGCCGCGGACCGTCGCTGCGCCAACTCCCGGTCGGCCGCCTCCCGACGGGAGTTGACCTCCTGCTCCACCCCGGCCCGCCACGCGCCCAGCTCCTGCTGGGTCTGCGCCCGGGTGTGCTGCACGTACGCCTCGGTCTCGGTGCGCATCCGCTGCACGTACGCCTCGGTCTCGGCCCGGCTGCGCTTCGCCGCCTCGGTCGCCTGCGTCGTCAGCCGCTCGGCCTCCTGCTGCGCCTTCGCGCGAGTGGCCCGACCGGCCATCGACGCGTCGTCGATGATCTGCTTGGCTTCCTGCTGCACCTTGGCGTGGGTGGCCCGCCCGGCCTCGGTCGCGGTGTCGGTGAGCCGCTTGGCCTCCTGGAGCGCCTTGGCGTGCACCTCCTTGGCGGCATCGCGCAGATCGCTGGCCTCCTGCCGGGCGTTGGCCAGCGTTTCGCGGGCCGTCTCGCGCAGCTTGGTGGCCTCCTGCTGGGCCCGGGTGTGGATCTCCTTGGCGGAATCCCGCAGCTGGGTGGCCTCCTGCTGGGCCTTCGCCAGAGCGTCCTGCGCGGCCTTGCGCAACTGCGCCGCCTCGTCCTTGGCCGCCCGCAGGGACGCGTCCGCCTCGGCCCGCTGCGCGGCGCTGTGCCGCTCCTCCTCCGCACGTCGGGCGGCGAGGGCGATCTCGAAGTCCTTCAGAGCCCGCGCTGCCTGCTCGCGGGCCTCCTCGATGATGTGCTCGGCGGCGGCACGACGGGCCTCGATCTCCCCGTTCGCGTCGCCGAGGATCTGCTCGGCCTGCTCCTCGGCGAGAGTGAGGATCGACTCGACCCGCGGACCGAGGTGCCGGAACGACGCCCGGTCGACCACGTTCATCTGCTTGCGCACCTGGGTCAGGTCGCGCTGGAGAACCTCGACCTGGCCGGCGAGCTTGTGGATCTGTGTGTACGCCTGTTCCCGTTCGGAGGCGAGGGTCGCGATCTCGTGCTCAGCACGTGCGACATAACGGTCGACCTGTTTCTTCTCGTACCCCCGCAGAGCGGACTCGAAGCTGGGCTCCGTCGTCACGTCCCCGCCGAGAGCGAACAGTTCCTCGCCGTGCGACATGCCCCCATCCTCACACGCAACGGGGCCTGCTGGGGCGATACGGACGGGCCTTGTGGGAGCTACTTCACTCCGTTGCGGTCAGCGAACACCAGGGGTTAGGAAACGCATACGGCGCGAGGCGGCACCGGTTACCCGGTGTCACCTCGCGCCGTCGATGCCCCGACCTGACGCCTCGCGTCAGCCGGCGGTCTCCGCGGGCACCCGCTCCTGACCGCCATCGGTCTTCTTTGCTGCTTCCGGCTTGGCAGCCGGAGCGGCCTGCGCCGGCATTCCCGGAACGATGCCGGCGAGGCCGGAGAGCATCTGACCCAGCTGCGACGTGACAGCGTCCTTCTGCCGGGTGAGGTCCTCGACCTCGCGGCGGGCGGCCTGCGTGGTCAGCTCCGCCTCGGTGCGAGCCTCGGTGAGCAGGCGCTGCGACTCGGCCTTCGCCTCGTTGAGGGTCTTCTCCGAGTGGGCCTTGGCCTTGTCGACCGTCTCGGCGGCGTTGCGCTCCGACTCGACCCGCCGCGCCTCGGCGCGCTGCTCGATCTCCTTGGCCCGCTCCTGCGCGGCCCGGGCACGCTGCTCGGCCTCGCTGACCAACTTCTGGGTCTGCGCGACCTGGGCGGCGTGCCGCTCGGACTCCTCGCGCTCGGCCTTCTCCCGCCGCTCGGCCAGCTGGAGCTCCAGGGCCTGCAGGTCCTTGTCGCGCTTGTCCCGCGCATCGGTGAGCAGCTTGGTCGCCTCGGCGCGCTTCTCCTCAGCCTCGCGGGCGGCCTTCGCCCGCTGCTGGGTGATCTCCCGCTCGGCGGTGGCCCGCAGGGTGGCGACCTCCCGCTCGACGGTCGACTTCAGCTCGGCCACCTCGTGCGCGGTGACCGTACGCAGCTGCTTGGTCTCCCGGTCGGCGTCGGCGCGCAGCGTGTCGGCCTCGCGGCGTGCCTGCACCCGGACCTCGGCGGCCTCGCGCTCGGCGGCCGTACGCAGGTTGCCCGCCTCACGCTCGGCGCTCGCCTTCATGGCGGCGGCCTCGGCGCGGGCCTTGTCGGTGATCTCGCGAGCCTCGAGGCGGGCGGCGGAGAGGATGCCCTCCGACTCACGCTTGGCCTCGTTGCGGTGGTCGTTGGCCTGCTCCTCGGCGAGCCGGAGGATCTGCTCAACGCGCGTGCCGAGCCCGGAGAGGGTGGGTCGGCTGTTCTCTTCGAGCTGCTTGTTCGTGTCGGTGAGCTTCTGCTCCAGCGCACTCATGCGCTGCTCGGCCTGGCGGAGCCGACGCTGGGCGTCGTTCATCCGCTGCTCGGCCTCGGCACGGGCCTGCTCGGACTGGGTCAGCGCGGCGGTCATCCGGCCGAGGAAGTCGTCGACCTGATGAGTGTTGTATCCGCGCAGGCCAACGGTGAAATCTGGCTGCGAGTTCGCGTTATCGAAGAACGCGAGAGGGGAGGACTGCTGCTGGGGCATTGGGACATACTGGCAGACGCCCCAGGGTGCTTCGCAAGAGCGGTGCGCAGCTTTCGTGCCCTCTTTACATGGTCAACTCCCGCGATCGGCCAAGTTGGACCAATCGGCGATCTTGGCAGGTCCCGGCGGGTGGGACGCCACGCAGCGTGACACGGAAAAGGGCCCCGGGGTTACCCCGAGGCCCTTTGTTCGATCCGGGTGGCTTATCCGCTAATGGGGGCGGAAGAACAATGAGCGATCAGCGCAATGGTCATCCGGCGTTCCACCGTCCGGCCGGGACCCGCCTCGGCGCTCCGGATGCCGGTCGGTGCCTCCGAGAGCCGGCGGTGCCGGTCAGTGACCCCGGAACCGGTTGATCGCGTCCTCGTGCCGGGCCCGAAACTCCCCGTCACGTACGCCCAGCCCGTCGGTCGGTGCGAGGCAGCGCACGCCGACCTTGCCCTGGTGGGCGTTGCGGTGCACCTCGTACGCGGCCTGGCCGGTCTGCTCCAGCGGGTAGGTGCGGGACACCGTCGGGTGCACCTTGCCGAGAGCGACCAGGCGGTTGGCCTGCCACGCCTCGTGGTAGTTGGCGAAGTGGCTGCCCACGATCCGCTTGAGGTGCATCCACAGGTAGCGGTTGTCGTACTGGTGCTGGAAGCCGCTCGTGGAGGCGCAGGTGACGATGGTCCCACCGCGCCGGGCCACGTAGACGCTGGCACCGAACGTCTCCCGACCCGGGTGCTCGAACACGATGTCCGGGTCCTCGCCGCCGGTCAGCTCGCGGATCCGCTCACCCAGGCGCTTCCACTCGTCCGGGTCCTGGGTTTCCTCGTCCTTCCAGAAGCGGAAGCCCTCCGCGGCCCGGTCGATGACCAGATCCGCGCCCATCTTGCGGCACAGCTCGGCCTTCTCCGGCGAGGAGACCACGCAGACCGGGATCGCGCCGCCGTTGAGCGCCATCTGGGTGGCGTACCCGCCGAGGCCGCCGGAGGCGCCCCAGATCAGCACGACGTCACCCTGCTTCATGTTGGCGCCGTGGTGCGAGACGAGCTGCCGGTACGCGGTGGAGTTGACCAGCCCGGGACTGGCCGCCTCCTCCCAGCTCAGGTGCCGCGGCTTGGGCATCAGCTGGTTGGCCTTGACCACCGCCAGCTCGGCCAGCCCGCCGAAGTTGGTCTCGAAGCCCCAGATCCGCTGTTGCGGGTCGAGCATGGTGTCGTCGTGCCCGGCCGCGTCCTCCAGCTCGACGGAGAGGCAGTGCGCGACCACCTCGTCGCCGGGCGCCCAGCGGGTCACCCCGGGGCCGGTGCGCAGCACCACGCCGGCCGCGTCCGAGCCGACCACGTGGTACGGCAGGTCGTGCCGGCGGGTCAGCTCGGAGAGCCGGCCGTAGCGCTGGAGGAACTTGAAGGTGGACACCGGCTCGAAGATGCTGGTCCACACGGTGTTGTAGTTGATCGCGCTGGCCATCACCGCGATCAGCGCCTCGCCCGGCGCCAGCTCCGGCGTCGGCACCTCCTGCACGTGCAGGGCCTTGCGCGGGTCCTTGTCCCGGGTGGCCATGCCGTCGAACATCCGGGCCTCCTCGGCGCGGACCACCACGCCCCGGTAGCTCTCCGGTACGGGCAGCCTGGCGAGGCCGGCGAGTTCGCGGTCCGGATCGTTCGATTCCTCCGCCGCCATGATCGCTTCGAGGATGTCCTGCACGGTGACCTCCGGTTCATCCGCACCCGCACGGGCCTGGGTGCTGCCATCGTCGGCGCCGGTGGGCACGACCGCCATGTCGGCATTCGACACATCCGGCACCGGTCGCGCTCCTGTGGGGCCGGACGTTACTGAACGGTAGCTAGGGCGGGAAGTCCTCTGTGAAAAACTGCATCCACCGATGCGTGAAGGTGTCCAACCACCCCGCCAACCGCGCACTGACGTGCGCGCACCCGGCCTCCAACGGCCTCACCCCTCGTTGATCAAGAGCTTTCGGTCATCCGTGCGGCGCGGATGACGCAAACCTCTTGATCAACAAGGGGCGATGGTGGGGGTG
>NZ_QGSY01000316.1 GCF_003857035.1 Micromonospora arida
ATCCATCGGAGCGCCGGACACGGGTGCCGGTGACGGGGGTGCGTCGTCGCCGGGCGGCGGGGCCGGGGCGGGCGGCGGGGCCGGCGGCACGCTGGGCAGCGCACCGGAATGCAGCGCCCATGGCGCGATCGGCGCTCCGGAGGTTGGCTGCGGGACACCGGAGACGGGCTGTGGCGGTGCGGAGACCGGATGCGGCGGGCCGGACACCGACTGTGGAGGCCCGGACGGCTGCCGCGGCACTCCGCTGACCGGCTCCGGGGAATCGTCCTGCTTGGTCGCGCCCGCCTGCGCGGTCGGCACCGGGTGATATTCCTGCCCCAACGCGCGGAACAACTTCTCGGCCCCCGGGCCCGACTCGGCCGGGTAGGCCGCCCACGGCTCGTCGGCGAAGAAGTCGGCGTACGCGAAGGCCTCGCCGCCCGGCCGTTGCGACATGGCGTTGGCAGTTCCGGTGAAGGCTTCCCGCCAGCCCGGTGTGTTCGCCGCGGCGGCGTCCAGAACGGCGACGGTCACGAACCGGCCCTGCTCGTCGATGGCGGCCCAGGCTTTGCCCACGGGGCAGGTGCCCAACATATGGGTGAACCGGTACGGGCCAACCGACTGCATGCGCACTCCTCTGCTCGACCGCCGTGCGGATCCTACAGAGGGGGCGCTCGCCTGGTCGCCCGACGGTCGGCCAACCGACCACTCAGCGAACGGTGTAACCCGATGCGGACGCTTGCCTCGTGAAAGTTTTCATGCATAGAGTCACCCTGTGAATGAAGGAGCTGTCGGGGTGCCGGCCGAGCAGGTGCTCGACCTGTTCCAGGGGGTGCGGCTCACCCCCACCCAGCGGCGGATCGCGCACTGTCTGGTGCAGCATTCCCCCACCGTGGCGTACCTGTCCGCCACCGAGGTCGCCGAGCTGGCCGGGGTCAGCCAGCCGTCGGTGACCCGGTTCGCCGTCGCGCTCGGCCACGACGGCTACCCGGCGCTGCGCCGCCGGCTGCGCGACCTGACCAGCGCGACGTCGGCCGGATCGACGGACGCCGGCAACGAGCTCCAGCAGGCGGTACGCGCCGAGATGGACAACCTGGACCGACTGACCGGTCAGCTCGCCGACCGGGACCGGATCGCCGAGACCGGGCGGCTGCTCGCCGAGAGCCGCCCACTGCCGGTGCTCGGTCTACGCGCCGCCGCGCCGCTGGCCGCGTACTTCGCCTACTTCGCGGCGAAGGTGCACCCGGACGTACGGGTCCTCGACGACGGCGGCAGCCTGCTCACCGACCGCCTGGAGCAGGCCGCCGAGGCCGGGGCGTCCGCGGTTCTGGCCTTCGTGCTGCCCCGCTACCCCCGGGAGACCCTGGACGCGTTGCGCGACGCCCGCGCCGCCGGGTTGACCGTGGTGGCGATCACCGACTCACCGGTGAGCCCAGCCACCGAGCACGCCGACGTGGTGCTCGCCGCCGCGGTCGGCGCGCAACTCGTCTTCGACCTGCACACCGCCCCGATGACCCTGGCCATGGTGCTGTTGCAGGCGATCTGCGACGCCGCGCCGGCCGACACCCAACGCCGACTGGAGGCGTTCGAAGCCTCCGCGGCCCGCCGACAGTTGTTCCTCGGTTGACCGGAGGAGATTCAGAGATGACCCAGCCCATTCGTGCCGCACGGGGCAGCCAGCTCACCACCCGCGGGTGGCAGCAGGAGGCCGCCCTGCGGATGTTGATGAACAACCTCGACCCCGAGGTGGCCGAACGCCCCGACGACCTGGTGGTCTACGGCGGCACCGGTAAGGCGGCGCGGGACTGGCCGTCGTACCACGCGTTGGTCCGCACGCTCACCGACCTGCGCGAGGACGAGACCATGCTCGTGCAGTCGGGCCGCCCGGTCGGCGTGATGCGCACCCACGAGTGGGCGCCCCGGGTGCTGCTGGCCAACTCGAACCTGGTCGGCGACTGGGCGACCTGGCCGGAGTTCCGCCGCCTCGAACAGCTCGGCCTGACCATGTACGGGCAGATGACGGCCGGTTCGTGGATCTACATCGGCACCCAGGGCATCCTCCAGGGCACCTACGAGACGTTCGCGGCGGTGGCCGCCAAGATTGCCGACGCCCGTGGCGGCGGGCAGGGGCAGAGCGACAGCACCCTCGCCGGCACGCTGACGCTGACCGCCGGCTGCGGCGGAATGGGCGGCGCGCAGCCACTCGCGGTCACCATGAACGGCGGCGTCTGCCTGATCGTGGACGTGGACCGCACCCGGCTCGACCGTCGGGTGCACGACCGCTACCTGGATGAGGTCGCCGACTCCCTGGACGACGCGATCGCTCGGGTCCGCGCCGCGAAGCGGGAGCGCCGGGCCCTGAGCGTGGGCGTGGTCGGCAACGCCGCCGAGGTCTTCCCCGACCTGCTGAACCGGGGCGTCGAGATCGACATCGTGACCGACCAGACCAGCGCTCACGACCCACTGGCGTACCTGCCGGTGGGGGTGGAGCTGGCCGAGGCCCGGGACTACGCCGCCGCGAAGCCGGCCGAGTTCACCGACCGGGCCCGCGCGTCGATGGCGAAGCACGTCGAGGCGATGGTCGGCTTCCTCGACGCCGGCGCCGAGGTGTTCGACTACGGAAACTCGATCCGGGGTGAGGCGCAGCTCGGCGGCTACCAGCGCGCCTTCGACTTCCCGGGCTTCGTGCCCGCGTACATCAGGCCGTTGTTCTGTGAGGGTAGGGGCCCGTTCCGGTGGGCGGCGCTCTCCGGCGACCCGGCCGACATCGCGGCCACCGACCGGGCCATCCTCGACCTGTTCCCGGAGAACGAGTCGCTGGCCCGTTGGATCAAGCTGGCCGGTGAGCGGGTCGCCTTCCAGGGCCTGCCGGCCCGGATCTGCTGGCTCGGTCAGGGCGAACGGGACCGGGCGGGTGTGCGGTTCAACGACATGGTCGCCTCCGGCGAACTCTCCGCCCCGGTGGTGATCGGCCGGGACCACCTGGACACCGGCAGCGTCGCGAGCCCGTACCGGGAGACCGAGGGGATGGCCGACGGCTCCGACGCGATCGCCGACTGGCCGCTGCTCAACGCCCTGGTCAACACGGCCAGCGGGGCTTCCTGGGTGTCCATTCACCACGGCGGCGGGGTGGGCATCGGCCGGTCGATCCACGCCGGGCAGGTGTGCGTCGCCGACGGCACCGCCCTCGCCGGTCAGAAGATCGAGCGGGTGCTCACCAACGACCCGGCGATGGGCGTCATCCGGCACGTCGACGCCGGCTACGAGAGCGCTCGCGAGGTCGCCGACCGCCACGGCGTCCGGGTACCCATGACGGAGGGGGGTCCCGCGTGAGCGACGACCTTTCCGCCCGCTTCCGGGCGCTGTGGGACGAGATCGCGCCGGTCGGGCGGGACGCCGACAGCGGCGGCTACCTGCGGTACGCGTTGACCGAGCCGGAGCGGGAGCTGCGCTCCTGGTTCCGTGCACAGGCCGAGCGCCGTGCCATGCCGGTCACCGAGGACGGCAACGGCAACCTCTTCGCCCACTGGGGTGACCCGGAGGCGTCCGACGCGGTGCTCACCGGAAGCCACTTCGACTCGGTGCCGCACGGCGGGGCGTACGACGGGCCGCTCGGCATCGTGAGCGCGTTCCTCGCCGTTGACGAACTGCGCGCCGCGGGCGTCACCCCTGGCCGCCCGCTGGTGCTTGGTGCCTTCGTCGAGGAGGAGGGAGCGCGCTTCGGCGTACCGTGCCTGGGGTCGCGGCTGCTCACCGGGGCGCTGTCGGCCGAACGCGCGGCCGGCCTGCGCGACGCGGCCGGTGTGAGCTTCGCCGAGGCGCTTGGTGACCGGCCGGCGGGCTCCCGCCCGGAGTTGCTGGGCCGGTTCGGCGCCTTCGTGGAATTGCACGTCGAACAGGGCCGCGCGCTCGTCGACACGGACGCGCCGGTCGCGGTGGCCAGCGCGATCTGGCCACACGGCCGGTGGCGCTTCGACGTCGTCGGCGAGGGCAACCACGCGGGCACCACCCGGATGGCCGACCGCCGCGACCCGATGCTGACCTACGCGTTCACGGTGCTGGCGGCCAACAAGGAGGCCCGGCTGCGCGGCGCGCACGCCACAGTGGGCCGGGTCGCCGTCGAACCCAACGCCACCAACGCGATCCCGTCGAAGGTGACCGGCTGGCTGGACGCCCGTGCGGCCGACCCGGAGACGCTGACCGGGCTTGTCGACGCGGTGCGCGGCAAGCTCGCCGAGCGGGCCCGCCGCGACGGTACGACGGTGACCGTCACCGAGGAGTCGGCCACCCCGGTGGTCGCCTTCGACGGCGGACTGGCCAAACGGCTGGCCACGCTGCTCGACGCGCCGGTGCTGCCCACCGGCGCGGGGCACGACGCCGGGGTGCTCGCCGCGTACCTGCCCACCGCGATGCTCTTCGTGCGCAACCCGACCGGCGTCTCGCACTCCCCCGCCGAGGCCGCCACCGACGACGACTGCGCCGCCGGGGTGCGCGCGCTGGCCCGGGTGCTGGAGGAGCTGACATGCCGGTGACACCGACCCGCTGGCTCGCCGAGTACGCCTGGCTGCCCGAGCACGCCGAGCCCACCCCCGACGTGCTGATCGAGGTCGACGACGGCCGGATCACCGCGGTGACGCCGCTGACCCCAGGCAGCAGGCCACCGGCCGGGGTCGAGGTGTACGCCGACGCGGTGCCGTTGCCCGGCCTCACTCTGCCCGGCCTCGCGAACGCGCACTCGCACGCCTTCCACCGGGCGCTGCGCGGGCGTACCCACGGTGGGCGGGGTGACTTCTGGACCTGGCGGGACCGGATGTACGCCGTCGCGGACCGGCTGGACCCGGAGACCTACCTCGCTCTGGCCCGGGCCGTCTACGCCGAGATGGCGCTGACCGGCATCACCTGCGTGGGCGAGTTCCACTACCTGCACCACCGACCGGACGGCGGCGCCTACGACGACCCGAACGCGATGGGTGCGGCGCTGGTGGAGGCCGCGGCACACGCCGGGATCCGGCTCACAGTGCTGGACACCTGCTACCTGACCTCCAGCGTGGACGGTCGACCCCTCGCCGGGCCGCAGCGCCGCTTCGGCGACGGCGACGCGGGCCGGTGGGCCGAGCGGGCCGCCGCGTTCCAGCCGACGGACCCGCACGCCCGGGTCGGCGCGGCCGTGCACTCGGTGCGGGCCGTCCCGGCCGAGCAGTTGCGCACTGTCGCCGACTGGGCCCGGGAGCGGCAGGCACCGCTGCACGTGCACCTCTCCGAGCAGCCCGCCGAGAACGACGAGTGCCGGGCCGTGCACGGGCGTACGCCCACCGCGCTGCTCGCCGAGCACGGCGTGCTCGGGCCGCACACCACAGCCGTCCACGCCACTCACCCCACCAGCGCGGACCTGTCCCTGCTCGCCGACAGCCGGACCGGGGTGTGCCTCTGCCCGACCACCGAGCGGGACCTCGCCGACGGCATCGGCCCGGCCCGGCGGATGGCCGACGCGGGCATCCGGTTGAGCCTCGGCAGCGACAGCCACGCCGTGATCGACCTGTTCGAGGAGGCCCGGGCGGTCGAGCTGGACGAGCGGCTGCGCACCCGCCGACGTGGTCACTTCGCGCCGCTCGACCTGCTGAACGCGGCCAGCGTCGCCGGGCACGCCGCGCTGGGCTGGGCCGACGCCGGGAGGATCGCGGTGGGCGCCCGCGCCGACCTGGTGACGGTACGCCTGGACAGCGCCCGCACCGCCGGGGTGCCGCCGGCGGGCGCGTTCTTCGCGGCCGGCGGGGCGGACGTCGAGCAGGTGGTGGTGGACGGCCGGGTGGTGGTGGCCGAGGGCCGACACCTGACAGTGGACGTGCCGGTCGAACTGTCGTCCGCGATCGAGGCGGTGACACCCGCATGAGCCCCAGCCTGCTGGTCGACAACATCGGGGAGCTGGTCACCAACGGTGCCGGCGAGGGCCCACTCGGCATCCGCCGCAACGCCGCCGTGCTGGTCGAGGAGGGCCGGGTGGTCTGGGTCGGGCCGTCCGCGTACGCGCCGGCCGCCGACCATCACGTCGACGCCGGTGGGGCCGCTGTGCTGCCCGGCTTCGTGGACAGCCACGCGCACCTGGTCTTCGCCGGGGACCGGGCCGCCGAGTTCGCCGCCCGGATGGCCGGGCAGCCCTACACCGGCGGCGGCATCCGGACCACTGTCGGTGCCACCCGGGCCGCCACCGACGACGAGCTGCGGGCCACCGTACGCCGGCTGCGCGGGGAGGCGCTGCGCCAGGGCACCACGACCATGGAGATCAAGAGTGGGTACGGGCTGACCGTCGCCGACGAGGCCCGCTCGCTCCGGATCGCCGCCGAGACCAGCACCGAGACCACCTTCCTGGGCGCGCACGTCGTGCCCGCCGAGTACGCCGACCGCCCCGACGACTACGTGGGTTTGGTCTGCGGGCCGATGCTGGCCGCCGCCGTCCCGTACGCGAAGTGGATCGACGTGTTCTGCGAGCAGGGCGCCTTCGACGTCGACCACGCCCGCGCCATCCTGGCCTGCGGTCAGGCCGCCGGGCTGGGCGTACGGCTGCACGCCAACCAGCTCGGCCCCGGCCCGGGGGTGCAGTTGGGCGTGGAGCTGGGCGCGGCGAGCGTCGACCACTGCACACACCTGAGCGACGCCGACGTGGACGCCCTGGCCTCGACCAGGATGGACTCGACGTCGGGGTCGGGGACGACCACCGTGGCCACCCTGCTGCCCGGCGCCGAGTTCTCCACCCGCTCGCCGTACCCGGACGCCCGCCGGCTGCTCGACGCCGGTGTCACGGTGGCGCTGGCGACGGACTGCAACCCGGGCTCGTCGTACACCTCGTCGATGCCGTTCTGCGTGGCCCTCGCGGTCCGGGAGATGCGGATGACCCCGGCGGAGGCGGTCTGGGCCGCCACCGCCGGTGGGGCGCGGGCGCTGCGCCGCGACGACATCGGTGTCCTCACCCCCGGCGCGCGGGCCGACCTCGTCGTCCTGGACGCGCCGTCACACCTGCACCTGGCCTACCGGCCCGGTGTCCCCCTGATCCGCCAGGTAATACGCAACGGAGTACCGCAATGACGAACGTGACCATCCAGCCCACCGGGATCACCGCCGACGACGTGCTCGCGGTGGCCCGCGGCACCGCCACGGTCGTCCTCGCCCCGGCCACCATCGACGCGATGGCGACCAGCCGGGCCATCGTGGACGGCATCGAGTCGTCGGGCCGTCCCGTCTACGGGGTCTCCACCGGCTTCGGGGCGTTGGCCAACACCTTCATCGCCCCGGAGCGGCGGGCCGAGCTGCAACACGCGCTGATCCGCTCACACGCCGCCGGGGTGGGCGCTCCGATGCCGCGCGAGGTGGTCCGGGCCATGATGCTGCTGCGGGTCCGGTCCCTCGCCCTGGGCCGCTCCGGGGTCCGACCGCTGGTCGCCGAAGCCCTGGTTGATCTGCTCAACCACGACATCACCCCGTGGGTGCCGGAGCACGGCTCGCTGGGTGCCTCCGGTGACCTGGCGCCGCTGGCGCACTGCGCGCTGGTGCTGCTCGGCGAAGGCTGGGTGCTCGGCCCGAACGGTGAGCGGCAGGACGCGGCCGACGCGTTGACCAGCGCCGGGCTCAAGCCGATCGAGCTGGCCGCCAAGGAGGGGCTGGCGCTGATCAACGGCACCGACGGCATGCTCGGCATGCTGCTGCTGGCCATCCACGACGCGGCGCACCTGTTCGCCATGGCCGACGTGACGGCCGCGCTGGCCATCGAGGCGATGCTCGGCTCGGAGCGACCGTTCCTGCCCGAGCTGCACGCGATCCGGCCACACCCCGGTCAGGCGGCGTCGGCGGCGAACATCCACCGACTGTTGCAGAACTCCCGGGTGATGGACTCGCACCGCGACGACCTGGCGCACGCCGTGCAGGACGCGTACTCGATGCGCTGTGCGCCGCAGGTGGCCGGCGCGGCCCGCGACACCCTGGACTTCGTCCGCACGGTAGCCGGCCGGGAGCTGGTGTCCGTGGTGGACAACCCGGTGGTGCTGCCGGACGGGCGGGTCGAGTCGACGGGTAACTTCCACGGCGCCCCGCTCGGCTTCGCCGCGGACTTCCTCGCCATCGCCGCCGCCGAGGTGGGCGCGATCGCCGAGCGGCGGGTGGACCGGCTGCTCGACGTCACCCGGTCCCGGGAACTGCCGGCGTTCCTCTCCCCCGACGCCGGGGTCAACTCCGGGCTGATGATCGCCCAGTACACGGCGGCCGGGATCGTCGCCGAGAACCGTCG
This sequence comes from Micromonospora arida, assembly GCF_003857035.1. Lineage (GTDB taxonomy): Bacteria > Actinomycetota > Actinomycetes > Mycobacteriales > Micromonosporaceae > Micromonospora > Micromonospora arida. The sequence continues at coordinate 8,255 of NZ_QGSY01000316.1, forward strand.
GCTGGCCGCCCCCGCCTCGGTGGACTCGCTGCCCACCAGCGGGATGCAGGAGGACCACGTCTCGATGGGCTGGGCGGCGGCCAAGAAGCTGCGCACGGTGCTGGACAACCTGACCAGCCTGCTCGCGGTGGAGCTGCTCGCCGGCGTACGCGGCCTCCAGCTACGCGCCCCGCTGGAGCCGTCCCCCGCCGGCCGGGCGGCCGTTGACGCGCTCGGCACGGCAGCCGGCGAGCCCGGGCCGGACGTGTTCCTCGCCCCGGTGATGGAGGCGGCCCGTGCCGTCGTGGCCGGGCCTGAGTTGCGCACCGCCATCGAACGGGAGGTCGGCCCGCTGGGCTGACCATCGGCGGCCCCGGCGCACGGCGTCGGGGCCGCGGAACGGCCCGTCGACGCGGGTCTAGCTCTTGAGGACCATCTGTCGGATCTCCGCCCAGGAGGGCAGGTCCGCGCCCGCGACGACGTCACGCTTCGCTCGGGTCCAGAACAGGACGAGGATGATCGCCTCGGACAGCACCGTCGCCCAGGCGGCGCCAGCCACACCGAACAGTGGGATCGCGGTGGCCAGCGCGGCCAGGTAGGCGAGCGCGCCCAACCCCTGGTACAGCACCTTTTGTCGCACCAGGCCACCGCTCATCAGCAACGACTCGACACTTGCCGAACCGAAGCGCAGCGGGATCGCCAGCGCGAGGATGGCCATCACCGGTACGGACGTCCGGTACTCCGCGCCGAAGATCAGCGGGATGGCGTAACGGCCGGCGAGCGCGACGAAGGCGCCGAGGAACAGGCCGAGACCGATCATCCCGACCGTGCCGGCGCGGTACGCGATGAGGACAGCGCTGCGGTTGGAGCGGGACCAGCGGTGCAGCTTCGCCAGGAAGTACTGCTGGTAGACGATGCGCGGCAGAAGGTAGATCGCGGTCAGTAGCGTCATGGGAACGGCGAGCACCGCTGCGGACTCCGCGCTCAGGAACTCCGCCGAGACGACAACGCCCAGCTGCATGCCGAGCTGGTAGAACAGGCTACCCAGCAGGAACAGCCACGTCGCGGCGACGAGATGGCGTGCCCGGGGTGGCCGCGTCGACCGGCGGAGCACTGGCGAATGCCCCTCCAGCGTCGCTCGCCCGTACCAGAACGGCGCGAGGACCAGGACACTCATGGCAACCGTGACAGCCGCCACGAGCGCGTACCCCAGCACCACCATGATCGCCGACAACCCGAAGGCCAGAGTCAGGACGGCCACCAGGAGCCGACCCACCTGCGGTGCCAGCTGCAGCGCTGCGAGCCGCCCGTAGGCACCCTGCAGTTGGAGAGCGGACCCGGACAGCGCCATGGCGACGAGCGACAGGATGATCGGGGCGAGACCGATCCGCAGGTTGCCGTTGTGGGGGTCGTGCCGGTCGAGCAAGCCCCAGCAGACGAGCGCGGCGACCAGCACACCGGACGTGACGACGACCAACGCGATGGACGGGCGTACCCACCGGAACGCCCGTTGCCCCTCGCGTCCGAACCGTTGCAACCAGAACTCGGCGACCCCGAAGATGGCCAGGGGCCCGGCCAGCGTCACCAGGGAAATGACCGCCATGAAGGCACCGAAGTCGGCCTTGGGCAGGCTGCGGGCGAGCAGCACCTGGGTGAGGAACGCGAGCACGGTGACGCCGGCCTGGCTGACCCCGAGCAGTCCCAGTTGCCGGAGGCGGCGTGCCATACCGCTCCCGGACCGGCCGGCGGTCGCCGTACCGGTCTGCACCTGGACTCCGGTCATCGTCCGACCGTCACGCTGTCGCTCGGGCCGGCACGTGCGATCGCAACGTCGCCAGTTCGGCTTCCGTCCGCCGCATCCACGCCTCGCGGGCCGCCGCGACCCGCCCGGCCGCGGCCGGGTCCTCGGCGATGGCCTGCCGGACGCCCTCGATCAGGGCGTCGCTCTGGTTGGCGACGAGCGTGGCGAAGCTTCCGAACAGGGCTTCGGTCGTCTGGGTACGGGACAGGACCAGTGGTCGACCCGCGCTCAGCGCCTCACAGGCGCCACTGGGCTGAGTGGCGTCCCGGTCGGTCAGTACGACGACCGCGCGTGCGGCGGCGACGGCCGCCTCGTAGTCGGGGAGGTCGAGGAAGCCCAGGGTGGTGAGGTTGGGTAGGCGCTCCGCGCGCTCACGCAGCGGCGATGGCAACCGGTGCAGTGGTGCGGTGGTCGCGAAGGGGACGTCGGGCATGGCCTCGATCGCGTCGATGAGGACGTCCATCGGCTCGTCCGGGGCGACGGTGGCCACGACGAACACCCAGCCCCGTGGCGGTGCCGGTGGGATCTCCCGAAGTGGGTCGTGCACGACGAGCGTGCGCAGGCCTGGAAACTCCGCGCGGGCGATGGCGTCGGCCTCCGCGGTATGGGTCAGGACCAGTTGCGCGCCACGCAGGATCGAGGCGGTGCTGGGCACCCGGCGCCACCACGACTGGAACTGCCCGTTGTGCGCGTCGACGATGTACGGAACCCGGCCGAGGTAGGGCGCCAGCGCGGACAGGTGCGGCTGCGCCTGCGCGACCACGAACGATGGCCGACGCGAGCGGATCAGCTTGAGGTCGTTCCTCGTGTGGGCGACGTAGTCGAAGGGCCGCAGGGCCTTCGGCGTCGCCTTGGACGGCCGCCAGGCCACCTCCGCGCCCAACGCCTCCGCAAGCACGTCGGAACGACGCTGGTACCGCTTCCACGAAATGAATAGGGGGGAACTCATCTGGGATCACCACTAGCATCGTCAGGCACGCTTACCGGCGCGCTCTTAGCGGGGAAGAACCTGACCAGAAGCAGGAGCGAAAGGAAGAACAACCACATGAAGTACGAGTATGAGGTTGGCTTCTGCGTCAGGGCGGAGATGATGGTCAGAACGTAGAGGACCGTGAGCATCCATCGAGACTCGACCGCGACGGCCCGTTTCGTGACGCGCCAGAGGTTGATGAAGATAATCGACATCAGGGCGAGCCCGAGCAATCCCCACACCACGAATATCCGCAGCGGGTCGGCGTGGGTGTTCCATGGTTCATAGCCGAGTCCGATGAGCCAGACGTCCCACGGCGCGTCCTGCCACACATCTACCACGCGGAACCAGATCTGCCCGCGACCGTGCAGGAACTCATCGTTTGTGGGATTGAGCGAACCGACCTGGGTGAGCAGGAACAGCGCACGATCCCAGAGATAGGCCCCCCAGCGGATCGCCGCCAGGACCATCAGGACGACGAGGATGGCGGCTCCCCAGACGGCCGTGCGGAACGGCAGGTCGGAGATCTGCCGGAGGAGTTCGGGGAGGCGGCGCAACTCGAACGCGACGATCACCAACGCCACACAGAGAATGGTTATCCGGTGCGTGCTGACGACCGCGGTCGCGGCCAGGAGTGCGACGATGCCGTACCGGGCCAGCGAACTGAGCCGTAGCCGGTTACCAGCGGCGTAGAGGATGAACACCGCGAAGATCAGGAGCCGGCCGAGCGAGGCGGGATGGAAGTAGCCTCCCGAAGCTCGCCCGACCCGGCCGCTCATGAGGTTGAAGAAGTAGGTGTACGGAACGACGCCGACGACCTGCAGCCAGGCGATCACCGAGTGCGCGACGGCACCGAGAATCACGGCCAGGAGCACCCACCGCAGGCGTTCGAGGGTGAACCAGTCCGGCTTGAAGAACATGACCGCCAACAACGCGATCGGCGCAAAGCCGACCGCGAGTTGGGCGCCCTGCGTGATGACCCCGCTCTTGGGCGCGACGTGTGGCCCGAAGATCTCGCGTACGTCGGCCGTGGCGAAGATCTGGACGAAGTCTTCCCGCGCGGGTATCGCCAGGAGGCCGATGATGGAGAACAGGCCGATGATCAGCACTGCGATGAGGGATGGCGCCAGCGTGGTCGGAAATCTTTTCGCCGCGATTATCAGGGCGACAAAAGAACCAACCATAAAAATGGCGCCAATGACCGTGACGATCATTCCGGCGTCCACGGTGTCCGCCGCGACCTTCTCGCCGAAGATATCGAAGAATGACTTCACGCCGACAACCGCCATGGCCAGTGCTGCCATGATTCTGGCGGCGGCCCACGGATAACGCCCGAGTCGACGGTCACTGCCCTCGGTCGGGGCAGTGGCCGCCTTTCGAGGCATTATGTCCATTTCACGATCCTCTCAGCGCTATCCCTCGGGGCACTATACGCGAGCGTCATAACCGATAGAGGCCGCCTCGGTCGGCGGCGAACCCGCCCGTTGATCGTCCCGACAGCAGGCGGATTTCCCCTCTTTCGCCCACCCTGGGCGGGCAGTCGCGCGACCGTGGCCGATCGTTCCGGACCCTTGGGACGCATCGCGCGGTGCGCGGGTCGCAGGCTGGCCGTCAGGGTGCGAGACGTGCCGCGACACGCTCGACGAGTTGGGGCCCCAGGGTGCGCGCGTAGGTCGCCGTCATGTGATGCGCGTCGCGGTAGACGATGACGTTACCGATCACCAACGGACACTGGGTCGCGGTGCAGAACAGATCGGTCAGGTCCACCATCTGCACCTTGCCGTCGCTCCGCTTCGCGGCCTCCTCAAGGGCGTCCCGGGTGCCGAGCGCGGTCTGCCGGTCGACCGCACACCGCGTCGGATCCCCGCCGTTTGCCGCGTCGTCCACCAGGCAGCCGAGGTCCGTCGCGCCGAGCCCCGGGTTGTCCGCCACCACGACGATCCTGGTTCCCCGCTCCAGCACCGGGCGCCACGCCTCGACGTACCTGCGGATCTGGCCGGCCGCCGCCTGAGGGTTGGCGCTCGCATTGCGCTTGCCGGTCACGATGACGAGGTCGTACTTCGGGCCGTCGCCGAGCCGCTGCATCATCGCGTTCCGTCGCGCGTAGCACGGGTCGGACTGGTCTACGGCATCCACCTTCGCCCAGATGCAGCCGCGGCCGACGTAGGTGTCGACCGCCCAGTTCCGCGAGTCGAGCTGCCCCTCGATGGCGGGGATGAGCATGGCGGCGTGCGAGTCGCCCACGAGCGCGACGCGCGTCGCGTCGGCCCGTTGCGAACCGACACGACACGACGTGAGTGTCGCGCCCGGCTCCTGGTCATAGCAGTCGTACGCGGAACCCGTGTCCTTGGTGAGCATCGACATCTCGGGGAACAACTCCTGGCCGAGGGCGCCGGGCTCGCAACGCTGCGCCTCGACCATCGCGCCCGCACCGAGACACGGCGTCCCTGCGGCCATCAACTGCTCAAGGCGTGAGTTGTTCGCCTTGCCGCTCTGTTCGACCAGTCGGTTGCCGGCGACGACGACGGAGAGCACCAGCACCATCGACATCGCGGCAGCCGCGTACTGCGGCCACAGCCGCCGCCCACCGCTGAACAAGCCGAACCGCACCGGGTCCTCGACGAGGCGCTTGGTCAACGCGGCCAACACCACCACACCGGCGATGACGACGAGCTTCACCGGCCAGGTCATCTTGTCGCCGGTCGCCAGCTCGAAGATCACGATTGGCGGCCAGTGCCAGAGGTAGATGGAGTACGACCAGTCGCCGAGCTTCTGGACCACCGTCGAGGCCATCGGCCGCAGCGGAGACCAGCGTGGGCTGGGAGCGCCGGCCCAGATGGCGGCGAGCGCACCGACGACGGGAAGCGCCGCCGCGTAGCCCGGGAACGGTGTCCCGGAATGAAGGAGGAAAGCGGCGACACCGATCAGGAGCAAGCCCAACCAGGAGACCGCCGCCCGAGTGCGGTCACTCGCCGACCGTCCGAGCCCTGGCAACGTGGCGAGCATCGCGCCGGCCCCGAACTCCCAGGCCCGGGTGGGCGTCACGAAGTAGGCCGCGGCGCTGTTAGCGGACGTCTCGTAGACGGAGTACGCGAAGGAGGCAGCGACGATCAGCGCAAGCGTGACCCGGATCGCGCCGATCGGGTCCGTCCGCCGGATCCGGCGGGCGACCAGGACGGCGAGGACGATCAGGAGGGGCCAGACCAGGTAGAACTGCTCCTCCACGGACAGCGACCAGTAGTGCTGCACCGGCGACCTGACGTTCTCCGCGGCGAGGTAGTCCACGGCGTCGTGCGCCAGCTGCCAGTTCTCGACGTAGACCGTCGCCGCCGCGATCTCGCGGAGTATCTGTGACCAGTAGAGCTGCGGCACCCAGACGAAGACGGCCCCCGCGGTGGCGACGAGCACGAGCAGGGAGGCCGGCAGCAGACGCCGGATCCGGCGCGCCCAGAAGGTGCGGAGGCGGACCGACCCGGTCTTCTCCACCTCCCGCACGAGGTGGGCGGTGATGAGGAAGCCACTGATCGCGAAGAAGACGTCGACGCCGACGTATCCGCCCGGGATTCGGTTCGGCCAGAAATGGAACAGCAGCACCAGGAGCACCGCGAGCGCCCGCAATGCCTGGATCTCCGGTCGCACCACCCCAGGAGAGGTCTGCTTCGAATCCGTCACTGTGCCTCACCAGATCGGTAGGGGTAACACCATGGCGCGCAGCGGCCACACCGCCACAGAATGGTGGCGACGGCGAGGGTATACGTTTGTTGCCCCGTCCCGCTGACCGGGAGCCGGTTCCGCCACCCGCCGCGCGTCCCCTCGTTCTGCATACCGCGAGGTGGACGCGTCAGTTCGGATCTCCGGCGTGGGTCAACGTCTCCCAGGCGTAGAAGTAGGCGGGCGGGCCGGCGGGCCGGTCCGCCTCCACGACCCGTCTGGTGTTCGGCAGGTCGAGCTTCATCCTGGTGCCGTAGTGGTTGAAGGCCACCTCGGGTGACGGCGCCAACCCGGTCACGAGCTGACCGCCGCACAGCCAGGGCGGCACCGACCCGCCCGACTCGAGTCCGCTGTGGAACTCCAGTGCGCGGGTCAACCGCTCGCGTGCCTCCGCGTACAGGTCGCGGCCCTGGATCCACGCTGTCTCGGCAACGTGCGCCGCCGCCGCGAGGCCCCAACCGGTGTGCAGGAAGTCCCGGCAGGTCTCCTGCGCCAACCCGTCGACGAGCAGGGTCTGCCCGCCCCAGTAGTCGGTGAGCTGCGACTTCGTGAGGGCATCGCCGGGCGGCGCGTACGGCATGGCCCCGTCACCGCGCAGATAGACGTACGCCCGCAGGCGCATACGCCACTTCTCGATCGCCTTGAGAAAGGAAGCCCGGTCGTCGAGAAACACCGAGATGCCGACGGCCGCATCGAGCATGATCAGGCCCCAGTTCCCCGCCCTGATGCCATCGGTGCCACCGAGCACCACCGGTAGGTAGACCTTCCGGAGCATCCGTTCGGTCCGGGCCAACGAGGCGGGATCCCAGCCGGTGTAGGTGTGCTTGATCAGCTCTGCGGTCCGCGCGAACGTCGCCCCGGCCCACCCTGCCTGCAGCGGTGCGTTGGAGTTGGTGTGCTTCTTGACCACGCCGGACCACGCGTCCAGGATGTCGATTGCCTTCTCCGCGTACCTACGGTCACGGGTGAAGCACCACATCAGAGCATGCGTGTACGCGGCCACCGCGTCCTCGGCCTCCGCGGTGCAACCGGTGTCCGGCTGGGAGTAGTAGCCGCAGTTCACAGTGGACACCGGCCGAGGACGCCAGGAAAGCTCGGCGTACTGGCTGCGCTGCATGGCCAACCAGGCCGAGCGCCAGGGCTCCTCGCCCGCCCTCACCTTGCCGCTCACGAAGTTCAACTGCGCGCTGTTGACAAGCACACCCGGGTGGACGAACCCGCTGCGGGGATCGCGCGACTGGGTCAACGGTGGCGCCGGCGGAATGGGGTCGACGACCCGGGAGCCACGCGCCGCGCTCTCCGGTTTGTCGGCCGAGAAGGCCAGGAGAGCACCGCTGGCGGCCAGCAGGCCGACACCCATCAGTGCCGCCAGCACACCACGCCTACCGGCCCATGCCATCCCGTCTCCCCGACAACCTGCCAATCCGGATTCCCCGGACTCCCGAGATCAGTACATGTCATCGACCGATCGCTCCGCCACCCCGCAGGTGTCAATCGGACAAGCCCGGTCTCAGCCCGCGGACGGCGGCAGTACCTTGGCGACCAGCTTGGCCAACTCGCGCAACGCCTTGCCCCGGTGACTGATCGCGTCCTTCTCGGCCGGGGTCAGCTCGGCGTTGGTCCGGTCCTGCCCGTCGCCCAGGAAGATCGGGTCGTAGCCGAAGCCGCCGTCACCGCGCGGCGCGCGCAGCACCCGCCCGGACTGCCGACCGTCGACGAGGTGCTCCTTGCCACCGGGCAGCACCAACGCCACGGTGCAGACGAACGAGGCGGCCCGCTGCTCGTCCGGGACGTCGGCGATCTGGTCCAGCACCAGCTGAAGGTTGGCCCGGTCGTCGCCGTGCTGGCCGGACCAGCGGGCGCTGAACACCCCCGGCATGCCGTTGAGAGCGTCGACCGCGAGGCCGGAGTCGTCCGCGATGGTCGGCAGCCCGCTCTGCCGGCAGCCCTCCCGCGCCTTGATCAGCGCGTTCTCGCCGAAGGTCAGGCCGGTCTCCGGCAGTTCCGCGTACTGCTCGACGTCGTCCAGCCCGAGCAGGGCGATCCGGTGCGCGCCGAGCGCGCCGTCCAGGATCCGCTGCAACTCGACCAGCTTCTTGCGGTTACGGGTGGCGAGCAGGACCTTGTTCATGAGAAGAGCGCCTTTCGCTGGGCTTCGGCCAACTCGGCGCAGCCGGCGACGGCCAGGTCGAGCAGGGCGTCGAGCTGGTCGCGGGCGAACACGCCGGCCTCGCCGGTGCCCTGCACCTCGACGAAGTCGCCCGCGCCGGTGCGCACCACGTTCATGTCCACCTCGGCGGCGACGTCCTCCTCGTAGCAGAGGTCGAGCCGGGCCTCCCCGGCGATGACCCCCACGCTGACCGCGGCCACCGAGCGGTGCATCACCTTCTCCGGCTTGCCGGCCAACGACTTGCGGGCGGCAAGCCAGCCCACCGCGTCGTGCAGGGCGACGTACGCGCCGGTGATCGCGGCTGTGCGGGTGCCGCCGTCGGCCTGGAGCACGTCGCAGTCGAGCACGATCGAGTTCTCGCCGAGCGCCTTGAGGTCGATGCTGGCCCGCAGACTGCGGCCGATCAACCGGGAGATCTCGTGGGTACGGCCACCGACTCGACCCTTGACGCTTTCCCGGTCGGAGCGGGTGTTGGTGGCTCGGGGCAGCATCGCGTACTCGGCGGTCACCCAGCCGAGCCCGGAGCCCTTGCGCCAGCGGGGCACCCCCTCGGTGACGCTCGCCGTGCAGAGCACCCGGGTGCCGCCGAACTCGACGAGCACCGAACCCTCCGGATGGTTGCTCCAGCCTCGGGTCAGGGTCACCGGTCGAAGTTGAGAGGGCCCTCGCCCGTCAGGTCGCGCCATGCCTGCACCCTATGCGGTGCGGCGATCCACCTCGCTCGCGGTGCCCCGGGGAACGTCCGCGACGTGCACACCGAGGAACCCGGCGACCGCCGGCCGGACTCGCGAACCGGGCGTGCTGCGTCAGACGTCGTAGCTGGCGCCGGGCCGGACCACCTCGAGCGGCCCGGCGTACGCGGAAGCGGCCGACTCCAACGTGTGCGCCTCGCTGCCCCAGGCGGGCACCAGGTGGGTGAGCAGCAGCCGACCCACAGCGGCCTTGGTCGCCGCCTCGCCGGCCTCCCGACCGGTCAGGTGCAGATCCGGCGGATTGTCGATGCCGTCGAGGTAACTGGCCTCGCAGAGGAAGACGTCCGCGTTCTGCGCCAGCCGCAGCAGCGCCTCGCACGGCGCGGTGTCCGACGAGTAGCACAACGACCGGCCGTCGTGCTCCAGCCGCACGCCGTACGTCTCGACGGGGTGGTTGACCCGGTCGACGGTGACGGCGAACGGGCCGATCGGGAAGGTGCCCGGCTGGAGCGCGTAGAACTGGTACACGTCCTCCACCGAACCGTCGTCGCCGTACGCGGCGCTGAGCCGGTCCGGCGCCCCGGCGGGCGCGTACACCGGCAGCGCCGGGTAGGGGCCGTCCGGGGCGTACCGGCGTACCACCACGTACAGCACGGCGTCGAACATGTGGTCACAGTGCAGGTGGGTCAGCAGGATGGCGTCCGGGGCGTGCAACCCCGCGTACCGCTGGAGGCTGGACAGCGACCCCGAGCCGAAGTCGACCAGGAGCCGGAAGCCGTCGGCCTCGACGAGGTAGGCCGAGCAGGGCGACTCGGGGCCAGGGAAACTGCCGGCGCTTCCCAGAACGGTCAGTCGCATCGAGTGGTCTCGCTGTCACTGTCAGTAGCAACCGCGCCGGCGACGGTCCCGGCCATGATCTCTACCGACGCGTACGCCACGCTGCGCAGCCTACGCTGGCGCACCCGGCAGCAAGAATCATCCAACGGAAGTTGTCACGAACGTGACACGCGCTCGCGGTACGTCGGGAAGCGCACGGGCCGTCGACGAATGTCGACGGCCCGTAGTCGGCAGACCAGATCGGTCAGGCCCAGAGCTGCCCGTCCAGGGCGTCTTCGGCATCGGCGAGGGTGCCGCCGTACGCGCCGGTGGACAGGTACTTCCACCCGCCGTCGCAGACCACGAAGGCCACATCGGCCCGGCGGCCGTCGCGCACCGCCTCGTGCGCCACCGCCAGCGCGGCGTGCAGGATCGCACCGGTGGAGAACCCGGCGAAGATGCCCTCCACCTCCACGAGCTGGCGGGTACGCAACACCGCGTCCCGGGTGCCGACCGAGAACCGCCGGGAGAGCACCGAGGCGTCGTAGAGCTCCGGAACGTACCCCTCGTCGATGTTGCGCAGGCCGTAGACCAACTCGCCGTAGCGCGGCTCGGCGGCCACGATCTGAATGCCCTCGACTTTTTCCCGCAGGTAACGCCCGGTGCCCATCAGGGTGCCGGTGGTGCCCAGCCCGGCCACGAAGTGCGTGATGCTGGGCAGGTCGTGCAGCAGCTCCGGCCCGGTCGTCTCGTAGTGCGCCCGCGCGTTGGCCTCGTTGCCGTACTGGTAGAGCATCACCCAGTCGGGGTGCTCGACGGCGATCTGCTTCGCCGTGGCGACCGCCTGGTTGGACCCACCCGCTGCCGGCGAGAAGATGATCTCGGCCCCATACATCCGGAGCAGCTGCACCCGCTCGGTGGAGACGTTCTCCGGCATGACGCAGACCAGCCGGTAGCCGCGCAGTTTCGCCACCATCGCCAACGAGATGCCGGTGTTGCCACTCGTCGGCTCGAGGATGGTGTCACCCGTACGGAGCCGGCCAGCCTCCTCCGCCGCCCGGACCATGAACAGCGCCGCGCGGTCCTTGATGCTGCCGGTGGGGTTGCGGTCCTCCAGCTTGGCCCAGAGCCGCACCGGAGGGGCCCCGTCGGGCACCGTCGGAGAGAGTCGGGGCAGGCCGACCAGCGGCGTACCCCCGCTGGCGTCGAGCAGACTGTCGTACCGCGCCATGGCGGCCGACCTCAGCGAGCCGCGACGGCGCCGCGGGCCACCGCGACGGCGGCGCTCTGCGAGCTGATGCTGTGCGAGCTGATCGCCGCTGCCGCGGCGCTGTGCGAGCTGATCGCCGCTGCCGCGGCGAAGCCGAACGCGCCGCCCGCCACCGCCGGCAGGATGGTGACGCTGTCGCCGTCGGAGAGCTTCGCGTCGAGCGCGCCCAGGAATCGGACGTCCTCGTCGTTCACGTAGACGTTGACGAAGCGGTGCAGCGTGCCCGCGTCGGTGATCAGCCGGCCGCGCAGACCGCCGTGCCGGGAATCCAGGTCGGTGAGCAGATCGGCGAGCGTGTCGCCGGTGCCGTCGACGACCTTGGCGCCGCCGGTGTAACTGCGCAGGATGGTGGGGATGCGAACCTCAATAGCCATGATGTGGAACTCCTCGATCGGGTGTGCCTACGGTGACGGGACGAGACGGCTGCGGCGCTGACAGGTCAGCGGCCGGAACACTCGTAATCGACCGTCGCCGGGCTCTGCCCGAACATGTAGGACTGGACGGCGTGCGGGTCGACACCGGCCTCCACGACACGGACCGGCTCCTCGGTGACCACGCCGTCGACGATCCGGAACGACCGGATCTCCTCCGAGTCGGGCTCACGGGTCGACACGAGCAGGTAGTGCGCCCCCGGCTCACCGGCGAAGGAGACATCCGTCCGCGACGGGTATGCCTCGGTGGCGGTGTGCGAGTGGTAGATGACGACGGGCTCCTCGTCCCGGTCGTCCATCTCCCGCCACACGCGCAGGTGCTCCATCGAGTCGAACTCGTAGAAGGTCATCGACCGCGCGGCATTGTCCATCGGAATGTGCCGGGTCGGGGTGTCGCTGCCGACGGGACCGGCGACCACGCCGCACGCCTCGTCAGGGTGATCCCGGCGCGCGTGGGCGACGATCGCGTCGATGATCGACCGGTCGATGCTCAGCACGTGTACCAGCCTAACGCCTGCCGGGCGCGGGCCGAAGTGGTGCCGGTCACCCCTAGTCGATCAAGGCGTTGAGCAGCGACTCCTGTAGATATCCGAGATAGGCGTAGACCGAAAGCTGGAACACCCGGCTGGAACCGGGGTCCTCAGCGACCGCGTCGTCCAACTCCTCGCCCAGATCCGTGCCGTCCTTGATCTCCAGGCGGACGCCCATCGCGAGCCGGGCGTCGTTCAGTGCCCGCAACCACGCCTCGGCGGCCTCGGCGTCCAACCGCACCTCGCCACCGGCGTCGTCCGGCAACGCGGCCAGGATCGCCCCCGCCTGATCGATCTTCGCGGTCTTCAGGTCGCCCTCGGTGTAGCGGCGGAACTCGGCGGTGCCCGGAGCGTCCTGTGGGTAGACCGCCGGAAAGAGCCGACCGACCACCGGGTCGGTGTGGTCGAAGCCATCGGTGAGCAGACCCACCACCTCGTTGGCGACCTTGCGCAGCACCCGCACCTCGTCGACGGCGAACACGGCGACGTAATGGCCGGCCTGGCGATGGAACATGCTCATGATCTGTCCACCGTCGCCCACAGCCCGTACGCGTGCAGCTGCGACGCGTCGTGCTCCATCCGTTCGCGGGCACCGGTGGAGACCACGGCACGGCCCTTGTGGTGCACGTCCAGCATCAGCTGTTCGGCCCTCTCCCGGCTGTAGCCGAAAAGCTTCTGGAAGACCCAGGTCACGTACGTCATCAGATTGACCGGGTCGTCCCACACGATCGTCACCCACTGCCGGTCGGACGCCGGCACCTCGTCAGTGTCCGGCGTCTCGACCGGTGCAACCTGCGGAGCCGCCATGCCCCCCATCGTGCCACCGGTTTCCCGGAACCGAGGAACCGGAACGCCGGCCCGGCGCGGATCACCCACCCCGGGCCCTCCCGACCCGCCCCGGACGCCGTCGGAGGTGAGGTCCGGCCCGGACCCGGACCAACCGGTGGGCGCGCCGTCAGGCGAGCAGAATGCCGTGATCGACTGCATCGGAGAGCACCACGCCCAGCGAGAGGCGGATCACCTCGAACCGTCGGGATATCTCCCTGGACAACCCCAACTCGACCTCACGCACCGCCCGTTGCGACCAGGCACGCGCCGCGCTGTGGTCGCCGTTGCCGGGCGTGCGCCACTGCTGCCAGCACCCGCCGGAAAGCGCCACCGCTATGGGCGGGAGCACCTCGTCCCGGGACGCCACCGGATAGCTGGCGGCGGCGTCGATCGCCTCCAGGCCGGTCAACTCGGCCACGCCGGCCGTACTGGTGATCAACAGCACCTTGTCCAGTTCGTGGCCGGGCCGGTGATCGGCCAGGCCGTACTGCACCGCGGCGGCGATCCGGCGGCGCACGCCTTCGGCCGGTGGCGCGCCGAGCACCTGGGAGGCGACGTCGGTCATGATGCCGCGCACCGCCTGATCGCACTGCGCGGTGGCCAACAACGACAACGCCGCCATCTCCCGGTCGAGGAGATCCGGTAGGCCGGCACAGCCGACGCCGAACACGATCTCCTGAACGGCCCGAAGGTGGATGTTCGCCAACTCCAGGGCGAGGTGCTGGCGGATCCGCTGAGAACACGAGCGGGCGTGGCGGTCGAGCCGCTCGGACCAGCCACCCGGATCGGCGGCCACGGCGACGCGACCCTGCTGGCCCGGCAGGACCGGTGGGTCGACGCTGGCCCGCTGCAACCCCTCACGCGACGCCCAACCCACCAGAGCCCGCCGCAGGTCGGCGGCGGTGTCGGCCCCGTCGACCGGGAACCACCGCGCACCGGCCAGCGCCGGCACCGCGGCCAGGAGCGCCGCCCGATGCGCCTCCACCGTCACCGCGACCGCGTCCACCTCGGTCTCCGCACCCCCGACCGGCGGGACGGACGCCCCCGCGCCCTCCGTAGTCGCCGTGCCGTCGGCCAGCGGAGCCCACCCCGCCGCGCCGGGGGTGACCGCGAAGACGACCTCCACCGAGGTCGGGGCGACTTCAGCGAGCAGGTTCAACTCGACGGCGGTGAAGGCCTGGTCGGCGGCGATCACGAAGAGCAGCGCGCCGGCTCGACCCGCCGCTTCGAGCAGCACCCGGGTGCCGGACACGCCGAGGGTGGCGGTGTCCGGAACGTCGACCAGGGTGAAGTGCCGCAGCAGCGGCTGGGGCACGCTCAGCTCGACCCGCCGGGGCGGGCGGGCCAACGCCGGACCGGCGGCGTCCCGGTCCGCGCCGTACGAGTGCGGCTGGCGGTAGCCGGGCACGAACGCCGCGCGGGTGGGCACCTTGGCGTCGCGCACCACCAACCAGCTGCCCGCCGGCACGGTGAGCATGACCGGGTCGAGCTCGAGCAGGGTGGCGAGCACGGCACGCCGCTCAGCACCGGCCGGCCCGACGGCGACCACACCCAGCGGCTCGTCCGGGGCGGCGCCGGACACGCCGACCCGGGCGGGGAGAGGGCCGCAGACGGGTGCGTCAGTTGGGCCGGTCATGTCGTCCGGCGAATCAACCGAGGGGAGAGGGCCCTGCTTCATCAGGTGCCTCCCGTTGCAGGTGACCGGACGTCCGGTCGCGAAAGTTCCGGTACGTCAACCCGGATGTTCGGAAGACTACGGGCGGGCTGACGACCGGGCGGAACACCTCGAATACTCAGCGGTAATTGTGCGAATACTCAACTTCGCACCGTGACGGTGCGGGCGCGGACGGATTCCGGTCGATATGCTGCGCGAATGAGTCGATGGGAGTTCGTCGGCCGCACGGGTGAGCTGAACCGCCTGCTGGAGGCGGTGACCGGTGAGGCCGGCCGCGGGCTCTTCTTCAGCGGCAGCGCTGGCATCGGCAAGAGTCGGCTGTTGCGCGAGGGCGTGGGCGCGTTGCCCACCGACCGGTTCGCGATCTGGTCCATCGCCGCCAGCGCCACCACCGCCGCGCTGCCATTCGGTGGGCTGGTCCAGGTCCTCCCCGCCGAGCAGCCCCAGGGCCTCTCCCCCGCCGGCATCCTGCGCTGGGCGCTCAACGTGCTGCAACAGCAGGCGGCCGGCCGACGGATCGTGCTCGCCATCGACGATGCCCACCTGCTCGATCCCCCCTCGGCCGCACTTGTGCATCTGGTCGCCCGCGCCGAGAACGCCACAGTGGTCGGCACCCTGCGCGACGGCGAGCAGATCCCGCTGCCGATCCGCGCACTCTGGACCGACGACCTGGTCGAACACGTCGAGCTGACCCCGATGCCGCAGGAGGAGACCACCGACCTGCTGGCGGCGATCCTGGGCGGCCCGGTCGACGCCGGCTCCGCCGACCGGCTCGGCCGGCTGTCGGCCGGCAATCCGCTGCTGCTGCGCGAGCTGGTGCACGCCGCCAACGGCAGCGCCGAGTTGAAGCGCACGTACGGGATCTGGAAGTGGACCGGGCGACTGGAACTGGCGCCCAACCTGACCGACCTCATCGACACCCGGGTCGGCAAGCTCACCGACGGCGTCCGCGCGGTCGTCGAGCTGGTCGCGTTCGGCGAACCACTGGGCCTGCACCTCCTGCGGCAGGCCGCCGAGCAGTCGGACGTGGAGACCGCCGAGGAACGCGGGCTGATCACCGTCATTCAGCACGACCGGCGCACCAACGTCCGGCTGGCGCACCCGCTCTACGGCGAGGTGATGCGCCGTCGCTGCCCGGTCAGCCGCACCCGCCGACTTCAGGCACACCTCGCCGAGCTGCTTGAGCAGGTCGGCAAACGCCGACGCGACGACCTGTTGCGGGTGGCCGTCTGGCGACTCGACTCGGGCACCGCACAGGATCCGGCTCTGCTGCTGGACGCAGCGGTGCAGGCGTTCACCCGCTACGACGTGCCGCTGGCGACCCGCCTGGCGCGGGCCGCGCTGGACGCCGACGGCGGCTACGACGCGGCGGAGCTGCTGGCCACCATCCTGATGTTCGCCGACCGGCCCGACGAGGCGATCGACGTCCTCGACGCGGTCACCCCCGAGGCCGGCGACGAGCGGCGCCTCTGCCGCTGGCTGACCGTACGCGGCATGGTCAGCTACTGGGGGCTGAGCCAGGAGTCCACGGTGGAGGAGATCGCAAGCCGGGTCGAGCAGCTCAGCGACTCCGCCGACCGGTCCCGGGTGCACGCCTTCGAGGCGATCATGCGCCTGCACCGACTGGACACGACCACCGCGGTGCGGCTCAGCCGACGGGTACTGGACCGGCCGGCGGCCGGCGTCGCCGCCCGCGAGCTGGCCCGTTCCACCATCGCGTACGTCCAGGCCGCGCAGGGCGAGCTGACCCGTAGCGGTACGGCGATCGCCCAGGTGCACTCGGCCGCGGCGAGCTGGCGCACCGACATGCCGTACCTCCAGTTGGCCCTGGAGCTGGCCCGAGGCACCCGGCTCATGCTCACCGGCGACCTCGCCGGGATCGACGCGATCGTGGCCGACGAGTTCGCCGACCTCGCCGGAGCCGGCGACTTCCGCCTCGGCACCGGCTACCTGGCCATCCTCCAGGCGTACGCGGCCCGGCTGCGCGGGCAGAGCGACGCGGCCATGCGGACCTCGCTGGGTGCCTGCGCGGTGCTGGCCACGAGTCGGGTCTACGCCGGTCTGGCCCAGGCCGAACGCGCCCAGGCGGCGGCGCTGCGCGGTGACGCCGTGCAGGCGGTTGCGGCGATGGCCGAAGCCGACCGCACCCACGCGCCGGGCATGGCGGTGCTCTACCCGTGGCTGGAGCAGGCCCGGGGCGCTTCACTCGCCGCCTCGGGCGACCTGCCGGGCGCTGTCAAACACCTCGGTGACCTGGTGGATCGGCTGCGCTCGGACGGCTTCGCCGGGCACGAGGTGCATGTCCTGCACGACCTCGTCCGACTCGACCAGGCGGGCATGGCGGTCGGCCCCACCTGCTTCGACGGTGGTCGGCGCACCGTCGCGCAACGCCTCGCCGAGCTCTCCGAGCGGGTCGACGGGGTGCTCCCGCCGCTGCTGGCCCGGCACGCCCGCGCCGCGGTGACCGACTCTCCCACCGATCTGCTCGCTGTCGCCGACGACTATGCCGCCCTGGAGTTGACCGTGTACGCCGCCGAGGCCACCTCCCAGGCCGTCCAGCGGCTGCGCCGGCGGCACTCGGCTGCCGCCAACGACGCCCGGGAGCGCCTCGCCGGGTTGCTCGGGCGCAGTGACCTGATCCGGACGCCGGCGCTCCAGGCCGGGGCGCCCGTGCTCACCGAGCGGGAGTGGCAGGTGGCACGCCTCGCCGCGCATGGCGCTCCCAGCCGGGCCATCGCCGAACGGCTCTACCTCTCGGCGCGCACCGTGGAAAACCACCTCCAACGGATCTACGCCAAGCTCGGCGTCACCGGCCGGGCCGAGCTGTGGGCGGCGTTGCGCTCGATCCCGGGCCACGACGGCGGCGACCTGAGCTGAACCTTAGGCTGGGGCGGTGAGCATCCACCGCCCCGCGCTCCTGACCGACCACTACGAGCTGACCATGGTCAGCGCGGCACTGAAGGACGGCACCGCCGACCGCCGGTGTGTCTTCGAGGTGTTCAGCCGCCGGCTGCCCAGCGGCCGTCGGTACGGCGTGGTCGCCGGGACGGCCCGGCTGATCGAGCTGATCCGCGACTTCCGGTTCGACCCCACCGAGGTCGAGTTCCTGCTCCGGACCGGGGTGGTCGACGAGGCGGCGGCGGCGTGGCTCACCGACTACCGCTTCACCGGCGACATCGACGGGTACGCCGAGGGTGAGCTGTTCTTCCCCGGTTCACCGATCCTCACCGTTTCCGGCGGCTTCGCCGAATGTGTGGTGCTGGAGACGCTGGCGCTGTCCGTGCTCAACCACGATTGTGCGGTGGCCGCCGCGGCGGCCCGGATGGTGACCGCGGCGCGGGGCCGGACGCTGATCGAGATGGGGTCGCGTCGGGCACACGAGGAGGCGGCGGTGGCCGCGGCGCGGGCCGCGTACCTGGCCGGGTTCCGGTTCACGTCCAACCTCGCGGCCGGCGCGCGCTACGGCATCCCGACGGCGGGCACGGCGGCGCACGCGTTCACCCTGCTGCACGACGACGAGCGGGCGGCGTTCGCCTCGCAGGTCGCCACGCTGGGCAAGGACACCACGCTGCTGGTCGACACGTACGACATCAGCCAGGGCATCCGCAACGCCATCGCGGTGGCCGGGCCGGACCTGCGGGCGGTACGGATCGACTCCGGCGACCTCGCGGTGATCGCTCAGCAGTCCCGGGAGTTGCTCGACTCGCTGGGCGCCACCGAAACAAAGATCATCGTTTCCGGTGACCTGGACGAGTACGCGATCGCCGCGCTGGCCGCCGAACCGGTGGACATGTACGGAGCTGGCACGGCCGTGGTCACCGGCTCCGGGGCACCGACCGCCGGGCTGGTCTACAAACTGGTCGAGGTCGAGGGACGGCCGGTGGTGAAGCGCTCCGAGCACAAGGCGACCATCGGCGGCCGGAAGGTCGCGGTCCGTCGGCACAAGCCGACCGGCACCGCCACCGAGGAGGTCATCGTCCCGCAGGGCGTTCCCGACCGGCAGCCCAACGACCGCCTGCTCCAGCAGTCGTACGTGGTCGCCGGTGAGTCGGTGCCGCTGCCCACCCTCGACGAGTCACGGGAGCACCTGCGGGAGTGTCTGATCTCCATCCCGTGGGAGGGACTGAAGCTCTCGGCCGGCGACCCGGCCGTGCCGGTCACCGTCGTACCCGCTGGCTGAGTCATCCCCGAGCGCCACCGACCGACCGTGCGGAGAGAGGAACCCCCGATGGCCAACGCGCTGATCATCGTGGACGTGCAGAACGACTTCTGCGAGGGCGGCTCGCTGGCCGTCGCCGGCGGCGCAGGGGTGGCCGCCGGCATCTCCCGGTTACTCGCCACCGAGCCGGACCGGTGGACGCACGTGGTCGCCACCAAGGACTACCACGTCGACCCGGGTGCCCACTTCGGCGATCCGCCGGATTTCGTGGAGTCCTGGCCCCGGCACTGCGTGGTCGGCACCAGCGGTTCGGAGTTCCACCCGGAGCTGGACACCGCCCGGGTCGAGGCGATCTTCCACAAGGGCGAGCACGCGGCGGCGTACTCCGGTTTCGAGGGGCATGCGGACGACGGCGAGTGCCTGGCCGACTGGCTGCGCCGGCGCGACGTGGACCGGGTCGACGTGGTCGGCATCGCCACGGACCATTGCGTCCGGGCGACCGCGCTGGACGCCGCCCGGGAGGGTTTCGCCACCACCGTGCTGCTGGAGTTGACCGCCGCCGTCGCCCCGGCGACCACCGACGTGGCCCTGCGCGCCATGGAGGGCGCCGGGGTGATCATGCATGGCCAGCCTGTGATCAGGGCCGCATGAGGCGCTAATTGGTTGGCCAAGGGGCCGGCGCCGGTCGAGGATGTCGCCGGAGGTACGGACCCACGTGAACATGAAGCCTTACCGGCGGGCGCTCGCCCTGCCCGGCCTGCGGTCGCTGCTACTGGTTGCCGTCCTCGCCCGCATCCCGCTCACCGCGACCGGGGTGACGCTGACCTTCCACGTGGTGCTCGATCTTGATCGGGGCTACGGGGCGGCCGGCCTGGTGGGTGCGGCGGTGACCGTGGGCGCGGCGATCGGCGGGCCGCTGCTCGGCCGACTCGTGGACCGACGTGGACTGCGCCCGGTCCTGGTGCTCACCGCCATCGCCGAGGCGATCTTCTGGTCCACCGCGCCGTCGCTGACGTACCCCGTGCTCCTTCCGGCCGCGTTCGTGGCCGGCTCCCTGGCCCTACCCATCTTCTCCGTGGTCCGTCAGTCGATCGCCGCGCTGGTCCCCGAGGACCAACGCCGCCCGGCCTACGCACTGGACTCGATGTCGGTGGAGCTGTCCTTCATGATCGGCCCCGCGTTGGCGGTGGCCCTGGTCACCGCGATCTCCGCGCAGACCACCATGTATCTGGTCGGTGGCGGCATCGTCGCCGCCGGGATCGCCCTGTGGATGGTCAACCCACCGATCCGGGAGGCCACCGAGCCCACCGGCCCCCAACGCCGGGTGCCGCGCCGGGAGTGGCTGACCCCCCGACTGCTCGCGGTCCTGGCGCTCAGCGCCGCCGCGACCCTGGTGCTCGGGGGCACCGACGTGGCGGTGGTCGCCGTCCTGCGGGCCAGCGGCGAGGTCGGGTGGACCGGCGCGGTCCTGGCCATCTGGGCGGTCGCCTCGCTGGCCGGCGGTTTCGCGTACGGGGCCGTGCACCGCTCGTTCTCCCCGCTGGCGCTGACCGCCGCACTGGCCCTGTGCACCATTCCGGTGGGGCTGGGCGGTGCGCACTGGTGGCTGCTGTGCCTGGCGCTGATCCCCGCCGGCGCGCTCTGCGCGCCGACCATCGCCGCCGGCTCGGACGCGGTCAGCCGCCTGGTTCCGGCCGAGGTACGCGGTGAGGCGATGGGTCTGCACGGCTCCGCGGTCACCGTCGGCATCGCGGTCGGCGCACCGCTCGCCGGCGCGGTGATCGACGCCAGCGCGCCACTCTGGGGCTTCGTGGTGACCGGTGCGCTCGGCGCGCTGGTCACCCTGGTGGTGCTCCCGATCGAGCTGCGCCGCCGCCGCAACGCCGACGCGGCCACCCCGCAGCCCGTCGAGGTCGACCTCACTCCCGCCGCCCGCTAACGGCCGGGCCCAGATTCGGCGGCCTGGGGGCGTGCCGCGACGACTGCAGATCGCGGTGTCCGCCCGACAGCCGGCAGGCATACACGCCAGTGAGCGTGATGTCTGTGAGTCATTGTGATGACTCACAGACATCACGCTCACTAGGGACATGGCCTGCCCCGGAGCTACGCCGACGCCGGGCGGGCCACGCCGACGCCAGACCAGGCCGGACCGGGCCGACGCCGAGCGGGCCTGGAGGAAGCGATGGGGAGCGGCCGCGACGAGGGCGAGCAGTAGGAGACGGTGGGCTGGACATGACGACGGGCGCCGCTCCCGGTGTCCCGGGGGCGGCGCCCGTCGTACTGCTGAGCTTGAGCGTCAGTGCCGGTCGACGTCGCTCGCGGTGTCCTCGCGGTAGCTGGCTCCGCCGTCCGACTCGCTGGTGAGCGGCTTGGCGCCACCCTCCGGCGGGCCGGCCAGGCTCTGGCCACCGGCCGCCAACTCCGGGAACTTCGCGTCGAACGCCGGCCGCTCGGAACGGATCCGGGGCATCCGGTCGAAGTTGCGCAGCGGCGGCGGGCTGCTGGTCGCCCACTCCAGCGAGTTGCCGTGGCCCCAGGGGTCGTTCACCTCGACCACCGGACCGGTCTTGTACGACTTCCAGCAGTTGTAGATGAACGGCAGCGTGGAGATACCGGTGATGAACGCGCCGATCGTGGAGATCATGTTCAGCGTGGTGAAGCCGTCGCTGGGCAGGTAGTCGGCGTACCGACGGGGCATGCCCTCGTTGCCGAGCCAGTGCTGCACCAGGAACGTGGTGTGGAAGCCGATCATGGTGAGCCAGAAGTGCACCTTGCCCAGGCGCTCGTCGAGCATCCGGCCGAACATCTTCGGGAACCAGAAGTAGATGCCCGCGAAGACCGCGAACACGATGGTGCCGAAGAGCACGTAGTGGAAGTGCGCCACCACGAAGTACGAGTCCGACACGTGGAAGTCGATCGGCGGGCTGGCCAGCAGCACACCGGTGAGACCACCGAAGAGGAAGGTGACCAGGAAGCCGACCGCCCAGAGCATGGGCGTCTCGAAGCTGATCTGGCCCCGCCACATGGTGCCGATCCAGTTGAAGAACTTCATACCGGTCGGCACGGCGATCAGGTAGCTCAGGAAGCTGAAGAACGGCAGCAGCACCTGGCCGGTCGCGAACATGTGGTGCGCCCAGACGCTCATGGAGAGCGCGGCGATCGCGACGGTCGCGGCGACCAGACCCTTGTAGCCGAAGATCGGCTTGCGGGAGAAGACCGGGATGACCTCGCTGATGATGCCGAAGAACGGCAACGCCACGATGTAGACCTCGGGGTGCCCGAAGAACCAGAACAGGTGCTGCCAGAGCATCGGCCCACCGGTTGCCGGGTCGTACACGTGCGCGCCGAGGATGCGGTCCGCGGCGAGCGCGAAGAGCGCGGCGGCCAGCAGCGGGAAGACCAGGATCACCAGAAGGCTGGTGACCAGGATGTTCCACGTGAAGATCGGCATCCGGAACATGGTCATGCCGGGCGCGCGCAGGGTCAGCACCGTGGTGATCATGTTCACGGCGCCGAGGATGGTGCCCAGGCCGGAGATGGCCAGACCCATGATCCACATGTTGGCGCCGACGCCCGGCGAGTGCTCGACGCTGCTCAGGGGCGCGTACGCGAACCAGCCGAAGTCAGCGGCGCCACCCGGGGTGATGAATCCGGCGGTCGCCATCGTCCCGCCGAACAGATACAGCCAGTAGGCGAAGCTGTTCAGTCGGGGGAAGGAGACGTCAGGCGCGCCGATCTGGATCGGCACGATGTAGTTCGCGAATGCGAACACGATCGGCGTCGCGAAGAACAGCAACATGATCGTGCCGTGCATCGTGAAGAGCTGGTTGTACTGCTCGGGCGACAGGAACTGCAGCCCGGGTCGGGCCAGCTCAGCACGCATGACCAGGGCCATCAGGCCACCGATCATGAAGAACACGAACGCGGTGACCATGTACATGATCCCGATTTGCTTCGCGTCCGTGGTTCGCAGCAGCCGCGCGATGGCCGACCCCTTGACCGGCTCCCGGACCGGCCAGGGCCGGGTCACGACCGGCTTGGGTGCGACGGTGGTCACGAGTGGCCTCCGGTTCTCGGTTGTCCCGCTCGGCACACGCTGGTTATCGGCGGGCCGTCATCCGCAAGGAGGATAGTCCCCGGCAGGTCGCAGCGCCGCGTGGGGTGGCGTGACACGATCTACTACGGGTCTACAGCGGGCCGAGCAGGAGCCGGTAGTGCTCTCCGAAGATCCGGTCGCCGCGTCCGCGCAGCAGCGGGTCCCGCAGCGCCGGCGGCACGTCCCTGGTCCGGTTGCGGTCCCGGGTCCGGTCCCGCACCCATCGGGTACGCGGACGGCGACGACTCTCGTACGCCACGAGCGCCGCCTCCACGCTGTTGGCGGCACGCAGCGACTCGGCCAGCACCACGGCGTCCTCCAGGGCCATGGCCGCACCCTGCGACAGCGTCGGCGCGGTGGCGTGCGCGGCGTCGCCGACCAGCAGGACACGGCCTCGGTACCAGCGGCCCAACTCCACCTCGTCGGTGATCCCGACATGCACCTCGTCGAGGGCCGACAGCACCTCGGGTACCGGGCCGCGGTAGTCGGCGAAGAGGTCCCGCAGCCGTGCGAGAGGGTCGGCGGGTTCCTCGGTGCCGGCCTCGTCGGCGTAGAGGTGCAGCCGCCCGGCCCCGATCGGCACCATCAGGAACCCGGAGCGCTGGCCGAGCAGTGCGGTCCACTCGGTGACCGGTGGACCGTCGCGCAGGACGGCCCGGTAGACCACCTGCCCGACCGGGCGTGGCGGCCCACCGAGCGCGGCCAGGGCGCGGACCGAGGAGCGTGGCCCGTCGGCGCCGATGACCAGGTCGTACTCCGTGGTGGTGCCGTCGGTGAAGGTGACGCCAACCGCGCCCGGGAGCAGGTCCAGGGTGCGGACCTCGGCGCCGTGCCGGACGGCGCCGCCGGCACCGCTGAGCAGCACCCGGTGCAGGTCGGCCCGGGGTAGCGCCCGGCACTCGCCGACGCCGGCCCAGAGGGCGTCGAGGTCGACCTCGCAGAGTTGCGCGCCTGCGGCGTCGAAGAACCGCTGCCGACGGATCACCTGCCCGATCGGCCGGACCGGGTCGTGCAGGTCGAGCCGGTGTAGCGCGCGGGCGGCGTTGCCGGGCAGGTAGAGACCGGTCTCGGTGGACTCCCCCGGCGGCAACTTGTCGGTGACGTCGGGCCGGAAGCCTGCCAGGCGCAGCGCCCGGGCCACGGCCAGGCCGGCGATGCCCGCGCCGACGACGAGGATGCGCAGGGGGGAGCCACCCATGGTGGTGTACGCCTCCGGAGGGGGAGCGGCACGCGTTGGAGGCAACACGCTACTCGGAGCGATCGGCGCACACCAGGCCCAATCGGTCCGCACCCCGCCGCCCGTCGGCGACCCGCGCCGCTTGGCTGGCCGTCCGCAGCCAGCCGTCCGGCGGGAGATGGCAATCCTCACAATTCACCAGTTCGACCCGGACGGTTGCGTACCAGTTTCAGACATGTAAATGTGTCGTTGAGTGTGGGAGCGCTCCCGCACTGCCCCACCACATCCGGCGCCCGGCACGCGCCGAGTCAAGGAGTGTCATGAAACGTCAACTTCGGGCCCTGGCCGCCGCCGGGTTGCTGGTCGCCAGTTCGCTGGTGGCAGTAGCCCTCGGCGGCAGCGCCTCCGCCGACACCCAGATCTGCGAACAGTACGGCTCGACCGTCATCCAGGGCCGCTACGTGGTGCAGAACAACCGCTGGGGCACCACCGCCCAGCAGTGCATCAACGCCACCAACAACGGCTTCGAGATCACCACTCTGAACGGCAGCAGCCCCACCAACGGGGCGCCCACGGCGTACCCGTCGGTGTTCTTCGGTTGTCACTACACCAACTGCTCCCCCGGCACGAACCTGCCGATCCAGGTGAGCCAGATCAGCAGCGCCACCAGCAGCATCTCCTACCGCTACGTCAGCGGCGCCACCTACAACGCGTCGTACGACATCTGGCTGGACCCGTCGCCCAAGCGGGACGGGGTGAACCAGATGGAGATCATGATCTGGCTCAACCGGCAGGGCCCGATCCAGCCCATCGGCTCGGTCGTCGGCACGACGAACCTGGCCGGGCGCACCTGGGAGGTCTGGCGGGGCAGCAACGGCTCCAACAACGTCATCTCCTACGTCGCGTCGTCCGCGATCTCCAGCCTGAACTTCAGCGTGCTGGACTTCATCAACGACACGCGCAACCGGGGCGCGATCACCAACTCCTGGTACCTGACCAGCATCCAGGCCGGCTTCGAGCCGTGGCAGGGTGGCGTCGGCCTCGCGGTGACCTCGTTCTCGGCGAACGTCAACGGCGGCGGCAACCCCACCACCCCGCCGCCGACGACCCCGCCGCCGGGCGGTGGCGCGAGCTGCGCGGTGAAGTACACGGCCAACTCGTGGGGCAACGGCTTCACTGCCGACGTGCAGGTCACCAACACCGGTTCCAGCGCGATAAACGGCTGGACGCTCAACTACAGCCTGCCCAGCGGGCAGACGGTCACCAACGCGTGGAACGCCACGGTGAGCCAGAGCGGCTCCGCGGTGACCGCCCGTAACGTCGGCCACAACGGGTCGATCGCACCTGGAGGCACGGCCAGCTTCGGCTACCAGGGCACCCTGAACGGGTCGTACTCGTCGCCGACCAGCTTCTCGCTCAACGGGGCGAACTGCTCCCGCTCGTGAACTGTCGTGGGGGCGCGACCACGCGGTCGCGCCCCCACCACTCAAAAGATCCACTCGGGTTCCTTGAAGTCGGGGCATCCTCGCACGTGGGACACCCCGACTTCCGGAAAGCCGAGTCGATCAAGCCCGGCCAGGACCGGGCGGGACCGGCGGGCGGCGAGGTCAGACGCGGGTGAGGCGGACGGCGTCGGCGACGATCAGACCGGTGGCGTTGCTCCACCGGCTCACCGCCACCCGGTTGGCGTCCCCGGCCGGCAGTGTGAACGTGCCGAGGGACCGCCACTGCCCGCCGGTGGCCCGCTGGTCGACGACGACCGTCCGGTTGCCGGTGGTCGTGGCGACGATGTACGGGGCGGCACCGTTGTATCCGGAGGTCGCCGGCCACCAGGCGTCGACCCGGTAGTTGGCGGTGGCCGGGACGTTGAACTTGTACCAGGCGGCGTCACTGGCCGCGACCGGCTCCGCGTACCGGTAGTCGGCGCCGTACCGCTGCGCCGAGTACGTCGACACACCCCAGTTGGCGCTGGCGGTGAACCGGCCGGCGGTGGTGTTGTCCACGATGGAGGACCACGCCGGTGGGTTCCCGCCGGACATCTTCGCGGCCACGTCGGCGCGCATGACGTTCAGGTCGATGAACGACGGGTCGATCTTGCCGGAGGTGCTGGTCTCCCGGTGCCCCCGGGCGTAGCTGCTGTTGCGGCCCAGCCGGGTGAGCACGGCCGCGGTGGCGGCGATCGAGGCGTTGTACTGCGCGGCGGTCATCTCCTGGTTGACGCCGTTGTAGTCGATCTCCCACCCGATCATCAGGGTGTTGCCGTCTCCGGCCGGGATCGGCCCACTGCCGCCGCTGGCCCCGGCGTGGTTGCACCGGCCGGCCGAGATGACGTGGAAGACGCCGTTGTAGTCGACGAGCGCCTGGCAGAGCGGGCCGGCCAGATCCGACCGGCCGTTGATGCAGATGTTGAGCGCCGGGTGCGGGTTGCTGGCGCTGGAGGTCGCGGCGGTGTGGTGCCAGAGCACCCCGATCGGGTCGAAGGACCCGGGCCTCATCCGGTTGAGCCAGTCACCCTCGACGACGACCTGGACCCCGGCGGCGCGCAGCACGTCCACCAGCCAGGGAATGGTGGCCATCAGGCGTCCTGGAGCAGGTCGGCGAGGCACTCGGCCTTCGGCGCGGCGCTGGCCGAGGCGGGTCGGGCGACGACTGTCAGCGCGGCGACCACCAGGGCGGGGGTGCCGAGCACCCCTCGGCGGCGCAGACGGATGGACGGTGAGCGGGCCATGGCGATCCTCCAGCGACAGGGGACACGAACGGATCGACGATCGTGATGACGGGCACGCTATACCGTCACGTACGTCGATGTCGATACCCTTCATTGCTAGGTCGCCGGCTGAAGGAAACCGCCGAATCAGACCTCGCCGAGCGCGTCCATGTCGCGCATCTCCTCCGCCGTGAGCGCGAAGTGGAAGACGTCGAAGTTCGCGGTGATCCGCTCCGGGGTCACCGACTTCGGAATCACCACGATCTCGTGGTCGATGTGCCAACGCAGCACCACCTGCGCCGGGGAGACGCCGTGCGCGCCGGCGATCCTGGTCAGCACCGGGTCACTGAGGTCGCTGGTCTTGAACGGGCTGTACCCCTCCAGCACCACGCCCCGGTCCCGGTGCTCGGCGTGCCGCTGCCGGTCGTACAGCGACGGGCTCCACCGGATCTGGTTGACCGCCGGGTTCTCCTCGGTGGACTGGATCAGCTCGTCGATCTCCGCAGTGCTGTAGTTGCTCACCCCGACCGCCCGGGCGAGGTTCTCGTCCCGGGCGGCGAGCAGCTCGCGCCAGAGCGGGATGCTGTCCCCCGGCGACGACGGCGGCCAGTGGATCAGCCAGAGGTCCACGTGTTCGACGCCGAGCGCCTCCAGGCTGGCTTCCAGCGTCGCGCGCTCCCGGCCCACCCGGTCCGGCGGGAGCTTGGTGGTGATGAAGAGGTCCTCCCGGCGCAGCCCGCTCTCCCGCACCGCCCGGCCGACCTCCCGCTCGTTGCCGTACACCGTGGCGGTGTCGAGGTGCCGGTAGCCGGTGTCGAGCGCGGCCAGCACGGCGTCGTAGCCGGCCTGGCCGGTGGCCTGCCAGGTGCCGAAGCCGAGCAGGGGCATCCGCACGTCACCGGGGAGCAGGGCGGCGGGCTGGTCGGTGAGGTCCATGAGGTCCGTTCTACCCCTCCGCGCCCTCGGCTGCCGAGCGAACCGGACACTCCGGCATCCAGCGCACCGGTCCGGTTTGCCGGAGAATACGGGTGTGACCGACCGGCTGGACGAGTACCGGCGACGGCGGGACGTGGCCCGCACACCCGAGCCGGTGCCGTCGGAGAGCCCGCCGCCGGCCGGCCCCGACGCGGACGCCGCCCGCTTCGTCATCCAGCAGCACCACGCCCGCAGCCTGCACTGGGACCTGCGCCTGGAGCACGAGGGGGTGCTCGCGTCCTGGGCGGTGCCGCGCGGTCTGCCCCGCGATCCGGGTCGCAACCACCTTGCCGTGCACACCGAGGACCACCCGATGGAGTACCTCGACTTCGCCGGTGAGATCCCCGCCGGTGAGTACGGCGGCGGCCGGATGCTGATCCACGACCGGGGCACCTACCGCTGCGAGAAGTGGCGCGACGACGAGGTGATCGTGACGCTCTCCGGTGAGCGGACCGCCGGCCGCTACGTCCTCTTCGCCACCGGAGGACGGGACTGGATGGTCCGCCGCACCGACCCCGCGCCGCCGGGCTGGACGCCGATGCCGGATCTGGTCCGACCGATGCACAGCACGCCCGCCGCCGGGCTCCCCCGCGACCGCGCCGCCTGGGGGTACGAGCTGCGCTGGGACGGCGTCCGGGCGACGGCGTACGTCTCCGGCGGGCGGCTGCGGCTGCTCTCCGAGACCGACGAGGAGATCACCGGCGGGTATCCGTGGCTGCGCGCGATGGCCGAGGCGCTCGCGCCCACCGAGGCGGTGCTCGACGGTGTGCTGGTCCGCATCGACGGTGCCGGGCGGGTCCGCCCGGTCCGGCCGGCCACCGGCAGCCGGGTCCCCGCCGGCGCCCAGTACCTGATCGTCGACCTGCTGTGGTTGGAGGGCGTGAGCAGCGTCGACGTGCCGTACGCGCAACGCCGGGAGCTGCTCGATGGGCTGGTCTTGTCCGGTACGCAGACTCCGCCGTGGTTCCCGGGGGCGGGCGACGAGGCCCTGCGTGCCGGGCGGGAACAGGGCCTGCCGGGCGTGGTCGCCAAGCGACTGGACTCGGTCTACCAGCCGGGGCGGCGCAGCCGGCACTGGCAGAGCATCGACGCGGTGTGACGGCGAGGAGCGACGTGTACCTGACTCACCTGGACTGCCCGCGCTGCGGCAAGGAGCACGCCGCCGACCGGTTACAGAATCTCTGCGAGTGTGGATCGCCGCTGCTGGCCCGCTACGACCTGCCGGCTGTGGCGAAGGCGGTCACCCCGGAACGCTTTCCGCTGCGCCCGGCCGACCTGTGGCGCTACCGGGAGGTGCTGCCGGTCGCCGATCCTCGGCACGTCACCACGCTGGGTGAGGGCTGGACGCCGCTGTTGCGGGCTCCGGCGTACGGCACCGAGATCGGCATCACGGACCTGATGGTCAAGGACGAGGGGCTGATCCCGACCGGCTCGTTCAAGGCCCGGGGCGCGGCGGTCGGGGTGAGTCGGGCCCGCGAGCTGGGCGTCGAGCGGATCGCGATGCCCACCAACGGCAACGCCGGGTCGGCCTGGGCCACGTACGCCGCGCGGGCCGGCATGGGCGCGACCATCGTCATGCCGCTGGAGGCGCCGAGCATCTGCCGGCGCGAGTGCGTCGCCGCCGGTGCCGACCTGCGCCTGATCGACGGGCTGATCGGCGACGCCGGTCGGCGGGTGGCCGAGCTGATCGCGGAGTCGAACGGGGCGATCTTCGACGCCGGCACGCTGCGCGAGCCCTACCGGCTGGAGGGCAAGAAGACGATGGGGTACGAAATCGTCGAGCAGCTCGGCTGGCAGACGCCGGACGTGATCATCTATCCGACCGGCGGCGGGGTCGGCCTGATCGGCATCCACAAGGCGCTGCACGAGCTGCGCGAGCTGGGCTGGATCGGCGACAAGCTGCCCCGGCTGGTGGCGGTGCAGTCCACCGGCTGCGCCCCGATCGTGCGGGCCTTCGCGGCCGGCGAGGATCGGGCGCAACCGTGGGCGGACGCGCACACTGTGGCGTTCGGCATCACCGTGCCGGCCCCACTGGGCGACGAGCTGATCCTGGCGGCGCTGCGGGAGTCCTCCGGCACGGCAGTCGCCGTCGACGACGCGGACATCCTGGCCGATCTGCGGGACTTCGCCGCCCGGGAGGGGCTGCTGCTCTGCCCGGAGGGGGCGGCCTGCCTGACGGCGGCCCGGCAACTGCGTGCGGGCGGGTGGATCAGGGCCGGCGAACGGGTGGTGGTGCTCAACACCGGTGCCGGGCTGAAGTATCCGGACACTGTCGACGTCTCCGGCGTACCCCTGATGGGTTGAGGTGACGGCACCCCGCGGACCGGGCGGTCCGCGGGGTGCCGCCGTGCCGGTCTACTGGTAGGTGATGTCCGAGGGCGAGTAGAGGCAGTTGACGCCGTCGGCGCCCTCGCCGATCTCGGTGGGCTCGCTGCCCTTCGGCACGCCCTTGTACTTCACGCAGATCGAGGTCTCCCGGTCCGGGTCACCGACGATGGTGATCCGGCTGAACCGGGCGGTGTCGCCCCAGTTGGTGTTGATGCCGGCGATCGCGTCGGTGTTCCGGACGATCACGTTGTCGATCACCACGTGCCGCTGGTACGACGTGGAGCAGTTGCCGCAGGCGCGGTAGAGCTTGCCGGCGTTCTCCACCCGGAAGTTCTTGATGTAGACGGTGCCCGAGCCGTTGTGCTGGAAGACCTTGTCGCTGGCGGAGCGGGCCCCGCCGCCGTCGACTGTGTACGTGGTGCCGCCGCGGAAGGTCGCCGCGTCCTCGCCGACGTCCTCCCACCAGACGTTGATCAGGGTGCAGTTGCCCTCGCAGTGCACGCCGTCACCGGCCGGGGCGCCGATGATCACGTTGCGCAGGGTGGCGCCGGCGGCCAGCTCGAACATCGGGTCCTGGCTCTCGCTCTGCCCGCCGTCACCGATGCCGTAGTAGCGCTTGAGCCCACCGTCGAAAGAGCCGGAGACCGGGATCGTGGCGTCCACCTTCTGGCTGCCGGTGGGTGTCGGCCAGCCAGCCGGCGGAGGTGTGGTGGTCGGCGGCGGCGTGGTGGGTGGCGGAG